>NZ_CP007029.1:0-300000 GCF_000227685.2 Thioalkalivibrio paradoxus ARh 1 | reverse complement strand
TCGGAGACCCGGATGCCCTGCGCCTTGCCGTCATCGATGTACTTGCACGCAGCCTTCGCGGCCAGACGCCCTTCGGTGAACGAGCCGGACGAGAACGCGTGCGGGGTGCCGCCCACCGCGTCGCCAGCGCCGAACAGGCCTTCCACGCTGGTCATGCGGTTGTAGCCCCAGAAATACTCGGGGGGCGACACGTCCTCGGGCCCGGAGCACCACGCGCCACAACCGGTGGCGTGAGAACCCATCACGTACGGTTCCGACGTGGTCAGCTCGGGGTTTTCGTTCTTCGGATCGACGTCGGTCGCCGCCCACAGCACGGCCTGGCCAACGGTCATTCCAAGGAAGTTCTCCCAGCCCACTTCTTCGAGATGCGGATCCTGGAAGGCTTCCATCGTGATCATGTGAATCGGGCCACGACCCGCGTTCACTTCGCTGATGAACGCATGGTTACGCAGGCAGGTCGGGATCGGGCGATGCGTCCGGTGCGACACTTCCGGATCCAGGTATTCCTTGCCGACCATTTCCTGCAGCTCGGGCCACCACTTGGACTCGTACTCTTCACCCAAACCATTCTGCGTGTAGGTCTTCAGGTGCAGGAAGTACGCGCCCACCGGGCCGTAGCCGTCCTTGAAGCGCGCCAGCACGATGCGGTTTTCCATCTGGGTCATCTTGGCGCCGGCGTTGATCAGCAGCCCATAGGCAGAGCCCGACGACCACGGCGCATACCATACGCGACCGGCACCCTCACCGACCGAACGCGGCTTGAAGATCATGGATGCGCCACCGGCACCGACGATCACCGCCTTCGACTTGAACACGTGGTAGTTCCCGGTGCGCACGTTGAAGCCAACGGCGCCGGCGACACGGTTTTCCTTGGATTCGTCCATCAGCAGGTGCGTAACGCAGATCCGGTTGTAGACCTGGTCCGCGGACTTCTTCGCAGCCTCGGCGACGATCGGCTTGTAGGACTCGCCGTGAATCATGATCTGCCAGCGCCCTTCGCGCTGATAGGCACCCGTCTTGGGATCGCGCATCAGCGGCAGGCCCCATTCCTCGAACTGGTGCACCGCGGAGTCGACGTGGCGCGCCATGTCGAACAGCAGATCTTCGCGCACCATACCCATCAGGTCGATGCGGGCGTAGCGAACGTGGTCCTCGGGGTTGTTCTCGCCCCAGCGGGTTCCCATGTAGCAGTTGATCGCGTACAGCCCCTGGGCGACCGCGCCGGACCGATCGATATTGGCCTTTTCGGCGATGATGATCTTCTTGTCCTGCCCCCAGTACCTGGCTTCAAAGGCTGCGCCCGTGCCGCCCAGGCCGGCGCCACAGACCAGGATGTCGATGTTGTCTTCGACGATAGTCTTGTAGGCCATTAGTAATACACCCCTTCTTTCAGCTTAAGGCCGGCGGTTTCCAGCGAATACAGATCCCCGTCATCCATCCGGATGTACTTGGGCTCATTGAACAGCAACTGGCTATCGCGAGCGGACTTGTCCGGCCCCGGCACGTCCGAAAGTTTCGGAATGTGCTTGCCCCAGGGCTTGGTCGTGATCGGCGACAGGAAGTTCTTTTCCCGCCCGTCCCGGAACTTGATTCTCCAGGCGATGGTGCCGCGCTCCTCGTCGCGATCCACGCGCACGCTGTGCCCAAGCGGGGCAAAGTCGGCGTAGCCGCGCACGTCGATGGCATGGTGCGGGCAAGCCTTGACGCAGGAGAAGCATTCCCAACACATGTTGGGTTCGATGTTGTAGGCGCGGCGATAGGTCTTGTCGATGTGCATGATATCGGACGGGCAGATATCAACGCAGTGCCCACAGCCGTCGCAACGGGTCATGTATACGAAAGTTGGCATGGAAATCCTCGATCAGAATGCGGTTGATCAGCTGAATGACTCAGTAGTGGTTAGGTGCTTCGCGCTTGATGCCAAGCCCCATGTCCATCGGAGCATCGCGCAGCAGTTCCATCGAATGCCGCTGCTGCTGCTCGGGATCGTCGCGGGTCAGGGTCGGCAGGTTTTCGGCGGAACCGTCGGCGCGGGTCAGGCGCTTCTGGTATGCCGCGGCCGGCTTGAAGAACATGTGCGCGAACTTGGACCAGTACACCGTGGCGAACAGCGTGGTCGTGGCCGCAAGGAACAACACGAAGAACAGCCAGCCAATCGCACCGGCACCCTGGGTCAGCGACCACAGGATCGCGAAGGTCGCGGTCGCGAGCAGCGAGAGGATAAACAGGTCGGCGCGTTCCACGCGGTACCAGGGATTACCCTCGGCGGAGACATCGACGCGGATGACGAACCAGAACCAGTAGCCACCAACGGCCAGCATCAATGCACCCAGGTGCCACAGCAGCGGCAGGATGGCGGGGGCATCCGTCGCGGCCGGATAGGCGAAGATCAGAATTGCGGTGAAGACAGCAAAGATGATGAAGCCGTACATCGTCAGCAGATGCGACATGCGGCGCTGCGGATTCGCGAACTCACCGGAGGTCAGAACCTCGTTGGCGAGCGTCTTGACTGCGATGCCGACCTTCTCGCCACCACCCACGCTGCGGGTCGCGTTCTGCTGGGCCTTCTTTGCGTTTTCAAAGAAGTACTTGGCACTCTTCTTGTGCATCATGTCGAGAATCGTGCCGGCGACTACCAGGACGACCATAAGCACGACGTACACCTGCATTACGGCCGGTGGAATGACTGCGGCGAGTTCGGCGAAGGGGTTGCTTGTGATCACGGGCTCGGGTCTCCTCGGTGTGTCGAAATGGCGCACGGAGTCTGTTGCATTCCAATTTCCGAATCAAATCAAACTTACTTGGATTACCATAAGCGGCGCTTATAGGCGGTCGATTCGGGTGGTGGAGCCTCGGTTCGCGTCCTGCGCGAATCCCGCCGAACGCCGCGGAACCGGGCGGGCGAGCGTGCAATCACGCACCCCGGGCGGGCACGTAGTCCGGCGCGGTGCTCGCTGAAGAACGCTGCGAATCGTCGCGGGACTCGACCGTCGGCCCACCGCCATGCAGACACATCTATATGGCGCATGCCCGTATGTGGCGCATGCGCGGGGCCTTCGGATGCGAAACCGTGGCTTGCGCTGCCCGGAGTCTGGCCCGAAACCGGAGAAGCCCGGACCCAGCCCCGCCAGCGGCCTTGCTTCGCGGCGCCGGCCCAGCGCTCGTTCACGGCGGAATCGGCGGGTGCCAGAGTCCCGTAGGGCGGAATAGCGCAGCGTCATCCGCCACACGGCGTTTATGCCGCCCAAGAGCCGGGGGGGCACCCCAGCGCCGGATGGCGGATGACGGCCTTCGGCCTCTTCCGCCCTACGCCTCTTTCATCATCGGGGGTGGCCACTCGGGCCATGAGAGTTCACGGCGGAATCGGCGGGTGCCCGAGCGAGGGCGGCAGCGAATCCGTGGCCGGACCGGTAGTCGGTGAAGCATCGGCAGACGAAGCGAACACCGGGGAACGCGTTGCAATCCCTGGCCCGTTATGTTCCATCTTGTGCTACGTTACCGCCGCTTGTCCCGGCGCAGGCCCCGCGCGCTCGGCGACCTGGTCGCCACGCAACGGCAGCGCCGCTGATTCACGCAACTTCAATGTCCATAGTCGGCAGGAGATAGAGTCCCATGATCAAGCCACACGGCGCGGAAACCCTGAAGCCCCTCTTTGTCTACGACACCGAACGGCACCATGCCCTGATGCAGGAGGCCGAGACCCTCCCTTCGGTCATGATCAGCTCCGCTGCCGCCGGTAACGCGGTCATGATGGGGGGCGGCTACTTCACGCCTCTGACCGGCTTCATGAACGTCGCCGACGCGATGGGCTGCGCCGAAAACATGCGGACCACCAGCGGTCTGTTCTTTCCGGTGCCAGTAGTCAACCTGCTGGAGAACGCCGACGCGATCCGGGGCGCCAAGCGCATCGCATTGCGCGACCCCAACATGGAAGGGAACCCGATCCTCGCGATCCAGGAGGTCGAGGCGATCGAGGAGTTCACCCCCGAACAGATGGAAGCCATCACCGAGAAGGTCTACGGCACCACCGACCGCGAACATCCCGGCGTCGCCGCCTTCAACAGCGTCGGTCGCGTCTGTGTCTCCGGCCCGATCGAAGTGCTGCATTTCTCCTATTTCCAGGACGACTTCCCGGACACCTTCCGCACCGCCGTCGAGATCCGCAACGAGATCACCGAGCGCGGCTGGAAGAAGGTGGTCGCGTTCCAGACCCGCAACCCGATGCACCGCGCGCACGAAGAGCTGTGCCGGATGGCGATGGACCAGCTCGACGCCGACGGCGTGGTGATTCACATGCTGCTGGGCAAGCTGAAGCCCGGCGACATCCCGGCGCCAGTGCGCGACGCCGCGATCCGTAAGATGGCCGAGCTCTACTTCCCCCCGAACACGGTGATGATTACCGGCTACGGTTTCGACATGCTGTATGCCGGCCCCCGCGAGGCGGTTCTGCACGCGCTGTTCCGGCAGAACATGGGAGCGACCCACTTCATCATCGGGCGCGACCACGCCGGCGTTGGCGACTACTACGGTGCATTCGACGCCCAGACGATCTTCGATACCGATGTACCTCCGGACGCCCTCGAGATCGAAATCTTCCGCGCCGACCACACCGCGTATTCCAAGAAACTCAACCGCGTCGTGATGATGCGTGACGTGCCCGACCACACCAAGGAGGACTTCGTGCTCCTGTCCGGCACCAAGGTCCGCGAGATGCTGGGCCGCGGCGAGGCGCCGCCGCCGGAGTTCTCCCGGCCCGAAGTCGCGCAGATCCTGATGGACTACTACCAGGGGCTGCAGCAGAAGCAATAGGCTTCGGTTGACGGTCATGCTCGGGGCGCCAGGGATCCCGATGCATGACCACCAGCCACGGAGGCGCACGGCAACACACGGAGACGGTGCTTTACCCAACGTTTCGGTGTGGACCGTGCCCTTCCGTGACGCAGCATTCACATCGTAGGCACCCACCCGGCGCGACGGTCAGAGCCGAAAGCGCGGGACGCCCGATTCAATACTCCCGCGACAGGGCTGCCTGGATCTCGGCGAAGGTCCGGGCGACGTCGAAGGTCTGGACCGGTAGACCGAGCTGACGACCGATCTGGGTCGCCGAGAATATGCCGCGGATGCGGTTGGCTCCGGTTTTCGGATCGGTCTCGCCCACCAGCGCGTGCTGGCGCCCCCAGTTCTTCAGCGTTGCGACGATGTCGCCGACCTCGGCCCGCATCACCCGGGACATGTCGAGCAGGTCGATGGCGTCCACGGGTGCCATCAGGTCGCGCACCTGCAGATCGCTGTACCGCCCCCCGTGTTCATGGATCAGCTGGATCGGCCTCTCGCCCTGGGTATCGCGAGCGGTAATCAGGCCGATCACGTTTTCCGTATCGTCGATCACCAGGAGCAGGCGAACGCCGCGCTTGATCATCGCCTCGGTCGCCTCGGTCAGCGTCGCAGTCGGCCCGATGGTCGCGACCGGCACCTTGCGGAAATCGGTCATCACACACAGCGCCGAGGACGAGACCGTCACCAGCGGCGGAGCCTCGGTGGGCTGCTGCAGCAGGGTCCCGGGCGGGGCCTTGTGCGATGGCAAGGGCTTGTGCGGGCTGTCGCTCGTCATCGTGACTCCTTCGTGGCCTGGCCAGCGAGCTGTTCGAGAATCGCGGCCCCGATCCGGCGGCCGCTCCCGAGCGCGGGAAACCCGCGCGCCGCAGGCGCCCCGCTCTTCGGAAAAACACACTACCGCGATCTGGATTCTGGCCCCATGATGCCTTCTTGTCACGTGATTGCAAAGCACTGAACTCGCCCGGCAGGGTGTCGCGATCCGACAGGCGTCTGGGCCCGAATCCCAACCGCCTCCGGGCCGGAAACACAGGCTTCGCATGCCGCCTCCCCGCCGGACCGTCCGCCGATTGTGCCCGAGGTCGGCGGACTCGTGGGATTCGGCGAACCCGAACTCAGACCTCGGCGCTCTCCACCGCGGGCGTCGGCCGGATCTCGAACGCCATGCGGTCGAGATCTCCCAGTGCCCAGGTGGCCTCCGGAGCGCCCAGACCGGCCACGGTGCCGGGATTCACGACCCAGGTCGAGCCGTTTTGCACATGCGGCTGCTGCCGGATTTCGGGCTCATGACTGTGCCCGCAACACACGAGGTCGTATTCGCCGGTGCAGGCCATCGCGTGGGCATAGTGGGGATAGTGGGTCACGAAAATGCGCCGGCCGCCCAGCGTCAGAATGCCGTCATGTCCGTAATACGTCAGCAGGCCGTTGGATTGATGCGCGATGCGCGAAATCGCGACCGGATCGCCGAGGTTGTTGCCGTGCACCGCGTGGATCGGAAGGCCCAGTTTCAGCGAAGCCCTCAGCGTATTGCCGCCGATCAGATCGCCGCAGTGGACCACCGCCTCCGCACCCTCGGCGGCAGCGGCCTCGATCGCCCGTGCCAGCATCGGGCCGCGGTCGTGGCTGTCCGATACGATGCAGATCTTCATGCCCCGACCCGCTTGCGATCATGCGCACCCGACACCTCGAACCCAGGCGCCGCGACTGCCCGCGCAGGCAGTCGCGGCCAGCCATCGAGCAGGATCCTGGGATGACGCTGGTGTCGGTTGCTGACGGCGATCGGCTCAGCCATGTCCACATTCCTTGGGTGCTTATGGATGGATAAAAATAATTGCCTTGTCGGAGCCATCCTTGCTCGCGCATACTCCCCGGAGTATATCGTGATTTACTGATCATTCAAGGCGCTATCCATCATGCCACAGACCCCCTCGCAGGAAGTAAAAAATACCACCTGTTACATGTGTGCGTGCCGCTGCGGGATCCGCGTGCACCTGCGCGATGGGGAGGTGCGCTACATCGACGGCAACCCCGACCATCCGATCAACCGCGGGGTGATCTGCGCCAAGGGCTCGTCGGGGATCATGAAACAGTACTCGCCCGCGCGGCTGACGCAACCGCTGCGCCGGCGCGCGGGCGCCGAGCGCGGCGCCGGCGATTTCGAGCCGATCTCCTGGGACGAAGCCTTCACGATGCTCGAGGAACGCCTGGGCCGGCTTCGGGAAACCGACCCGAAGAAGTTCGCGCTGTTCACCGGCCGCGATCAGATGCAGGCGCTGACCGGCCTGTTCGCGAAGCAGTTCGGCACGCCGAACTATGCCGCGCACGGCGGCTTCTGCTCGGTGAACATGGCCGCGGGAATGATCTACACCATCGGGGGCTCGTTCTGGGAGTTCGGCGGTCCCGACCTCGAGCGCTCGAAGCTGTTCGTGATGCTCGGCACTGCCGAGGATCATCACTCCAATCCGCTGAAGGTCGCGATCTCCAAGTTCAAGCGCGAGGGCGGGCGTTTCATCTCGATCAACCCGGTGCGCACCGGCTACTCGGCGATCGCCGACGAATGGGTGCCGATCCGCCCGGGAACCGACGGCGCGCTGCTGCTGGCGATCATCCACGAAATCATCGCGAAGGGCCTGTACGACCGCGACTTCCTGGTGCGCTACAGCAACGCCGGGCAGTTGGTGAACGTTGACTCCGAAAACGACGAATTCGGGATGTTCCTGCGCGCCGAGGTGCCCCCCGACGACGGCTGCTACGACCCGCAGGACAAGCTCTGGTGGGACCGCCGTACCGACCGCCCGGTGGTCACCCACAGCCCCGACGCCGACCCCTACCTGCTCGGCGAGTTCCAGCTGCACGACGGCACCTCGGCAAAGCCGGCGTTCCAGCTGCTGCAGGAGCGCGTGCAGGAGTACACGCCGGATTGGGCCGCGCGCATCACCGGTATTCCCGCCGACACGATCCGCCGCCTCGCCCACGAAATGGGCGTGACCGCGCGCGACCAGCGCATCGAGCTGCCGATCGCCTGGACCGACTCCTGGGGCATCGAGCACGAGAGCGTGACCGGCAACCCGGTGTCGTTCCACGCGATGCGCGGGCTCGCCGCGCATTCGAACGGCTTCCATTCGATCCGGGCGCTCGCGATCCTGATGTCGCTGCTCGGCACCATCGACCGCCCCGGCGGTTTCCGCCACAAGGCGCCGTTCCCGCGTCCGATCCCGCCCTGCGCGCGCACGCCGAAGGGGCCGGAGGGAATCCGCCCCGGGCAGCCGCTGGACGGCATGGTGCTCGGCTGGCCGGCCGATCCGGACGATCTGTTCGTCGACGAACAGGGCGGGCCGGTGCGCATCGACAAGGCGTTCTCTTGGGAGTACCCGCTGGCGGTGCACGGCATGATGCACAACGTGATCACCAACGCCTGGCGCGGCGACCCCTACCCGATCGACACCCTGCTGATCTTCATGGCCAACATGGCCTGGAATTCGACGATGAACACCGTCGAGGTCCGCAAGATGCTGAACGACAAGGACGAGAACGGCGAGTACAAGATTCCGTTCCTGGTCGTCGCCGACGCGTTCCAGTCCGAGATGACCGCCTTCGCCGACCTGGTCCTGCCGGACACCACCTACCTCGAGCGCCACGACGTGATGTCGATGCTCGACCGGCCGATCTCCGAGTACGACGGGCCGGTGGACTCGGTGCGCATCCCGGTGGTGCCGCCGACCGGCCAGTGCAAGCCGTTCCAGGAGGTGCTGATCGAACTGGGCTCGCGCCTGAAGCTGCCCGCGTTCGTGACCGCCGACGGCACGCGCAAGTACCGCGACTACCCGGACTTCATCGTGAACCACGAGACCGAACCGGGCTCCGGAATCGGCTTCCTCGCCGGCTGGCGCGGCAAGGGCGGCGAGAAGTTCATGCGCGGCGAGCCGAACCCGAACCAGTGGGAGATGTACGCGAAGAACAACTGCGTGTTCCATTGCGAGCTCCCCCGGAGCTACCAGTACATGCGCAACTGGAACAAGGGCTACCTCGAATGGTCCCAGCGCAACCGCATCACCCGCTACGCCGAGCCGATCCTGATCCACCTCTATTCCGAGGTGCTGATGAAGTTCCGCGCCGCGGCGCAGGGCAAGGGGCCGTCGAAGCGCCCGCCCGCACACCTCGCCGATCGCGTCGAGACCTATTTCGACCCGCTGCCGTTCTTCTACGATCCGCTGGAATGCCAGGCCACCGACAAGCACGCCTACCCGCTGGCGGCGATCACCCAGCGGCCGATGGCGATGTACCACTCCTGGGATTCGCAGAACGCCTGGCTGCGCCAGATTCACGCCCACAACCTGCTGTTCGTGAACACCCGTACCGCGAAGGCCGCCGGCATCGAGGACGACGACTGGATCTGGGTCGAGAGCCAGTGGGGCAAGGTGCGCTGCATGGCCAAGCATTCCGAGGCGGTCGAACCGGGAACCGTCTGGACCTGGAACGCGATCGGCAAGGCGGCCGGCGCCTGGAATCTCGCACCCCGGTCGAACGAGGCGCGCAAGGGCTTCCTGCTGAACCACCTGATCTCCGAGGAACTGCCGGGCGCGAACGGCCCGATCTCCAACTCCGACCCGGTCACCGGACAGGCGTCGTGGTACGACGTGCGCGTGCGCATCTACAAGGCCGGCGCCGACGAACCCGAGGTGACCGCACCGCAGTTCGCGGCATTGAAACCCTACCCGGGCCAGCCGAAAAGGCCGCGCGTGTGGAACTTCCTGGCCGGCAAAGGAGGCAAGAAATGACCCAGCTCGCATTGGTCATCGACCTGAACGTCTGCGTCGGCTGCCATGCCTGCGTCACCAGCTGCAAGGAGTGGAATACCTCGGGCGACGCCGGCCCGCTGGTGGATCTGAACCCCTACGCCGCCGACCCGACCGGCACCTTCTTCAACCGGGTGCAGACCTTCGAGGTGGGCGAGTACCCGAACACCGAGACCGTGCATTTCCCGAAGTCCTGCCTGCACTGCGAGGAGCCGCCCTGCGTTCCGGTCTGCCCGACCGGCGCCTCGTACAAGCGCAAGGAGGACGGCATCGTGCTGGTCGACTACGACAAGTGCATCGGCTGCAAGTACTGCTCCTGGGCCTGCCCCTACGGCGTGCGCGAGGTCGACGCCCAGCGCAAGGTGATGACCAAATGCACCTTGTGCGTCGACCGGATCTACGACGACGCGCTGCCCGAGTGGGATCGCAAGCCGGCCTGCGTGCGCGCCTGCCCGACTCACGCACGCCTGTTCGGCGACATCCACGACCCGGATTCCGAAGTGTCGCAGGCGATCCGCGAGAACGGCGGGTACCAGTTGATGCCGGAATGGGGCACCAAGCCGGCGAACCACTACCTGCCGCGGCACAAGACGCGAATCACCGTGCGCGAGGATGAACTCGAGCGCGCCGACAACCCGCTGAAGATCGACAGCAAGCTTCCGAAGCCCGGGCGCGACGAACCCTCGCTCGACGACGTCACCAGCTGGTAACCACGGACGAACTGATCATGCATCCTGCCTTCTCGGTCATCTTCCTCACCACCTTGATCGGCGCCGGCCAGGGACTGTTCCTGGCGCTGTTTACGGTCGAGTCCTACGGCCTGCTGGAGCTCGTGCCCAGTCAGGGACCGGAGTTCTACGCTCATGGCAGCCTGCTGGCGCTGGCGCTGCTGCTGCTGGGTCTGTTCGCGTCGTTCTTTCATCTCGGGCGCCCGGAGCGCGCATGGCGCACGGCGACCAAATGGCGCACCTCGTGGCTGTCGCGCGAGGTGATCGTGCTGCCGGCGTTCATGGCCGTCGTGTTCCTGTACGGGCTCGCGCACTGGACCGGCTTCAACCCGTCGCTGGGCACGCTACCCGGCGGGTACAACGTGCTGGCCACGGTGCTGCTCGGCGCCCTCGGTGCATTGCTCGCGTTCGCGCTGTTTCTGAGCACCGCGATGATCTACGCGGCGGTGAAGTTCCTGCAGGAATGGCATTCGCCGCTGACCGTGGTGAACTACACGCTGCTGGGTGGCGCGTCGGGCTTCACGCTGGCCGCCGCCTACGCCGCCTGGGCCCAGACTGACCTGGTGTCCTTCCTCGCCGGCTGGGCGATCATCCTGACGCTGCTCGCGCTGGTCAGCCGCACCGCCTCGCTGATCCGCAACGCCCGGATCAAGCCGATCTCGTCGCTGCAGACCGCGATCGGCGTCAAGCACCCGCATATCGTGCAGAAGTCGCAGGGCTTCATGGGCGGTTCGTTCAACACCCGCGAGTTCTTCCACCACCGCTCCGCCGGCTTCGTACGCGCAATGAAATGGGCGTTCCTGATCGGCGTGTTCGCGATCCCGGTGCTGCTGCTGGCGCTCGCTACGCTGATGACGGTAGACGCGACCCCCGTGCTGGCCGCCGCGTTCGCGGTGCAGTATCTGGGGTTGCTCGCCGAGCGCTGGTTCTTCTTCGCCCAAGCGAACCACCCGCAGAACCTTTACTACCAGTCGGTCGCCTGACCCTGTCTGGAGGCGGGGGCAGGCGCGCATTTCCAATGCTTCCTGGCCCGCGCTACCCCGCGGGCCAGTAGTCGGTGGCGATGCCGTCGCCGATCGAGTCCTGGTTGATGGTCGCGATCAGCCGGCCGTCGTCGTTGCGGTAGATCCGCTGCTTGAACGCCGGCGCCAAGGGATCTCCCCATTCCTGGGGCACCCCGGACTTCAACGATCGATCAGTTCGAGCCGCTGTTCGATGCGCTCGATGCGCCGGGTCAGCGAGTGCGCCGCTTCCCGGTCGCTGCCCGACAACGCGTACAGACTGCCGATGGTCTGTTCGATCGACGACAGCCGGGTCTCGATCCGGCTGAGCCGTTCACCGTGATCGTCGAGCTTCGTGCGGATCGCCTTCAGATGTTCCAGTACCACGTCCGTCATCAGGCCGCCCCAGGGGAACCGGTATCCTGTGGTCAGTATAACTCCGCCCCGCGCCCTGCGCCGGCACAGCGCAGATCCGGGCCGCCAGGCTACTTGGCCGGCCAGTAGTCCGTGGCGATGCCGTCGCCGAGGTCGGCCTCGATCAGGCGCCGGCGCACCTCGAGCAGTTTCTCGATCAGCGCCGGCTCGCTGCGCTCGTAGGCCGCGGCGTCCGGTACCCGGTTGACCACCACGCCCAGCAGCTCGGTGATCGCGTTGCCGATCGAGTTCTGGCTGATGGTCACGATCAGCCGGCCGTCGTCGTTGCGGTAGATCAGCTGCTTGAACGCCGGCTGCCAGCGGATCGCGTTGGCGTAGCGCGCGTCGTGGATGCAGCGGTCGCGGACCTTCTTTGCGGTCTTCAGGAAGTCGTTGTTGAACAGCAGCACTTCCTCGACATGATGCGGGAAATGCACGTCCGCGGGCATCGGCGCGTTGCGGGTCGAGACCTGCGAGAAAAACGTGCGGTAGAAGTCGAGAAAGCCCTTCAGGATCGCGTCGTACTCGCGCCAGAAGCGGATGTCCTGCAATGCCTCGGCGCCGCCCTGGATCTCCCAGCTCGGAAGCCCCTGCGGATACCCGGTCAGGTCAAGCCGCGCATGTTCGTCCGCGGCCGGCTTCAGGATCTCCAGCTCCAGCGCCCGGGTGAAGAATTCACGATAGACATCGCGCATGTACTGCTGGAACAGGCTGTGCTGACCACCGTCGGTCAGGTTGGGGTTCGAGGGGTCGGCGAGCCGTGCCTGCCGCAGTTCGTCCATCGGGAACACGATGAAATGGTTGTGCAGCATCCGGATGCTCGGCACCCCGGGCGCGGTCAGCGGCCAGGTCGCATCCAGACTCGCCTCACCAGCCAGCACCAGCGCATCCGCCGGGTCCGGGTACCGCTCCAACATGTACCCGATCAGGACCCCGTTCATCCGGTTCCAGACATGCCGCACCGGGCCCAGCACCTGGGTGCGCCGCACCGGGCGGCCGAGCGGATCCAGAATCACCTTCGAGGTGTTGTAGATGATCGAGCAATCGAACTCGTTGCTGTGCCCCAGCGCCTTGCGGTAGAGCAGCAGGTTTTCCGGATTCGCAAGCAGGCCGTTGTTGTGCACCAGATCCGCCAGGTTCTCGGTGCTGTTGAAGAACTCGTTGGGTTTCATCCCCTCCGGAATTTCCAGCGGGATCGGGCGGAACGGGGTGGTGATTTCGCGTGGACCTGCTTGCATGGATCGGGTCGCAACCTCGTGCTAGGGGCGCGAACGGCGGCGCTCGTCTGGCCGTTGCGCACGTGAGCCTTGTGCCTGCCACTGCAGACCCTGTACTGTACCGCCCCGCAGTGCGCCGGGCCGAACGGGCCCGGAACCATACCATATTCACCACCCGCTGAAGGAGCGAACTCATGCGACTGATTCTGTTGGGCGCCCCCGGTGCCGGCAAAGGCACGCAGGCCCAGTACATCACCGAGAAGTACAACATCCCGCAGATCTCCACCGGCGACATGCTGCGCGCCGCGGTGAAGGCCGGGACGCCGTTGGGCCTCGAGGCCAAGAAGGTGATGGACGCAGGTGGACTGGTGTCGGACGACATCATCCTGGGGCTGATCAAGGAAAGACTCGAGCAGCCCGACTGCGCCAACGGCTTCCTGTTCGACGGTTTTCCGCGCACGATCCCGCAGGCCGAGGCACTGAAGGAACAGGGCGTGAACCTGGACTTCGTGGTCGAGGTGGACGTGGCCGACGAGGAGATCATCAAGCGCATGAGCGGGCGCCGCGTGCACCCGGCATCGGGCCGCACCTACCACGTGGTGTTCAACCCGCCGAAGGTCGACGGCAAGGACGACGTCACCGGCGAGGATCTGATCCAGCGCGACGACGACAACGAGGAAACGGTGCGCAAGCGCCTCGACGTGTACCACAGCCAGACCAAGCCGCTGATCGAGTTCTACTCGAAGTGGGCCGAGAGCGCTGACGCGGCTGCACCGAAGTACGTGAAGATTGCCGGCATCGGCTCGGTCGAGTCGATCCGCGACGAAATCTTCAAGGCCCTCGGCTAAAAGGAAAACCCTCCCCCGCAAGCGGGGGAGGGCCCGGGAGGGGGAGTGCGCGGCCCCGCCGCGACTGCTCGCCCGACCACGCGGCCCTGGGGCTGCGGGCACCCTGCCCGTCGCCCCAAGATCCGCCCGGGGGAGTTCAGCCCCCCAGCACCTTCGACACCAGGTTCTGGCGCAGGCGATAGGCATCGGGCATGCCCGAGCCCAGCAACGGCCGCAGATACAGCCGGAAGGCATCGGTCACGTCGGTGCCGGACTCGGAGATGAACTCGTCGGGCATCACCTTGGTCTTGCCGGCGACCAGCTCCAGCGGTGCAAGCCGATAGTCGACCGAGTAGAAACCGGTACGGTCGATCACGACGGAACCGTCGCTGTCACCCCACATCGCGTACTGGACCGCCTTCTCGCCGACTTCCCGCGCCTCGCGCTGGTCGACGTCGGATACGCAGCCGATGAACGAGCGCTGCACGTACCCGAAGGTATCGCCGCGCACCCGCTTGACCCCGAGCTTGGTCCGAATCTCGTCGCAGAGCATGTCGGCCAGCGCGCCGGTGCCGGACAGCTGCACGTTGCCATGGGCGTCCTTCTCGACGTCCTTCGCGAGCTTCACCGCGATCGGCACCCCGTCGGCATCGTGGATGCCTTCGCTGACCGCGATCACACAACGACCGTAGCGGTCCATCGTCGCCTTGACGTCGGCAAGGAACTTGTCCACGTCGAACACGCGTTCCGGCAGATAGATCAGGTGCGGGCCGTCGTCCGGGAATTTCTTGCCCAGCGCCGAGGCAGCGGTCAGGAAGCCGGCATGCCGCCCCATCACCACCGCAAGGTAGATGCCCGGAAGCGCGTTGTTGTCGAGGTTCGCGCCGATGAAGGCCTGCGCCACGAAGCGCGCGGCGGACGGGAATCCGGGAGTGTGGTCGTTCTCGACCAGGTCGTTGTCGATCGTCTTCGGGATGTGCACGCTGCGCAGCGGGTAGTTGGCCTTGCGGGCCTCCTCGCTGACGATGCGCACCGTGTCCGAGGAATCGTTGCCGCCGATGTAGAAGAAGTAGTTGATTTCGTGCGCCTGCAGGACCTTGAAGATCTCCTGGCAGTACTTCAGGTCGGGCTTGTCGCGGGTCGAGCCCAGCGCCGACGACGGCGTGTTCGCGACCATCTCCAGGTTGTGCGTCGTTTCCTGGGTCAGATCGAGGAACTCCTCGTCGACGATTCCGCGCACGCCGTGGAACGCGCCATAGACCAGCTCGACGTTGTTGAACTTGCGCGACTCGAGCACCGCACCGACCATCGACTGATTGATTACCGCCGTCGGGCCCCCGCCCTGGGCGATCAAAACCTTAGCCATCCCATTCTCCTTCTGTATGCCATTGAAGCGAAAAGAAATCCGTGCCCCGCTCCGGCGGGAGCCGGTCGCGACTATACGCGATCCGTCCCGGAGCCGGTAGGGGTGGGAAGTACGGTGGTACCTCTTCCGGGAACTGGTGTCGCACAGAATGCCGACTATTCTTGAATGCCATGAGTGATCACGCGCTGACAGACCCCTTCGGCCGCCGGATCGAATACGTGCGGGTTTCGGTCACCGACCGCTGCGACCTGCGTTGCTTCTATTGCATGCCGCGCGGCTTCCGCGACTTCGAGGAACCCGGGCACTGGCTCACATTCGACGAACTCGAGCGGGTGATGGCGGCGTTCGCGCGGCTGGGCACAAGGCGGATCCGCCTGACCGGTGGCGAGCCGCTGGTGCGCAGGAATCTGCCGGCTCTGGCCCGACGCCTGTCGGCGCTGCCCGGGGTCGACGATATTTCCCTTTCGACGAACGCGACCCGGCTGGCGCGCGAGGCCGGGGCACTGCACGACGCAGGCGTTCGGCGCATCAACGTCAGCCTCGACTCGCTGAAACCCGGGGTCTTCAGGCAGGTCACCGGCGGCAAGCTGGAAAAGGTGCTCGACGGCCTGATGGCCGCGAAGGCGGCGGGTTTCCGCCCGATCAAGATCAACATGGTGATGATGGGCGGCATCAACGACGGCGAAGCCGAGGACATGGTCGAGTTCTGCCTCGAGCACGGTTTCACGCTGCGCTTCATCGAGACCATGCCGATGGGCGACACCGGGCGCGAGGCCAGCGGGCATTTCGTCGACCTGCAGCACCTGAAAGCACGTCTCGCGCGCCGCTTCGACCTGCTGCCCGGGGTCATGCCCGGGGGCGGACCCGCGCGCTACGTGCAGGTGGCCGGCACTGATCTGCACATCGGGTTCATCACGCCGATCTCGCAGCATTTCTGCGCGACCTGCAACCGCGTGCGCCTGTCGGTGGACGGCACGATCTACACCTGCCTTGGCAACGAACACAGCCTGCAACTGCGGCCTCGCCTGCGCGCGGGGTGTTCGGATGCGGACATCGACGACGCGATTCGCGAAGCGATCGCGCTGAAGCCCGAGCGGCACGAGTTCCGCGAAAAGCCCGAGAAGGTGCTGCGCTTCATGTCGATGACCGGCGGCTGAGCGTAGCCGGCGACATGGCTCGCCGGTTCCGCTTCCGATCGCCGGGCACCCATCCGAAGCCGAAGCCGAAGCGCGCAGCGTGTTCCGTTGGCGGTTCGCCCGGCCAGCCGGCCATGCCGCTACCCATGCCGGCGCGCGGGTGGCGGCCGGTTTCGTGCGCGGTTGCCCCTAGCTCGCACCTTCAGTCGATCCAGAGGCTCTTCGCGTTCACGAACTCGCGGATGCCGAGCAGCCCGAGCTCGCGTCCGTAGCCGGAGTCCTTGATCCCTCCGAACGGCAGTCGTGGGTCGCTGCGCACGATGCCGTTCACGAACGCGCAGCCGCATTCCAGGCGGCGGGCCAGCGCCTCCCCGCGCGCACGGTCCCGGGTCCACACGCTGCCGCCGAGCCCGTACCGGGACGCGTTGGCGAGGCGAACCGCCTCGTCCGCATCGGCCGCGCGAGTGACCGCGGCCACCGGCCCGAAGGTCTCCTCTTCGAACGCAGCCATTCCCGGCACCACGCGGTCGAGCAGCGTCGGCGCATAGTAGAAACCGGGGCGCTCGAGGCGCTGACCGCCCGTGCGGCAGACCGCGCCGGCCGCCACGCTGCGGGTCACCTGGCGGTGCAGCTCGTCACAGAGATCCGCGCGCGCCAGCGGACCGAGATCGGTGTCCTGCGCCATCGGATCGCCGACCTTCATCCGCTCAATCCCGGCCTGCAGCCCTGCGACGAAATCGTCGGCGACCGCCGCCTCGACGATGAAGCGCTTCGCGGCAATGCAGGTTTCGCCGTTGTTCTGAAAGCGTGCCCGCAGCGCCTGCTCGACGGTCCCATCGAGGTCCGCATCGGCGAGCACGATGAAGGCATCGGAGCCACCCAACTCGAGCACCGTCTTCTTCAACGCCTTGCCGGCGGCGGATGCGACCGCGCGCCCGGCGCCCTCGGACCCGGTGAGGCTCACGCCCCGCACCCGGGGATCGGCGATCACCCCGGCGACCGCGCCGGAGCGGATGGCCAGATTCCCGAATACGCCCTCGGGGTACCCCGCCTCCCGGAATATTCGCTCGAGCGCGGCCGCGCAGCCGGGCACGTTCGCCGCGTGCTTCAACAGCACGGTGTTGCCCGCCAACGTCGCAGGGATGGCCTGCCGCAGCACCTGCCAGTACGGGAAGTTCCAGGGCATCACCAACAGGATCGGCCCCAGCGGGTGCCAGGCGATCAGCGAACGCCCGGCGGCCGTATCCACCGTCTCGTCGGCCAGGAAACCGGGGCCCTGGGCAGCGTAGTAATCGCAGGCAAATGCACATTTCTCGACCTCCGCGCGCGCCTCGGCGAAGCGCTTGCCCATCTCGGCGGTCACCTGCCGGGCCAGCTCGTGCTGCTGCGACCGCAACAGCGCCGCCAGGCGCTCCAGCGCCTGTACGCGCTCGCCCAGAGGAACCGCCGCCCAACGGGAGAAACCGGCCTCCGCCCGGGCAAGCGACGCCTCCAGCGCGCCGGCCGACAGCACCGGATACGCGCCGATGCGCTCCCCCGTCGCGGGGTTCACACTGATCAGTTCATCCATGCCGGTCCACCTCGTCGGGTCCACCGCCGGTATGCGGCGCGTGTCGCGGTGATCGATGCACGGTAGTATAGAAAGGCACGTCAAGCGATTCCGGGAAAAGGTTCTGCACAGCATGTCGATCAAGAGTGTTTGCATCCTCGGGGGCACCGGCTTCGTCGGGCGCCACATCGTCGCGCGCCTGACCGACCGGGGCGTCGCCGTGCGCATCCTGACGCGCCACCCCGAACGCCATCGCGATCTGAAGGTATTGCCCGAGGTCACCCTTGCCTCGGGCGACCCGCACGATCCGGCCACGTTGGAAGATTTCTTTGCCGGGGCCGATGCGGTCATCAACCTCGTCGGGATCCTGAACGAACAAGGCCGCGACGGATCCGGGTTCCGGAAAGCCCATACCGAGCTGACCGAGAAAGCGCTGGCCGCCGCGACTACCGCGGGCGTGCGCCGCTTCGTGCAGATGAGCGCGCTGAAGGCGGACATGCCCGATCCGCCGAGCCACTACCTGCGCAGCAAGGCCGACGCCGAACGCGCGGTCTTCGCCGCCAGCGCATTCCCGGTCACGGTGTTCCGTCCCTCGGTGATCTTCGGGCCCGAGGATTCCTTCCTGAACCGCTTTGCCGGGCTGCTCAGGATCGCGCCGTTCATGCCGCTCGCACGCGCCGATGCCCGCTTTGCCCCGGTCTTCGTCGGCGATGTCGCCGATCACTTCGTGAATTGCCTCGACGATCCGTCGACCTTCGGCAAGGGATTCGAACTCTGCGGCCCACGCAGCTACACGCTGCGCGAACTCGTGCGCTACACCGCGCGCCTGACCCGGCGCCGGCGGCCGATCGTGCCGCTGCCTGGCTGGGCCGGCCGACTGCAGGCCACCGTGTTCGAGTTCGTTCCGGGCAAGCCGCTGTCGCGCGACAACCTCGCGTCGCTGTCGGTGGACAGCGTCTGCACCGGCGAGACCCTGCCCTGCCCGACGCTGCTCGAGGCCGTTGCCCCCGCCTACCTCGGCCAGGAGGGCCACCAGGCCCGGATGCAGCGCCTGCGCACGGGGACCCGGCAGTAGCGCGCCGCTCCCGGATCGAGAAGCCCGGCATCATGGAGACCTACCTGGTCGGCGGAGCCGTGCGAGACCGCCTGCTGGGGCGGCCGGTGCGCGAGAGGGACTACGTGGTGGTCGGAGCCACTCCCGCCGATATGAAAGCGCGCGGTTTCCGCCCCGTGGGACGCGATTTCCCGGTGTTCCTGCACCCGCGGACGCACGAGGAGTACGCACTGGCGCGCACCGAGCGCAAGACTGCGAAGGGCTATCGCGGGTTTCGCTTCAATGCCGCACCCGAGGTCACGCTGGAACAGGATCTTGCACGCCGCGACCTGACGATCAATGCCATCGCCGAGGCCGCCGACGGCCGGCTGATCGACCCCTACGGTGGCCAGGCAGACCTGCGGGCGCGCGTACTGCGGCACGTGTCGCCCGCCTTTGCCGAGGATCCGGTGCGTCTGCTCCGGGTCGCGCGGCTCGCGGCGCAGTTGTCCCCGTTCGGCTTCACCATCGCGGCCGAGACCGAGACCCTGATGCGGGAACTGGTGGACAGCGGCGAGGTCGACGCGCTGGTTCCCGAACGCGTCTGGGCCGAGTGCGAGAAGGCGCTGTCGAGTCCCGCCCCGCTTCGATTCTTCGAGGTGCTGCAAGCCACCGGAGCACTGGCGGCGCTGTTCCCGGAACTCGCGCGGCTGTTCGGGGTGCCGCAACCGCCGCGTTACCACCCGGAGATCGACACCGGCGTGCATACTTTCCTGGTGCTGGAGCAGGCCACGCGGCTCAGCACCAGCCCCGAAGTGCGCTTCGCGGCACTGGTGCACGATCTCGGCAAGGGCACGACCCCAGCCGAGATCCTGCCCAGCCATCACGGCCACGAGGAACGCGGCGTGCAGATGATCCGGGAACTGGCTCAGCGCCTGCGCATCCCGAAGCGCTATCGCGACCTCGCGATCAAGGTCGCGCGGCACCACGGTCTGGTGCACCGCGTGTTCGAACTACGGCCGGCGACGGTGCTGAAGCTGCTGGAGGGTCTCGATGCGCTGCGCCGGCCCGAAGGCCTGGAGCCGTTCCTGCTGGCGGTCGAGGCCGATTTCCGCGGTCGCACCGGATTCGCCGCCCGGCCCTACCCACAGGCCGATGCGGTACGCCGGGCCGCCCGTGCGGCCGCCGGCGTATCCGCCGAACCGCTCACCCGGGAAGGGCTGCAGGGTGCAGCCCTGGGCAGCGCGCTGCGCCGGGCGCGCATCCGCGCCATCGCCGCACTCGCGCTACGAGACGAGGCCCCGGACGGGCCCAACTGAGAACGGGATTCCGCGGCCATCGTGCGCACCCTCGCCGCGGCGTGGCAGCGCCAGGCCTCAGCCCGGGGGAATGCGGATCTGGACCAGCGCCGGTCCCAGGCGCCGGATCACCGCCGGGTCGTTGGCGGTCTTGGCCAGCATCAGCATGCCTTCCATGTAGGCGAGCATCGCCTCGGCGGTCGCCCGGACATCGACTGGACCCGTCTCGCCGATCGCGACCGCATCCTCGATCACGTGCTCGAAACGCGCCCGAATGGCCGCGAACACGACCTCGAGCCGGCGGCGG
This sequence comes from Thioalkalivibrio paradoxus ARh 1, assembly GCF_000227685.2. Lineage (GTDB taxonomy): Bacteria > Pseudomonadota > Gammaproteobacteria > Ectothiorhodospirales > Ectothiorhodospiraceae > Thioalkalivibrio > Thioalkalivibrio paradoxus. Next base: position 279,495 of record NZ_CP007029.1, on the reverse strand, counting down.
ATGACCTCGTCGGTGGTGGCGAGCTCCAGCGCCAGGTTGCCGAACGGACACCCGGGCATCCGGCCCATCGCAGCCATCGCTCCCTGTTGAAAACCGCAGAGATGGTCCACGAAGCGTTCCAGCCTCCGCAGCGGCGGCAGGTCGCGTCCGAACGACGGTGACAGGACCTGCTCGTCCAGGATCCGCCGCAGCTCGTCGATCACCGCCAGGCTGAGGTCCTGCTTGCTCGGGAAAAAGTGATAGAAGCTGCCCTTTCGGGTGCGGGCCTGCGCGCAGATCTCGGCGACGCCCACGGCTGTGTAGCTGCGGCGGTGGATCAGGTCGCAGGCGCTGTCGACGATCCGCTGCCTCGTCTCGCGTTGATCGGTCATCGCGCAAGGATGGTGGACCGTCCGGTCAATGACAACGGGTAGGATTCCCCATTGCCGAGGCCTCCGGCGCGCAGCCGCGCAGCAGGTCCGATGCATCGGCGGTGGCCGCGCGATGACCCGCGGGTGCAGCGACTTGCCTCCCCCGGGCGGGCGCCGTACTCTGCGGCGGCGTTTGCGGATACGACGAGGACCCGACCGATGGATTTCACCCTGGCGCGCATGAACATGGTGGAGCAGCAGGTTCGCCCCTGGGATGTGCTCGACATGCGCGTCCTGGACGTACTGGAATCGCTGCCGCGAGAAACGTTCGTGCCCGCGGGCCGCGAGGGCCTGGCCTATGCGGATACCGAGATCCCCCTGGGGCACGGCGAGTCCATGCTGCCCCCGAGGGTCGTCGGACGATTGTTGCAGGCGCTGGCGCCCGCCGAGAGTGAAACCGCACTCGAGATCGGCACCGGTTCGGGGTATGTCACCGCCTGCCTCGCGCGGCTTGCCGCGCGGGTCGACAGCGTCGAGCATATCGACGAATTCCGCCTGGCGGCCGAGGCCCGGCTGGAAACGCTCGAGATCGGCAATGCCTCGCTGCAAACCGCGACCGTCGCCCCTGGCTGGACGCCACCGCAAGGCCGCTACGACGTGATCAGCGTCAACGGAGCGATGACGGTCTACGACCCGTTCCTGCAGCCGAGCCTGAACCTGGGCGGCCGGCTGTTCGTGGTGGTGGGACAGCCCCCGGTGATGCACGCCCGGATGGTGGTTCGGGTCGCGGAAAACAGCTATCGCACCGAAACCCTGTTCGAGACCCGCCTGAAGCCGCTGCTGGGCTTCGAACCGCGCACCGAATTCGTCTTCTGACCGTCGCCGCCCGCCGGGATTTGGCATGCCCATTGCCGCGGGCTCTGCTAGCATATGGGGATCGCGATTTCCCGGGGATCCCTGCCATGAAGATGCTTCGCACGCTGTGCGTAACCGCCGTGTTCGCCGCCACCTGGGCATTGCCCGCCCAGGCCGAGGATTTGCTGCAGGTGTTCGAGCACGCCCAGATGGAAGACGCCCAGCTGCGGGCGGCCGAGGCCCAATACCGGGCCGTTCTCGAGGCAAGGCCGATCGCGCGTTCCACGCTGCTGCCGCAACTCTCGGCCGACGCCGAGCTCGGCGCGTTCTACTCCGACCCTGACGGCAGCAGCAGCATCGACGGCACCAGCCGCAATATCGCGCTGAACCTGAACCAGAGCCTGTTCGACCAGCGCAACCGGATCGGCGTGCGCCAGGCGGACCTGCAGATCTCCAGCGCCGCAGCCGAACTCGATGCCGCCCGTCAGGATCTGATCCTGCGCGTCGCCGAGGCCTATTTCGGTGTCCTCGTCGCCCAGGAGACACTGGAGTTCCGCAGGGCCGAGCGCGAGGCGATCAGCCGGCAGCTCGAGCAGACCCAGCGGCGCTTCGAGGTCGGACTGATCGCGATCACCGACGTCAAGGAAGCGCAGGCCCAGTTCGACATCGCCTCGGCCGAGGAGATCGCTGCCGAAAACGCGCTCAACCTCGCACGCGAGCAGCTCGCGGTAATCACCAACCGCTATTACGACGAGCTCGCTGCGCTGGGAGAACACCTCGACATGCCGTCCCCGGACCCGATGGATCCGCAGGACTGGGTCTCGGCGGCACTCGAGAACAACCAGGAGCTGAACGCGCAGCGCCTGAACACCGAAGTCGCGCGTGAACAGATCGGGCGCCAGCGAGCGGAGGGGCTGCCGACCCTGGGGCTGGGCGCCTCGGTCAGCGACACCGGCTATTCCGGAGTGAATGCGGTGCCCGGGGGGCAGTTCAACGACCGCACCGACGCCCAGGTGGGGCTGCGGCTGGACGTGCCCCTGTACACCGGCGGACGCGTCAGCGCGATCACGCGCGAAGCCCGTGAGGAGTTCGAGGCGGCGCAGGAAACGGTAGTCTTCACCGAGCGCCAGACGGTGCAGAACACCCGGAACAGCTATCTGTCGGTGATCGCCAACGCCTCCCGGGCGCGCGCGCTGGCTCAGGCGCTGCAATCCACGCAGGCCGCATTCGAATCGGCCGAGGCCGGCTTCGAAGTCGGCACGCGTACCCAGGTCGACGTGCTGCTGGCCCTGCGCGAGGTCTTCAGAGCCGAGCGCGATTATGCCGAGGCCCGCTATGGCTACCTGCTCGAGACTCTGCGCCTGCAGCGCGCCGTCGGCAGCCTCAGCCTTGCCGACCTGCAGCGCATCAATGCATTCCTCGAATAAGGGCATAGACGCCGGTGCGCGATCGCCGGCAGGGCGCGGCCGCTGAGGCCGGGGCGCACCGGACGCGAAACGCGGGCCGGCGCCTCGGCCGGTGGCAGCCCGCACCGCCCAACCCTTGGAGAAAGTTTTCCGATGCGTCCTCTCGGTACCCTGCTTCTCGCAATCTGGCTGATCCTGTACGGGCTGCAGGGGCTGCTGGGCCTGCGCTTCCAGTATGACCACCTGGTGCTGAGCACGCTTGCGCTGGTCGCGGGAATCCTGCTGATCCTGAGGCGTTGACTCCGATGCGCCTGACACCTGCCGAGTACCGGGAGCTTCCGCACCGCCGGGTCACGCTGCTGGGCATGTCCGGGGTCGGCAAGACGTACCTGTCGAACATGCTCCGGCGCGAGGACTGGTTCCACTATTCCGGAGACTACCGGATCGGCACCCGCTACCTGAGCGAGCCGATCCTGGACAACATCAAGGCGCAGGCGATGCAGGTTCGGTTTCTGCGCGACCTGCTGCGCGCCGACTCGATCCAGATCATCAACAACATCACCGTCGACAACCTGCACCCGGTCTCCAGCTTTCTGGGCAAGCTGGGCAACCCCGAGCGCGGCGGGCTCTCGCTGACCGAATTCAAGCGCCGCCAGACCCTGCACCACGCTGCCGAGGTACAGGCGATGCTGGACGTGCCGGACTTCATCCAAAAGGCGCAGATCCTGTTCGACTACCCCCATTTCATCAACGATGCCGGCGGTTCCGTCAGCGAGCTGGATTCGCCCGAGGTGCTCGAGACGCTGACCCGGCACACGGTGATCCTGTACATTCGGGCCACCGAAGAAAACCGGCGCGAGTTGATCGCACGGGCCGAACGCGACCCCAAGCCGCTGTATTATCGCGAGCCTTTCCTCGACGAGCAGCTGACCCAGTACATGTCCCGACACGACCTCGAGTACGTGGCCCAGATCGACCCCGACGACTTCGTCCGCTGGGTGTTCCCGCGCCTGCTCGAGGCCCGCCTGCCGCGCTACGAGGCGATTGCCCGGGACCACGGCTACACCGTACTGAGCAGCGAGGTCGCGCAGGTCCGCTCGGCGTCCGACTTCGACGACCTGGTGCAGCTCGCGCTGGATCGCGGAGGGCGGATCTGATGCCGCTGGTCGCTCACTCCGACCTGCCGACCTTCGAACGCCTGCGCAAGGAAGGCGGCACGGTCCTCCCGAACGACTACGCGCTGCACCAGGATATCCGCGCGCTGCACATCGGTCTGCTCAACATGATGCCCGATGCCGCACTGGCCGCGACCGAACGCCAGTTCTTCCGCCTGGTTGGCGAGAGCAACCAGATCGCGCAGTTCTACATGCACCCGTTCACCCTGGCCGAACTGCCGCGCAGCCCCGGGGGGCAGGCCCATGTCGATCGGTACTACGAATCGTTCGACACCATCCGGCGTGAAGGCCTGGACGCGTTGATCATTACCGGCGCCAACGTGAGCCAGCCGGACCTGGCGCTGGAGCCGTTCTGGGAACCGCTGGCCGAGGTGGTCGAGTGGGCCTGGGAGAACGTCACCTCCACGTTGTGCTCGTGCCTGGCCACCCATGCAGTCATGCAGGCGCGCTACGGGGAACGTCGCCGGCATCGGGGCGCGAAGCTCTGGGGTGTGTTCGACCATCGGGTGGTCGACCGAACGCACCCGCTGGTATCCGGCGTGAACACCCGCTTCAACGTGCCCCATTCGCGCTTCAACGACGTGTCCCGCGAGCAGTTCGATCGCCACCGGTTGCAGGTGCTGGTCGAAAGCGAGCGTGCCGGCGTCCACCTTGCGGTATCGGAGGACGGGTTCCGGCTGGTGTTCTTCCAGGGGCACCCGGAATACGACAGCATCAGCCTGCTGAAGGAGTACAAGCGCGAGGTGCTGCGTTTCGTGAACGACGAGCGCGAGGACTTCCCACCGCTGCCCGAACACTACCTGTCCCCGCAGGCCGCGGCGATCCTGGAGGAACACCGCGAACGCGTCGAGCAGGCCCGGCAACGCCGCGCGCCGGCGCCCGAGCTTCCGGAACCGCTGCTGGTAGGCCGCCTCGACAACACCTGGCACGACAGCGCGCTCGCGGTGGTGAACAACTGGATCGGCAACGTCTACCAGTTGACCCATCAAGACCGGCGCATTCCGTTCCGCCCCGGGGTCAACCCCGACGCCCCGCTGAACTGGACCCGCTGAACCGCACCGGTTCGTTCCCCGGTCGCCGTCCGAGATCGCCATGTCCTCCCAGCCAGCCGCCCCGGAACCGCTGATATCGCTGTACGAGACCATCGCCGGCGACGAGGATGCGCGTGTCTGCCGCGACATCCCGGCCGACGCGTGTCATGCCCAGCCGGTCAATTTCTTCGTGCACCTGGTGTCGAACACGCTCAGCAAGATCGGCGACGAACTCGCCTCTGCACGTCTGGTGCTGGCGTGGATGCTGGGCGCGCTGGGCGCACCGGCGGCGTTCGCCGGCTTTCTGGTGCCGATTCGCGAGTCCGGCTCGCTGCTCCCACAACTGTTCGTTGCCGCCGCCATCCGCCGCCAGCCCGTGCGCAAGTGGTTCTGGGTGCTTGGCAGCGTCGGCCAGGGACTGGCCGTTGCACTGATGGCGGTCGTCGCGCTGACGCTCGAGGGTGCAGCCGCCGGCTGGGCGATCCTCGCGCTGCTGGTTCTGTTCGCGCTGGCCCGGGGGGTGAACTCGGTGGCCGCCAAGGACGTGCTCGGCAAGACCATCGCGAAGCGGCGGCGCGGCACGGTAATGGGCTATGCGGCATCGGCAGCGGGCCTTGCGACGCTGGGCCTGGGCCTGTACCTGACCCTGGCGAATCTCGAGCAGGCCGGGGTCGGGCTGTTCGCCGCGCTGCTCGCCACCGCCGCCGGCGTGTGGTGGCTGTCGGCAGCGGTGTTCGCCGGACTGCACGAACAGCCGGGCGCCACCGAGGGTGGCGGCAACGCCGTCGCCGAGGCGATGCGCTCGCTCGGTCTGCTCTGGAGCGATCGCGAGTTCGGCCACTTCGTGCTGACCCGCGCGCTGCTGATGAGCACTGCACTGGCCCTGCCCTTCTATGTGCTGCTCGCCGAGGCGGCCACCTCCGGCAGCTTCGTGACGCTGGGCCTGCTGATCCTCGCGACCGGGCTGGCCTCGGCGGTCAGCGCCCCGATCTGGGGCCGCGCGTCCGACCGCTCTTCGCGCCAGGTGCTGATCCTGTCGGGCCTGATCGCGGGACTGCTTGGAATCGGGCTGGCCACTGCGAGCTGGAGCGGAATGGCGCCGGCACTCGATGGCTGGGTCTACGCAGTGCTCTTCTTCGTGCTCGGAGTGAGCCACGCGGGGGTACGCCTGGGGCGCAAGACCTACCTGGTCGACATGGCGACCCAGCAGACCCGCGCCGCGTTCACTGCGGTCAGCAACACCGTAATCGGCGCGCTATTGCTGGTCGGCGGCCTGTTCGGGCTGCTGGCACAGCTGGCCGGCACCGAATTCGCGATCCTGGTTCTCGCGCTGTTCAGTCTTGCCGGCGCCGCAAGCGCCTGGCGCATGCCGGAGGTCTGAACCCATGGCCCTGCTGACGCTTCGCGGCATTCGCCTGGCCTATGGCCTGGCCGCCCTGCTCGACGGCATCGACCTCGCCCTGAACCCGGGCGAGCGCGTCTGCATCGTCGGCCGCAACGGCGAGGGGAAGTCGACGCTGCTGAAGATCCTGGCCGGCCGGATCCAGCCCGACTCCGGCGAGATCACCCGCACCGACGGGCTGGTCACGGCCTACCTGACCCAGGAGCTGCCCGAGGAGGTCCACGGCAGCATTTTTGATGTGGTCGCCGAGGGGCTGGGCGAGAACGGCCGCCTGCTCGAACGCTACCATCACCTGAGCCTGGACGCCGCACAGGGAGACGCAGCCGCGCTGGAGGCCCTCGGCCGGGTGCAGGCGGAACTGGAAGCAATCGACGGCTGGGCACTGCAGAACCGCGTCGAGACCACCCTGTCCCGCCTGGAACTACCGGCCGACCGGCCGTTCGCCGAACTCTCCGGGGGACTGCGGCGCAGGGTCTGGCTGGCGCGGGAACTGGTGCGCAACCCCGACCTGCTGCTGCTCGACGAGCCGACCAACCACCTGGACATCGCCGCGATCGCCTGGCTCGAGAACATGCTCGCCGGCACCGCGATGACCGTGGTGTTCATCACCCACGACCGCAGCTTCATGGAGCGGCTGGCGACCCGCATCGTGGAACTCGACCGCGGGCAACTGTACGAACACCCGCCCAGTCTGGAGGCGCTGCGCCAGCGCCAGGCCGAACGGCTTGAGACCGAGGCGCGACAGAACGCCGAGTTCGACAAGAAGCTGGCGCAGGAAGAGGCGTGGATCCGCCAGGGCATCAAGGCCCGGCGCACGCGCAACGAGGGCCGCGTCCGCGCCCTCGAGCGGCTGCGCCACCAGCGTGCCGAGCGGCGCGAACGCCAGGGCCAGGTGCGGCTGGCGCTGAATCCGGAGCAGCGCTCGGGCCGGCGCGTGATCGAGGCGGAACGGGCCAGCTTCGGCTACGACGGCGTGCCGGTGATCCGCGGCGTCGACCTGCTGCTGCAGCGCGGCGACCGGCTCGGGATCGTCGGACCCAACGGCGCTGGCAAGACCACGCTGTTGCGCGGGCTGCTGGGCGAACTCGCCCCGATCTCCGGCAGCGTCACGCTCGGCACCCAGCTCGAGATCGCCTACTTCGACCAGACGCGGGCGCAGCTCGACGAAGGCGCGACCGTGCAGGACACGGTCGGCCAGGGCCGCGACCGGGTCACGGTCAACGGCGTCACGCGCCACGTGCTCAGCTACCTGGAAGACTTCCTGTTCCCGCCGGCCCGTTCGCGCCAGCCGGTCTCGGCGCTCTCGGGCGGCGAGCGCAACCGCCTGCTGCTGGCGCGGCTGTTCCTGCGCCCGGCGAACCTGCTGGTGCTGGACGAGCCCACCAACGATCTGGATGTCGAGACCCTGGAACTCCTCGAGACGCTGCTGATCGAGTACACCGGCACGGTGATCGTGGTCAGCCACGACCGCGCGTTCCTGGACAACGTCGTGACCAGTACCCTGGTGCTGGACGGCCAGGGAAGCTGCGAGGAATTCGTCGGCGGCTGGTCCGATCTGCCGGAACGCGTGACCGCGCCGCTGCAGGAGACGCGCATCCAGCCCGCCGGCCCAGCGGCGGGCGCTACGGCACGCGCGGCAGTTCGTCCCTCGGAGACACCGGCTCGAAGCAGCGCCGCGACAAGCCCCGCGCCCCGAAAGCTTTCGTACCGGGATGCCCGGGAACTGGAACAGTTGCCAGCGCGCATCGAGCAGCTGGAAGCGGAACGCGAGGCACTGGCCGAACAACTCTCGGACCCCGAACTCTTCCGCAACCGCCCGGACCGCGTGCCGGAAGTGCAGAAGGCACTGCAGCGCCTGGAGGAAGAACTCGCTACGGCCTATGCCCGCTGGGAGGCGCTCGAGTCCGACGGGAGCTAGCAGCGGTCGAAGACGCAGGCAGTCGACACCGAGTGCGCTGCCGATCGCCGCAACGCGAACGGGCCGCCCTTGTTTCGGGATTCCCTCCCCCGGCCACGGGCAGCGCCCGCCGGTCATGCAACGCCAGCGGAAGAATCGGTTTCCAGAAGCGCCGCGACGCTGCCGCGCAGCAGCCCGATCACGTCCCGGCGCCCCGAAACCCCCGCAAGCGCACACAGCTCCGGCCAGCCGGCCAGCTCCAGCACCGCGGCCTCGAGCAGCGCACGCTCGCGGGCGGGCAGCCCCGCAGTCCGCGCCGGGTCCGCATGCAGCCACCGCTGCAGTGCCGGAAGCGCGAGCTCGAACGGCCGGGAAATGCGGGCAAAGGCACGCACCGAGCCCCAGTCCAGCGCCGCGCAGACAGCCCCGGCCGATGGCAGATCGGCGGCGACTGCCGCGGCAACCCCGGCCTCCAGCCCCCGCAGCGGACCGGCCCGCCAGACCGGCCAGTCGCGGCCCGCCCGTGCGCGCAGCCTCGCGAGATCGGCGACCGCCCCCGGCTGCGTGCCCCGAAGCACGACCGCCGCGTGCAAGCCACTGGTGGTCTCGCGCCGAAACCCGATGCGCAGGCATCGGAAACCCGCCGCCGTCCAGAATTCGATCAATCCCGGCTCCGCGCCGAAGCTCGCGCCCACCACCGGAACATCCCGCCGGCGCGCCCAGGACAGCGCCGCCCGCAACATGCGGCGGCCGAGCCCGCGCCGCTGCCAGCGCGGATCGACCGCGATGCGCAGTACCCGCAGCGCCGGGCGCCGCGCCGCTGCCAGCGCCCCGTGTTCCGCCAGCACGCAAGGCAGGAACTGCCCGGGCGGCCGGCGCTGGCCGGACCACACGGCGTCGGCCAGCGCCGGTTCCAGCCCGGGCTCGAGCTGCACCAGCACCACCCCAACAATCCCGGAGCCGGCGGTCTCACCCAGCAGCCCCACCCGCAGCTCCGGGGCATCGAGCCAGCGGCGCAGGTCCGACGGACGCGTACGGTAATGGGCGTCGGAGAGCAGCCCGACCACCGCTCGTAACCGCGGCTCGCTGGCGGCAAGGCTTGCGCCGGAAAGCCAGCGCATGCGCAATGCGGGCTCCTCGGCAGCCGCAGGCGCGCGCGCCTCGGCCTCGGCGTCCAGCAGGAACAGCCGGTCGATCCAGTCTTCCAGCGGGTCCCCGGGCGGCCAGCGCACCGGGCGATGCAGCCGGAACTCGTGCAGCCGGAAGCCATCGGCGTGCAGCGCCTTCAGGAACCGGTGCCGGAAACCCTGGCCACTGCCCTCGAACCCGGTTGTCGTCGTCGCAAACACCACGCGCGGCGCCAGGCGCGCAAGACGGCGCAACTGATGCACCGGCAGCGCCGCGGCCTCGTCCACCACCAGCAGGCCGGGCGCGGACCCGCGCTCCAGTAGCTCGTCGGGCGCCAGGTACAGTGGACCGTCGCGCGTTCCGGCACCACACGGGATGTCCGTACCGCGTTCGACTTCGGCGAGCAGCGGGCGGATTCCGTCCCGGTTCGGGGCGGTGACGCGAACATCCAGCGAAGTCCGACGCAGCCAATGGGCGACCAGCGCTCCCAGCAGGGTCGATTTGCCGCGCCCGCGCGGCGCGGTGAGGACCGCGCAGGTCCTCGGCAACCAGTTCGTGGCGGATGCGAGGGCCCGGAATACGCGCTGCTGCCCGGCGTTCAGCCGGTGCCCTGCCACTCGCGGCGCGATCGCCGGGACCGGCCAGCGGCCATTCTCCGCGACTCGTTCCACGAGGTCCTCGGCCAGGAACCGGCGCAGGCGCCGGCCGAACGGTGTCGGCGGCGGCTCCCCCGCGAGCAGCAGGAATACGCCGCCACCGCGCAGCAGCCCGGCGGCGATCGCCAGCGCATCCACCGGCGGCAGCTCTCCGCCCTCGAACACCAGGGCGTCGAGTTCGCGGCCCAGCCAGTGGCTGGCCTGTGCCGGACGCGTGCCCGGCAAGCCCCCGGGAACGGAGGGGCCGAACCATCCCACGTCGCAGGATAACGCCAGCTTCCGCAACCAGGCAGCGGCCCGGTCGCGCGCGCCTGGCGCGTCGGGCACCACCACGAGGCGCCGCGGGATCCGAAATGACGGGGGGTCGTCGGACATCGCCCGCCATGGTACCAGCCACCGGTCGACGCGATGGACGCCCCCGATCGCGACAACAGCACGGCGACTCGGAAAAAGAAACCAAAGTTTTATTGGCGTTCGCGCGAAGTCCGGCGTATAGTCAGGCGCGTGAGAGGCCGTCAAGCCACTGATCGTGGTGGATCTGTATCAGCATTCGCTTCCGTTGAACGGTTGCTGCCGAGCCGCTCACTTTTGTTTCTCTCTAAGTAACGAGGTTTATGGTTGTGAATACTGGTGTCGTGAAGTGGTTCAACGAAAGCAAGGGTTTCGGGTTCATCACTCCCGATGATGGCGGCAAGGACGTGTTTGTCCACTTCTCCGCAATCGATGGAAGCGGATTCAAGACCTTGGCCGAAGGCCAGAAGGTGTCGTTCGAAATTCAGCAGACCCCGAAGGGCCTGGCCGCCGGCGCGGTGAAGGCGATCTGACGGTGCTGCAGGATCCGGGGGTCACCCCGGGTCCATCGGGCCGCCTCGGCAGGGGCGGCTTTTTTTTGCCCGGTGCCCCGCCGGCATCGGGCACGCCAAAGGCCAGCGTGGCGGGGATTGTCCGCGACGCCGGCCTCGGCAATTCCGGTTCAGGGCCGGGCTACAGGCTGTAGTACATATCGAACTCGACCGGGTGCGTGGTCATGCGCAGGCGCGTGACTTCCTCCATCTTCAGCGAGATGTAGGCGTCGATCATATCGTCGGTGAACACACCGCCCGCGGTCAGGAACGCGCGATCGTTATCGAGCTCCCGTAGCGCCTGGTCCAGCGCATTGCAGACCTGCGGGATATTCTTTTCTTCCTCCGGCGGCAGGTCGTACAGGTTCTTGTCCATCGCATCGCCGGGATGAATCTTGTTCTGGATGCCGTCGATCCCCGCCATCAGCATCGCCGCGAAGGCAAGATACGGGTTGGCGGTGGAGTCCGGAAACCGAACCTCGATGCGGCGGGCCTTCGGGCTCATCACGAACGGGATACGGATCGACGCGGAACGGTTGCGCGCCGAGTAGGCCAGCATCACCGGCGCCTCGAAACCGGGCACCAACCGCTTGTAACTGTTGGTCGACGGGTTCGTGAACGCGTTCAACGCGCGCGCATGCTTGATGATTCCGCCGATGTAGTACAGCGCGGTTTCCGACAGTCCGCCATAGAGGTCGCCGCTGAAAAGATTCGTCCCGTCCTTCGCCAGGGACATGTGCACATGCATCCCGGAACCGTTGTCGCCTACGATCGGCTTGGGCATGAAGGTCGCGGTCTTGCCGTGAGCATGGGCGACGTTCTGGACGACGTATTTCAGGATCTGGACCTCGTCGGCCTTGCGCGTCAACATCGCGGCCCCGACACCGATCTCGCACTGCCCCGCGGTCGCGACCTCATGGTGGTGCACCTCGGTGTGCAGGCCCATCTCGTCGAGCACGTCGCACATGGTCGAACGGATGTCATGCAGGCTATCCACCGGCGGGACCGGGAAGTAGCCGCCCTTGACCGTGGGTCGATGACCGATGTTGCCATCCTCGTAGACCCGCTCGGAGTTCCACGAGGCCTCGCTGGAATCGACCCTGCAGTAGGAACCCGATAGCGAGGTGCCCCACTTCACGTCATCGAGCACAAAGAACTCGTTTTCGGGCCCGAACAGCGCCGTGTCGGCGATACCGGTCGACGCCAGATAGGCCTCGGCGCGCTTGCCCAGCGAGCGCGGGCAGCGATCGTAGCCCTGCATCGTCGCCGGCTCGACCACGTCGCAGCGCAGGTTCAGCGTCAGATCCTCGAAGAACGGGTCCAGCACCGCAGACCCCGCGTCCGGCATCAGGATCATGTCGGACTCGTTGATGCCTTTCCAGCCGGCGATCGACGACCCGTCGAACATCTTGCCGTCCTCGAAGGTGTCCTCATCGATCTCGTGGGCCGGGACCGTTACGTGCTGTTCCTTGCCCTTGCTGTCGGTAAAGCGGAAGTCGATGAACTTCACTTCCTTTTCCTGGATGGTTTTCAGCACATCGGCTGCGGACATGAGTGTCTCCTTTCGTTTGGCTTGAGCGTGATGGTTGGACATAGCCCGCCGATGCAGGGCACAGGTCAGGGCGATCCGTTACGTCCGAAGCTGGAAGCATGGTCCGTGCCAACCATGACATGGCACCCGGATGGCCCATGATGACAGCCTCGCCGGACTTGTGCACCAAACTGGAACGACGACCGCACTACCGCGGTGCAAACCGGCATCACGGGCGCCCATCGCTGGTGCGCGCCCGAAACAGGATCAGGATCTGGCCCAGCTGGTCCTGGAAATCCGACCGCTGCCGCAAGAGTTCCGCAAGCTCCACCGCGCGCCGGTTCAGTTCCGCACCCGCCTGTTCATCGTCGAGCCGCAGGGTCACCGTCACATGCACGCGGCCGCCCAGGTAGTGCAGTCCCACCTGTTCGACCGCGGCGAGTTCGGGCGCGTCGTGCCACGCCGCCCTCAGGCATTCGGTGATCTCCGGGCGCAGCGGCAAACCGACCGAACGCAACTGCTCCTCGTCGTTCTCGGGATCGACATGAACCGTTACGTCACGCAGCGCGGGCAGGCTCGCCATCACCGCCCGGTACACCTCGTCCGCGATCTGGTGCCCCTCGGACACCGAAATCTTCGGGGCGACCTGGATATGCACGTCGGCCGCGGCCTCGTTGCCCAGCCTTCGCGTGCGCAGCATATGCGCGCTCTTCACGCCCGGGACGCCCGCGATCGCATCGCGGATGGTCGCCACCTGTTCCGGTTCCAGCGCGGTATCGATCAGCTCGGCAGCGCTCTTGAACACCAGGCGCCAGGCCATGCGCAGGATGAACAGCGCGACCACCAGCGCAGCCACCGCATCCAGCCAGGGCCAGCCGGCGACCGCCCCCCCGATGCCCACCAGCACCACCAGCGACGAGATCGCGTCGCTGCGGTGGTGCCAGGCGTTCGCGTGCAGCAATGGCGACCCGATCCGCCGCGCAACCCGCACCGTGTACTGGTACAGGCCTTCTTTCGCAACCAGTGTCAGCACCGCGAAGGCCAGCGCCGCCGGAGCGGGGCCGGTCATCAACTCCCAGTCCAGCAGGCGCTGCACCGCGAACCAGCCGATGCCCAGCGCCGCGATGGCGAGCATCACGCCGACCACGACGGTCGCCAGTGTCTCGATGCGCCCGTGACCATAGGGGTGATCCCGGTCCGGCGACGCCGAAGCCTTGCGTGCAGCAACCAGTACCACGCCATCGCTGACCAGGTCCGAAAGCGTGTGCACGCCGTCGGCGATCAGCGCCTGCGACTGGAACAGCCAGCCGGAAACGATCTGGGTCACCGCCAGCAGGGAGTTCACCACCGCGGCGACGATCGTCGCCAGGCGCGTGGCCCGATAACGCTCCCTGCGCGAAAGCGGCGCAACGCTTGCGGAGCCGTCGGTCACAGGCTACCCTCTTGATTGCAAATAATTCTCATTAACGAAGATCATCGACACCGATAGAGCAGAAAGGGGCGCCATGCTGGTATTGCAGGCATCATTGAACCATGCGCAGCGCATGCTGCGCATCATAGACAGTGCCTCCGGCCAGGTGGTGACCGAGTGGCGTGGCGTCGCGGTGGACCGGGTGCTGGCATCGGCTGGGCTGACGACAGCGGATCTTGCGACCGCCACGGGTACGGCAGCGCCCGCCCGCGTGCTTCGCAGCCTGCTGTTCGAGGCGCTCGTCGCGGACTTCGTCGCGCCCGGAGCCACCCACCGTGGCCCGGCGGAAGTCATTCCCTTGCCTCGATGCCGAGCGGGCCAGAACCGGGCTCGGGAGCGCCCGGCACGGACCTGAACGACCCTCCGGCAGCGCGGACGGTGGCCGAGCACTGGGGCGGCCCGTTATACTCTCGCCTTTTCCTTGCGATTCAGGCACATCATGCACCCCACCACGGTCACCTTTCAGGATCTGATCCGGCAGCTCCAGGACTACTGGGCCGGCCACGGCTGCGTGCTGCTGCAGCCCTACGACATGGAGGTCGGGGCCGGCACCTTCCACCCGGCGACCTTCCTGCGCTCGATCGGTCCGGAACCCTGGCGCGCGGCGTATGTGCAGCCTTCGCGACGCCCGACCGACGGCCGCTACGGCGAGAACCCGAACCGACTGCAGCACTATTACCAGTTCCAGGTGTTGCTGAAACCGTCGCCGCCCGATATTCAGGAACTCTATCTGGGCTCACTGCGCCATCTCGGCTTCGATCCCACCGTGCACGATATCCGCTTCGTCGAGGATAACTGGGAGTCGCCGACACTGGGCGCCTGGGGTCTCGGCTGGGAGGTCTGGCTGAACGGCATGGAGGTGACCCAGTTCACCTACTTCCAGCAGGTGGGCGGCCTCGACTGCCGGCCCGTTTCCGGCGAGATCACCTACGGGCTGGAACGGCTGGCAATGTACCTGCAGGGTGTCGAGAGCGTGTTCGACCTGGTCTGGACCGAGGCACCGGACGGCACCGTCGTCACCTATGGCGACGTGTACCACCAAAACGAGGTGGAACAGTCGATCTACAACTTCGAGCAGGCGGACCGCGACCATCTGTTCGCCGCGTTCGACACCCATGCCTCGGAGAGCGAGCGCCTGATCGCGCTGGGCCTGCCGCTGCCGGCCTATGAACAGGTGCTGCGCGCCTCGCACAGCTTCAATCTGCTCGACGCCCGCGGCGCGATCTCGGTCACCGAACGCCAGCGCTACATCCTGCGGGTGCGCGAACTCGCGCGGGCGGTGGCCGCCGCCTACTACGAAAGCCGCGAAAAGCTCGGCTTCCCGCTGCTGGCGCGCGCCTCGCAAGCGGCTTGACGCGGCGGCACCGGCCGCATTACCCACCGAACGCTAGCGCCCCGTCGGGGCCTGATGGACATCGCCATGGAAGATCTTCACCCCCTGCTGTTTGAACTCGGCATGGAGGAACTGCCGCCGAAGGCGCTGCCCGCGCTACGCGATGCATTGCGCGACGAATGCCTGCGGCGCCTGCGCGACGCCGGCATTACGCCGGCCGCGGTCACCGCCTTCGCCACGCCGCGGCGCCTTGCGCTGCTGCTCGACGGCATCCCGGCACGCCAGCCCGATCAGGTCCAGGAACGCCGCGGCCCGGCGGTCAGCGCGGCGTTCGGCCCCGACGGCACGCCGACGCGCGCGGCCGAGGGATTCGCCCGCTCCTGCGGGGTCGAAGTCGAGGCGCTCGCACGCGAGAATTCGGACAAGGGCGAGTACCTGGTGCACCGGCAGACCCTCCCGGGTGCGCCGCTGGAGGAGCTGCTGCCCGGTATCCTGTCGGCCAGCCTGGCCGCATTGCCCACCCCGAAGCGGATGCGCTGGGGCTCCGGCGACGCGGAGTTCGTGCGCCCGGTCCACTGGCTGGTCGTGCTCCATGGCGACCGCCTGGTCGAAATCGAGCTACTGGGGCTGCACAGCGGTCGCCGCACCCGCGGGCACCGCTTTCACTGCTCGCATGAACTGGAACTCGGGCATGCCCGCGACTATTCGCGCGTGCTGGAGCAGGAAGGCATGGTCGTCGCGTCGTTCGAGCAGCGCCGCAGCGCGATCGAGGCCCAGATCCGCGCCGAGGCCGACGCGGCTGGCGGTCAGGCACTGATCGACCCGGCCCTGCTCGACGAGGTCGCGGCGCTGGTGGAATGGCCGGTGGCCCTGACCGGCAGCTTCGATCCGCGCTTCCTGAACGTACCGCAGGAGGCACTGATCTCGACCATGCAGGACAACCAGAAATACTTCCCGCTGGTGGACGCCTCAGGCACGATGCTGCCGCGCTTCGTGGTGATCAGCAACATCCGGTCGCGCTACCCCGAGGCCGTGCGCAGCGGCAACGAGCGCGTGCTGCGCCCGCGCTTCGCCGACGCCGAATTCTTCTGGGAGCAGGATCGCCGGGAAACGCTGGAAAGCCGGCAACCCTGGCTGGAAACGGTCGTATTCGAACGCCGGCTCGGAACGCTCGCCGACAAGGTCCGGCGCGTGGCCCTGCTGATGGAGGAGCTGACCGGGCCGATGGGGCTGGACCCGGCGCTGGCAAGGCGTGCCGCCCTGTTGTCCAAATGCGATCTGGGCACGCGCATGGTGTTCGAATTCCCGGAACTGCAGGGCACGATGGGCCGCTACTACGCGCAGCACGACGGCGAGCCCGACGCATTGGCACAGGCGCTGGAGCAGCACTACTGGCCGCGCCAGGCCGGCGCGGAACTGCCGGAGGGGCCACTGGCCCAGGCGCTGGCGCTGGCCGACCGGCTCGACACCCTGGTCGGCATCTTCGCGATCGGCAAGGAACCGACCGGCGCCCGGGATCCCTTTGCGCTGCGCCGCGCGGCACTGGGGCTGCTCCGGATCCTGATCGAGCGCGAACAGCCGCTGGCGCTGACGCCTTTGTTGCAGGCCGCGGCCTCGAGTCTCTCGGACCGGGTCGCACAAGCGCCGGACGCAGTGCCCCGAGTCCGCGCCTATATCTTCGATCGCCTGCGCGGCTACCTGCTGGAGCAGGGCATGGCGGCCGAGGTCTTCGAGGCGGTCGCAGCGCTCGAACCCGATGTGCCGCTCGATTTCGTGCACCGTGCCCGGGCGGTGCAGCAGTTCCGCAGCCGTCCGGAGTCGGAGGCGCTTGCGGCGGCGAACAAACGCACCCATAACCTGCTGCGCAAGGCCGGCGACGAGGGCACCGGCGGCGTCGACGAAACACTGCTCCAGACTCCGGCCGAGCAACTGCTGCTGGAGGCGCTGCGCGCGGTCGAGCCGCGCGTGGCGGCCGCCGTCGGCAACCGCGACTACGTCGCGGCGATGTCGGAGCTGGCCGGTCTGCGCGCGCCGGTGGACGCGTTCTTCACCGACGTGCTGGTGATGGTCGACGATCCGCCGCTGCGCGCGAACCGGCTGGCCCTGCTGCGCCAGCTCTCCGCGCGCTTCGACTCGGTGGCCGACATCTCGCGACTGGCGACCGGATGAAGACCCGCGCGCCTGAAACCCGAGCGCCCGCCCGGCCCGAGTGGTTTCGGAGCGTTTGCTGATGCTGCAATGGCTCCGCGCACTCGTGTTCTGGATCGGGTTCGCCGCCTCGACGGTGGTGTTCGGGCTGCTGGTCGCCCCGCTGGCACTGCCGTTCGGATGGCACGGTCGCTACCGGGCATTGTCCCAGTGGACCCGGTTCAACGTCTGGTGGCTGGGCGTCACCTGCGGCCTGCGCCATCGGGTGCACGGTGCCGCCAACCTGCTGCAACCGCAGGCCGCGATCGTGATGGCCAAGCATCAGTCGGCCTGGGAAACGCTCGCCCTGCAACAGATCCTGCCGCCGCAGGTCTGGGTGCTGAAACGGGAGCTGATGCGCATCCCGTTCTTCGGCTGGGCGATCGGCATCGTCGACCCGGTCCCGGTGGACCGCAAGGCGGGACGCCGCGCGCTCGATGCGCTGGTCGAGGCCGGGACCGAACGCCTGCGGCGCGGGCTGTGGGTCGTGCTGTTTCCCGAAGGAACGCGGGTGGCACCGGGAGAGCGCGGCCGCTACCGCATCGGCGGCGCGGTGCTGGCCGCGCGCAGCGGACATCCGGTGGTCCCGGTCGCGCACAACAGCGGCAGCTTCTGGCCCCGGCGCAGTCTGGCGAAGACCCCGGGGACGATCGACGTGGTGATCGGACCGCCGATCCCGACCCAGGGGCGGGAGCCGGAAGCGATCCTGGCCGATGTCGAGAACTGGATCGAAACCGAGGTCGCGCGCCTGGAACGCAGGGTGTAGCCACCCCGCATAACCCTCTTTCCCGTTTCCGGACGCTCGTGCCGCCGCGCCGGCAACGGGGGGGGCTGAAAGGACTTGCCGGTCTGCCGCCCGAGCAACCGCGTGGCCGCTATGCCCGCGTGCCTCACCCCTGGCCGAGAAGCTCCTGGATCACCCAGCCGGCGGCAGTCAGCCCGAACAGCGCCGGCAGGTGGGCGATTGTCCCGTTCACCGAACGCGCCCGCCCAGGCACCGGACCGTCGATAGGCCGATGCTCGGTCCCCTTGCGCGGCTCTTCCAGCGAATACACCACCGGGTAGTCGAGCCGGGCCTCCAACCGCCTCAGGCGCTTGCGCATCTGGCGAGCGAGCGGACAGGTCCGCGTGTCGGCCAGCGGCCCGACCCGGATCGCCGTGGGATCCAGGCGTCCGCCCGCCCCCATGCTCGAGATCACCCGTTGGCCCCGGGACTGGCACGCGGCGACCAGCGCCGCCTTGCAGGCGATGGAATCGATGCAGTCGATCACATAGTCCGCTTCGGCGGGCACGTGCTCGAGGACGCCGTCCGGGCGCAGGAAAACGGTCGAGGCGCGGACCTCGATTCCGGGATCGATGTCCGCGATCCGCGCGCTCATCACCTCGACCTTGGGGCGGTGCAGCGTAGAGCGCAGCGCCACCAGCTGCCGGTTGAGATTCGAAGGGGAGACCGCATCGTGGTCGAGCAGCGTGATCCGGCCGACGCCGGCCCGGGCGACGGCCTCCGCGGCGTAGCTGCCGACCCCGCCCAGCCCCGCAATGAACACGTGGCTGCGCCGCAGCGCCGCCAGCCCGCCCGCACCCACCAGAAGGCGCGTGCGTTCGGCGTAGGCGTCCTCCGGCCCGTTCACGCCGAAGCCACGGCCGATTCGGGAAGACGCAGGATGCGCCGCGCATTGGCACTGCTCAGGCGGGCGATCTCGTCGACCGGCGCATCGCGCAATGCGGCGATGCAGGCCGCGATCTCCGAGAGGAAAGCGGGTTCGTTGCGTTCGCCACGATGGCTCACCGAGGGCTGGTCGGGAGAGTCGGTCTCGAGCACCAGCGCGGTACCGGGCAACTGCGCGACCAGCCGCCGCAACCGCTGGGCGCGGGGATAGGTGACCGGGCCGCCGAACCCGAGACAGAAGCCCTGGCCGAGTGCCTGCTCGGCCTGCTGCTGGCTGCCCGAAAAACTGTGAATGATTCCGGACACGCCCGGCCGGGCGCGCAGCGCTTTCAACACCGAATCGAGCGCACGCCGTGCGTGAATGATCACCGGCAGCCCGTGGTTCAGGGCCACATCGAGCTGCGCATGGAACAGATCCCGCTGCCGATCCCAAGCCAGCCCGGCGGCGATGTCGGGCACGAAGGCATCGAGCCCGATCTCGCCGACAGCCACCGCCGGATGCTCATCCAGCCAGCGATCGAGCGCCTCGACATCGTGATCGGCATGCGTCGCGACGAACACCGGGTGCAACCCATAGGCGGGGTACAGGTCGGCGTGGGCAGCGGCCAGCCTGGCCAGACCGGGCCAGTGGCCGCGGGCAATCGCCGGCAGCACCTGGGCCGTGACACCCGCGGCCCGCGCGCGTGCCAGTGTCGCGTCGCGATCGGCGTCGAATGCCTCGACATCGAGATGGACGTGGGTGTCGATCAGATGCGGCAAGACCCGGTTCATCCGGAAATTCTACCGCGCGCGGGAGCCAACGGTCAGACCCGGCGGTCAGACCCCGCGGATCCCGCGCCTTGGGGACGGGACCCGCGGGGCATCAGGAGGGACTCAGCGCTGGCTCGAGCCCTGCCCAGTGGGCATCACGTCCCAGCGCGCTTCGGTCGCCGGAACCCGGAGCAGCCACATCTGGTACAGCGACGTGAAGATCATCACGGTCGATGCCACCGAGTAGCCGAATCCGCCGAACATCACGAGCCATCCGAAGCCCGGCTGCCACTTGGTGAGCCACCAGGCGGCCACGTCCAGGATCAGGAACGCGAACGGCGCGGCGATCAGCAGCGACTTGAAGATCGGATCGAAGCCCCGTGCAAACGCGAAGATCAGCCCGACGCCGAAAAACAGCATCGTGATGCCGAAGAGGTGGATATGCGAAACGCGCGTCAGACTGGCAATCGAGGGGCCGGTGTCGATGTCGGCGCGTTCCTGGAGATTCGCAAGGCGGTTGAAATCCGCAAGCCCTGGCGTGGTGGAGTGGCACGCGACGCAGTGCTGCTGCACGATCGGCTGGATCGTCGGCTCCCAGTCGCTGGCCGGCGCACCCCGGCGGGCCCAGTCGATCAGTGTCCTGCGCTCTTCGTCGGGAGCATACCCTTGCATCGAACCGTTCAGCGCCGACTCGAGGCGGGTGTTGGTACGGTTTCCGTGGTAGCTGTACACGATGTCGTCGATCGACAACCCGGGCTTCCCGTCGGCCATCCCGTGGGTGAGCATGATCTGCGCGCCCGCGATCAACAGCCCCACGCCGACGGCGAGCAGGTATCCAGTAAACAGTACCCGGACCGGGAGCGGTAGCCGGGGCAGATCGGGAACCGGGATGGTGTTCATGAAGCGTCCTTTTCCGTATGAGTAACGGGGCTATTGTATAAGCACTCCGCTATATTCGGAGACGCAAATTTTCAGCTGAACGGACGCGATTTCCCTCAATTCATACGGTATCTTTCGTGAACATCCCAACCCACGGTCGGACCAAGCGCCGCCCCGGCCCGCAGGATCAGTTGTCTTTCGCTCCCTGCTCGACCCAGTTGCGCAATACCGCGATCTCCGATGCGGGCAGCGGGTTGCGCTGGTGCGGCATCGAAATCGACGGATCGGCACGGCCCTCGACCAGCTGGTTGAGAACACTGATCAGCGGTTCGCCCGGCTTGACCACCGGTCCGTAGCGCGTCCCCTGCATCAGGCTCTCGTAGCTCCCCAACTCAAGACCGCTTTCCTCGTAGCCGCGCTCCCCCGGGGTGTGACATTCCATGCAGCGCTTGTCGAGAATCGGCTGCACCTGCGCACTGTAGCTGACCACCGGGTCGCTGCAGCCGACCATCGTCGCGCCCGCCAGCGTCAGGCCGGCGGCCGCCAAGCCGAGGCGCATCGCACTGCGCATCGAGTTCCGTGTGTTGCTTGCCATGGAATTGCCTCTCTCCGATACGGGGATCCGACGACGGCCCCATGCCGCTGTCGGACGCAAAATATTAGCCGCGACTAATGGAATCGGCAAGCAACGAGAGAGGAAGGCACGGCCACCCGGCGCCGCTTATGCCAGCGCGATCGACTCTGACGCCCCGCCCGTCCAGCAATTCGGGAACACGTACCGGGGTGATCGTCAGGGGCAGGGATAGGTGAACCGGCGATGGATCTCGTCGATTCCCGCAAGCGCTGCATCGTCCAGGTTCACGTCGACGCTCGCAATGTTTTCGGCCAACTGTGTCAGGCTCGTGGCCCCGACCAGGGTGCTGGTCACGAAGGGCTGGCGGTTGACGAAGGCCAGCGCCATTTGTGCGGGCGTCAGCCCATGCGCACGCGCCAGCGCCGCGTACTCCTCGGTGGCGGCAATGCCCTGCGGATTGCTGTAACGCGAGAAACGTTCGAACCGGGTCAGACGCGCGTTCGCCGGCCGCGTCGAACCGAGGTATTTGCCGGTCAGCGTGCCGAAAGCCAGCGGCGAGTAGGCAAGCAGACCGACCCGTTCCCGGAGCGCCATCTCGGCCAGCCCGACCTCGAAGCTTCGATTCAATAGGTTGTAGGGGTTCTGGATACTGGCCACCCGGGGCGCGATGCCCCGCTCGGACGCGCGCAGCCATTCCATCAGTCCCCAGGGCGTCTCGTTGGAGATACCGATCGCCCGCACGAGGCCGCGCCGGACCAGATCGTCCAGAGCGGCCGCCGTCTCGGCGATTCCGGTTACGGCTTCTTCGGGCCGGTGCCGATATCCCAGTTGGCCGAAGAAATTGGTGCTGCGCGCGGGCCAGTGCACCTGGTAGAGATCCACGTAGTCGGTCTGCAGGCGTTCCAGGCTGTCGGTCAGCGCGCGCTCGATCTGCTCGCGCACCAATTGCGGGCCACCGCGCAGCCAGGGGGTGTCCGCAGGCCCGGCGACCTTGGTCGCCAGCACCACCCGGTCACGGCAGCCGCGGGCCTGCAGCCAGCGACCGATGTACGCCTCGGTGCGGCCCTGGGTCTCGGCGCGCGGCGGCACCGGGTACATCTCGGCCGTATCGATCAGGGTCACCCCCTGCTCCAGCGCATAGTCGAGTTGCTCGAAGGCCTCGGACTCGGTGTTCTGTTCGCCCCAGGTCATCGTGCCCAGCCCGATCAGACTGACTTCGATTCCGGTATGTCCGAGCATGCGATATTGCATTGCGGATCCCTCGACAGCAGGTTCAGGTGAACAGGGTCAACACCCCGGTGTAGCCGTACAGGCGATTGGCGAATATTTCGCCGTTGGCAAAGAAACCGACCAGCGGCACGTCGCCCAGCGCGTCCTGAACGATCGCCAGTTCCGCGCCCTCGTCGCCGAACTGGTAACGGCCGCGGCCAAGGCAGCTCACGTAGAGGCCGCCGCGGATTCCACCGCCGGCCTGCGCGCGTATCTCCGCCAGCATCCGCTCGAGATCCTCGCGGGCCGCAAGCCCGTCACGGCGCACGAACAGGATATCCTCGCCCTGGCTGAGCATCTCGCCGACCGCGAGCAGATCGCGGTCGAGATCGATGCCGATGATGTTGCGCACCCGGTAGTCGCCGGTATCCGAACCGCTGATCGGCAGGCCGATGTGGATGTAGCCCAGCGCCCGCCGCAAATCCCGCGACAACACGTCTCCGATCACTTCGCGGAACACGGGAAGTGCCGGGCGATCATCGAGTTTCACGATGATATTGCGCCAGCACTCGCTCAGCCGGTGCCGCCCTGGCAGCGGGGTACAGCCCTGAGTGTGTCGAGCCACCAGCGGAACCGATTCGCGCAGCGCCAGCCCGGATATCCCGCCGCTGACGACCTCGCCGGCAAACTGCACCACGTCGCCCTGCCCTGACCCCACGCCGCCCGTGCAGAACCAGTCGGTCTCCCGGTCGATTCGGGCGAGCAGTTCCTCGAGGCCTGCAAACCCCGGGTCGGCATGCAGGATCAAGCGGCCGGGTTCGTCCGGTTCCAGAAACCCTTGCAAACACTCGCGCAGAGCCTCCAAGGATTGCACGCCAGAGCCGATCACGCGCACGCCGTCCGGCGGCAGCTCCGCTACCATCGCCACTGCCGTGGGGCTCTCGTAGTATTCGCGCCGGTTAGCGATCAGCGCGACCCCCGCGGCACCGACCCAGGACTGCACAGCGGTCGCATCGCGCAGCGCCGCCAGCAGCTCGACCCCGTGGCGCGCCATCGAGTCCGACAGATAGAGCAGCCCGATTCGGGCTCGGGCACCGGGCGCCGGCAACGCCAGCGCGTCGGTCAGGGTTCGGGCCAACTCGGCGGGTTCGCTCGCGGTCGCCGCAGCGACCCGAAAGGGGGAAGCTTCGATCATCCGGTCGGGTGCTCCAGCAGGGCCAGCGCCTCGTTGTCGTGCACGGCGACACCAGGATGCACGATCAACGCGGGCCCGGCGACACGCGCACGCGCCCGCTCAAGCATCCGGACCGACCGGTCATGAAACCATCGGAACAAAGGGGAACCTCCGGTGACGGCTGGCCCTGGATCCTAGACGAGCGTACGCGCCGCCGAAAAAAAGCCCCGCATCGGCGGGGCTTCGGTGCGATCAGCCGCGGCGATCTAGGATGTCGTGGATGATCGGGGCCAGGATGATTTCCATCGCCAGGCCCATCTTGCCGCCGGGCACGACCAGCGTGTTCGGGCGCGACATGAACGAGTCGTGCACCATGTTCAGCAGGTAGGGGAAATCGGTTCCGAATTTCTTCGGATCCCGGAACCGGATCACCACCAGGCTTTCGTCCGGCGTGGGAATGTCGCGGGCAATGAACGGGTTCGAGGTATCCACCGTCGGCACGCGCTGGAAATTGATGTCGGTGCGCGAGAACTGCGGGGTGATGTAGTTCACGTAGTCGGGCATCCGGCGCAGGATCGTGTCGACGATCGCCTCCGCGCTGTAGCCGCGCTCGGCGTTGTCGCGGAAGATCTTCTGGATCCATTCCAGGTTCACGATCGGCACCACGCCGATCCCGAGATCGACGTGGCGGGAAATATCCACCTCGCCGTCAGCCGCCAGCCCGTGCAGTCCCTCGTAGAACATCAGGTCGGTGCCCGGCTCGATCTCCTCCCACGGGGTGAACTGGCCGGGACCCAGATCGGTGCCGAGGCGCTGATTGTGATGGGCCGCCTCGTCGTCGGAGTGCAGGTAGTAGCGCTTCTGCCCCTGGCCGGTCTCGCCGTAGGTGCGGAACAGTTCCTCGATACGGGCGAACAGGTTCGCCTCCGGACCGAAATGCGAGAAGTGGCGGTTGCCGTCGGCCTCCGCGGCCTGCATCGCGGCCTTCATCTCCTGGCGGTCGTACCGGTGGAAGCTGTCGCCCTCGATCACGACCGGCCGGATGTGCTCGCGCTCGAAAATCTTTTCAAAGGAACGCTTCACGGTGGAGGTGCCGGCGCCCGAGGATCCGGTGACGGCGATGACGGGATGCTTCTGGGACATGAGTCTCTCCTCGATAGAGTGGTTGCAAAGAATACCTAGAAAACGATGTTGAGCATCACCAGCGCCACGACCATGAACAGCACGGTCATGATGCTGCCGGCCCGGAGGTAGTCCTTCACACGGTAACCGCCCGGGCCCATGATCAGCGCGTTTACCTGGTGCGTCGGAATCAGGAACGAGTTGGAGGTCGCGATCGCCACGGTCAGCGCGAACACGCGCGGATCGGCATCCATGCCCGCAGCCTGGGCGGCCATCGCGAAATTGATCGACAGCGGCACCAGCAGCACCGTCGCCCCGACATTCGACATCACCAGCGTGAAGAACGTCGCCAGCGCGAAGATCGTCGCCTGCAGCACCCAGGGCGAGACCTGCCCGAGCAGATCCAGCGTGTGCTGCGCGATCCACGCTGCGGTACCGGTGTTTTCGACCGCCGCACCCAGCGGGATCAGGCTGGCCAGCAGGAACACCGTCTTCCAGCTCACTGCGCGATACGCATCGTCCATGTCGATCACGCCGGTCAGGATCATGCCCAGCGCGCCGGTCAGCAGCGCCACCGACAGCGGCAGATCGGTGAACAGAATCATGCCCAGCGCGACCGCGAGAAAGAACAGCGCATACGGCACCTTGCTCGGGCGCAACCGCTCCCGGGGGTAGTCGCTGGTCACGATCACGAAGTCGCGGTTGCCCTCCAGGCGCGCCAGCGACTCCCAGTCGCAGTGCACCACCAGGGTGTCGGTGGCGCGCAGCGGCACGTCGCGCAGGCCTTCCCGGATCGGCTCTTCGCCACGCTGCAGGCGCAGCACCGAGAGCCCGTAGGTGCGGCGCATCGCGACATCGGTCACGGTCTTGCCGACCAGACTGGAACCCGGGGCGATGACCACCTCGGCGACCCCGGACTTGCCCGGGGCCATCGCATCCGCAAACACCTTCATCTCGCGCCGCGGGCGGATTCCGTTCGCATCGAGGAATCGGCCGAGCGCTTCCGGAGATCCGAGCACCGCCAGGTCCTGCCCCGCCTCGAGTTCGTACCCGCTCCACGGACCGATGCGCAGGTCGCCCTTCACGTGACTGCCGACGATCACGATACCGAACCGCTGCTCGATCTCGGCGACGGTCCACCCGATCAGCTCGCAGCCGCTGGCCACGTTGGCCTCGCGAATCTGGTAGTTCAGCCCATAGACCCGCTGAAAATACTCGGCCGTACTCTCGCCGCTGCCGCCCTTGGTATCCGCCGACGGCAACACGAAGCGCCCGAACAGCACGAAGTACACGATCGCCGACGCCAGCAGCGCCAGCCCGATCGGCGTCACGTCGAACAACTGGAAGGGCTCCATGCCATCCGGCAGCAGATCGTTCAGCAGAATCAGCGGGCTGGACCCGACCAGGGTGATCGTGCCGCCGACGATCGCGGCGAACCCCATCGGCATCAGCAAACGCGACAGCGGGATCCCCAGGCGGTTGGAAATCCGGCTCATCACCGGCATGAACAGGGCGGCTGCACCGACGTTCTGCATGAAACTCGAGATCACGCCCACGGTGCCGGATACGGTCGGAATGATCCGGCGCTCGGTCGTGCCGCCCACGCGCATGATGAACGCCGCGACCCGGTGCATCACCCCGGTCTTGTCCAGGCCGGCACCGATGATCATCACCGCGATGATCGAGATCACCGCGTTGGACGCGAACCCGGCGAACAGCTGATCGGCGTCGGTCAAGCCGCCGAGCCCGGGCACCAGACTCAGCAGGCCCAGCAAAACCATCACCGACACCGCGGCCACGTCCACCCGCACCACCTCGGACACGAACAGGAAGATCGTGAACGCAAGCAGCGCAAGCACCACGATCATGTCCGTGGTCAGGGTAAGATTCTCCATGATGTTTCCTGGCGTTCGGGAGGCCCGCGACCGCGCCCGGTGGCCTCGGGCAACGCGCCCACTGCGGCAGCGGAAACAGACAATTATTTCATTTGCGCGCGCGTGAAGCAAAGACAGCCCAGGCCGAACGGCCGCGAGCGGCGGACGCCATGCGCCCTCGCGACCCCGCTACCGGTGCCGATCCGGCGGGGCTCAGGTATTCTCGTGGCATCCCGTGGAGTGTCAGGAGTTGCGTGATGATGCAGGAACTCTCCCCCGTCGGCCGCTTTGAGACAATCGTGGTGGCCACCGATGGATCCGAATACAGTGCCGCCGCCGAAACGGCCGCGGTGGACATGGCCAAGCACTGCGACGCCCAACTCCTGGTGACCCGGGTCGTGCTGACGAACCCGGAATACGAGGCACTGGTGCCGGATCGCGTACAGCAGGCGGAGAGCGAGGCCCAGAAACAGATCGACGCGCTCGCCAGCAAGGCGCGGGCCGAGGGCGTACACACCGAGACGATTCTTCGGCACGGCGCCGATCCCTACCACGAAGTGGTGCGGGTCGCCGACGAGAAGCATGCCGACGTGATCGTAATCGGCCGGCGCGCGCGCAGCGACCTCGCCCGGCTGATGGTCGGCGACTCGACCGCCAAGGTCATCGGCCTGGCCTCGTGCAGCGTGCTGGTCGTGCCGCGCGGCACGCAGATGCCCGAGCAGGCCATTCTGGTCGCCACCGACGGTTCCCGACTCGGCGATGCCGCCGCCTACTCGGCGGTGCGTCTGTCCAGGCGCTGCAGCCTGCCGCTGACGGTGATCACGGTAACGCCGCCCGATGGCACGCAGGAACAGCGTGCCGAGGCGGATGCCGCGCTGGACCGGGTGCGCAAAGCGGCCGAGACCGAGGGCATCCGCATCGACGCCCGGCACGAGCAGGGGCGCCGGCCCGACGAGGTGATCACCGCCGCAGCGGCGCAATGCCAGGCGGATCTGATCGTGGTGGGAAGTCATGGCCGCACGGGGCTCTCCCGGCTCCTGATGGGCAGCGTTTCCGAACGCGTGATCGGCAATGCCCGCTCCCCGGTGCTGGTGGTCAAGGCCTCGACCTGAGACCTTGCGCAGTTCCGTCCCGCTGCGCCG
Organism: Thioalkalivibrio paradoxus ARh 1; assembly: GCF_000227685.2. Taxonomy (GTDB): domain Bacteria; phylum Pseudomonadota; class Gammaproteobacteria; order Ectothiorhodospirales; family Ectothiorhodospiraceae; genus Thioalkalivibrio; species Thioalkalivibrio paradoxus. The sequence goes on along the minus strand of NZ_CP007029.1, from coordinate 251,838 downwards.
GCATCAGCCGATGCGCCGGAACAGAAAGTCGTAGACCCGGTGGCCGAGACGCCGCCCGCGGCGCTCGAACCGGGTCTCGGGACGCCGCTCCGGCCGCGCAGGCAGCGGCTGCGGGCCTTCCGGCCGGAAGCAGTCGGCCGCAGCGCGCATCACCGCCTGCACGTGAGCCGCGTAATCGTCCCAGTCGGTCGCGATATGCAGCAGCCCACCGGGGCGCAGGCGAGAAGCAAGCAAGTGTACGAAAGGCGGCTGGATCAGCCGTCGCTTGTGGTGCCGCTTCTTGTGCCAGGGGTCCGGGAAGAAGACCTGAACCGCGTCCAGGCTCGCGCGGGGAATGCGGCGCTCGAGCACTTCGACTGCGTCCCGGTCGAAAATACGGAGGTTCTCCAGCCCTCGGCGCTCGATCTCGACCAGAAGATGCCCGATTCCCGGCCGGTGTACCTCGATACCGATGAAATTCTGCTCCGGCGCTCGCTGCGCCTGCTCGGCAAGGCTCTCTCCGTTGCCGAAACCGATTTCCAGCGTAACCGGAGCGCGACGCCCGAACAGGGCCGCAAGATCGAGCGGATCGTCGCCCGGCTCGACCCCGAAACGCGGCCAGAGGGTCGCAAGCGCACGGGCCTGACCGGCGGTCAGCCGGCCCTCCCGGCGCACGAAGCTGCGCACCCGCCGCCGCTCGGCGGCGGGCCGACCGGCGCCCGACTCGCTCATCGATTCAGGTGAAGAAGTAGCCGGTTTCCGGCGACGACGCACTGGCATGGCGCCGCGGCGCCATGCGCCCAGCCAGAAAGGCCTCGCGCCCGGCGATGATCGCGTGCTTCATCGCCCCCGCCATGCGGATCGGATCGCGAGCCGCCGCGATCGCAGTGTTCATCAACACGCCGTCGCAGCCCAGTTCCATCGCGATCGCCGCATCGGATGCAGTGCCCACGCCGGCATCGACCAGCACCGGAACCCCGGCCTGCTCGACGATTTCGCGAATGTTGTAGCGGTTCTGAATACCGAGACCCGATCCGATCGGAGCGGCCAATGGCATCACCGCCTTGCAGCCGACCTGTTCCAGGCGCCGGGCCAACAGCGGGTCGTCGGTGGTATAGACCATCACATCGAAACCCTCGGCGACCAGGATCTCCGCCGCCTTCAGCGTCTCGAAGCTGTCCGGATACAGCGTCTTCGGATCGCCCAGCACCTCGAGCTTGACCAGGCTGTGCCCGTCCAGCAGCTCGCGGGCCAGTCGGCAGGTGCGGATCGCATCGTCGGCCGTGTAGCAGCCGGCGGTATTCGGCAACAGCGTGTACCGGTCCGGCGGTATCACCTCGAGCAGATTCGGCTCGCCCGGCGTCTGGCCGATGTTGGTGCGGCGGATCGCGACGGTCACGATCTCGGCGCCGCTGGCCTCGATGGCCAGCCGGGTCTGCTCCAGATCGCGGTATTTGCCAGTCCCGACCAGCAAACGGGAAGCAAAGGTTCGATCGCCGACCCGGAACGTGTCGGCAACGTCGGTTGCAGCAATAGCGGTCATGCGGATGCCTGCGTTGATGGTTCTGGGCCAAGGCACGGCCCGGTGGTCACGGAACGGATCACCCGCCCCCGATAGCCTGCACGATCTCGACGCGGTCCCCCGGCGACAGCCGGAACGTGGCGTGCTCGCCCCGCGGGACCAGTTCCCCGTTCACCTCCACGGCCAAACGGCGCCCAGCGAGACCCAACTCGGACACCAGCTGACCGAGCGTGGCCGCATCGCGATCCGCCGACGCGAGCGTATGCGGTTCGCCGTTCAGGAGGATCTGCATGGTGCAACCCGTTTGCTCGTTGAGCGCGAGACATCGAGCGCATACAATAGCGGGCCGGCGCGGGTGTAGCTCAATGGTAGAGCCTCTGCTTCCCAAGCAGATGACGAGGGTTCGATTCCCTTCACCCGCTCCATCCCTTCGACCTTCGCGCACATGCGCAGAGTCTACCACCTGCTCCCTGTCGTCGCGACCGAGTCGCGCGCATGGCGTGCGCGCCGCAGGCCAGCCTGAATACGAACTAGACTTCGTCTAATAGGCTGGTATATGCTTGTGATATGAGCGTGTCACAGAACAACGGGGAGCGCCTGTCGCGAGAGCAGGCGGTCGAGTTGCTCGACCGTCACGGCATCTCCCCCACCGAGCAGCGAATCGAAATCGCCTCGCTGCTGTTTGCACGCCACCAGCACCTCAGTGCGGAGCAGATCCTCGCCCAACTCAGCCGGCAGGCCAGCCGCGTTTCCAAGGCTACCGTGTACAACACACTGAAGCTGTTCGCCGAAACGGGCCTGGTGCGCGAGGTGATCATCGAGCCCACCAAGCGCTTCTACGACTCCAACCTGAATCCGCACCACCATCTGTTTTTCACCGATTCCGGCCGGCTCGAGGACGTACCCCCGGCCCAGGTCGATATCGCCGGCCTGCCGACTCTGGCCAGCGGGGTCGAGGTCGTGGGCGTGGACGTGGTCATCCGGGTCGCTACCCGCAAGCCGTCCTGACCCGGAAACGTTGTTGTCCGGCCGCGCGCTCGGCTATCATGCGCATCGCGCCGACGTAGCTCAGCTGGTAGAGCAATCGATTCGTAATCGATAGGTCCGCAGTTCGATTCTGCGCGTCGGCACCAGACCTTTGGTCGGCGGCAACGCCTCCGATCACGACCGGGCGCATCGCGCCCTTACAGAGCCAGGGATCAACCCGCAGTTATCCCGGGTTGTTCGAGGGGGCTGCGAACATCCCCTCACCTTATCCTCGGATTCGCGTGCCCTCTAGGCGTAGGGCGGAAAAGGCCGAAGGCCGTCATCCGCCAGCCGGCGCTGGGGCGCCCCCGGGCTCTTGGGCGGCATGAACGCCGCGTGGCGGATGACGCTGCGCTATTCCGCCCTACGGGACCCCGGGGCGCGACGCGGGTTCTTTCACGACAAAGGCCTTGATCGCGGCCCGTGCCAGAAACGCGCTGCCCTGTCCGAAATAGCTGATGAACACACGACTCATGGCACGCGTGACCGCGACGTGGAACAGCGCACGCTCGGTGAGTTCACCGGCCCTGCGTTCGGTCGGATCCTCGGAGCTTTCGATGGCCTGCCGGAGCGGGATAACACCCTCATTCACGGCCGCCAGCATCACGTGGCGGAACTCCAGCCCCTTGATCCGGTGCATGGTTGCGAGTCGCACGCCCTCCTGCGCACGGTTGTCGGCCAGCTTGCGGCTCAGTCGAATGCAGCTGAAGCCGCGTGTCCTGAGCCCACTCTCGTAGCTCTCCACCAGTGCGTTGGTTCGGGCGACCACGCAGATGTCCTTCAGCTCCGCGCCTTCCTGTTGCAAATCCCTCACCTGCTCGGCGAGCCAGTCCAACTCCTCCTCCTGGCTGGCAAAGCCTCGGATGATCGGCGGCACCCCATGCACTAACGACCGGTAATCGCTGGTGGAATCCTCGCCTCCGTCGAGGTCATCGATAGGCTCTCCCTCCAGCACAGCGACCGCAAACCGCCGAGTTTCCTCGGTGGTGCGGTAATTGATTTTCAGCTTTCGACTGCGTCCGCGCACCTCGATTCCGCAAGCGCCGAGCGTGTAGCGTCGCCGGTAGATCCGCTGATGACCGTCACCGACGATGAAGATGTCGTTCGCCCCCGCCGGTACCAGGAGCCGAATCAGGTGCATCACCTGCGGCCCCATGTCCTGGGCCTCGTCGACGACCACGGCGTCATAGGGCTGGTAGGCCTTGCCGCTCGCCAGCAGGTCGGCCGCATCCTGGGTGGCATCCTCGCTGCATTTCAGGCCACGCTGATGCAGTTGGATCCGGAGCTCCTCGAACACGCTCCAGAGCGCGGCGCGCTGTGCACGGGTCAGCGGCACCCCGCGTCCGACGCGTCTCGCACGGAAATACTGGGCGCGATCCGTGATCCGCTGCGGCAAGATCACCCGATCCCACTCCTCGCGATAGAAGCTTTCAGGGAGCGGCGGATCAGCAGGGCGTGCATCCAGCGCGGCACGCCAGCAGGCCTCGTACTGCGCGTTGCCGTCGTAAACGATCTGATGCGGGTAGTTCTGTCGCTTCAGGAAGCGGCTCACCCACGCATCGATGTGGACAACCTCGATCCGCTCCAGCTCTTCCAGCGAGCAGATCTTGCGCAGGTTCTCGGCGATATCGGTGGCCAGGTTCGCGGTGAACGTGGTGAACAGCACCTTGCGGTCTGGAGCGCTCAGCGCGTGGCGCACGAGCCAGCGCGCGCGGTGCATCGCGACCACCGTCTTGCCTGTGCCCGCGCCGCCGAGCACCCGGATCGGACCGTTGACACGCCAATGCACGAGCCGACGCTGGGACGGGTGCAAGAAGACCCGCCACTTCTCCAGCGGCGCCACGAGCATCGCTTCGAGTTCCTGGTCGTTCTCGACCACGTGGAAGCTACGCCGGCTCTGCTCGCGCGTCAGTGCGGCCGCGAAGTCTTCCGTGTCCACCGCCTCCGCCTTGGCCGCGTATTCCTGGATGATCTCCTGCGGATCGCTGCCCGCCGCGATCAGATACAGCGCCTCGAAGGCTTCCTTCGGAAGCAGCGTCTCGAGGCGTTCGAGTTCCTCCTCGGTCTTCACTTCCTTCACCCGTGCCAGCCGATCGTGCGGCACCCCGATGCGCAGGAGTTCGCGCTCCCGCAGGCTGAACAGGGGCCGCTGCGCGACTTCGACCGCCGGGGCCCTCTCCGGGGTCAGGATCTCAGAGTCCGCTTCGAACAACTGGAGGCTTCCGGTTTCCGGGTGAACCCCGCAGGTGTGACGGCGCGCCCAGGCGTAGGCATCATCGTGCTTGTCCACCCACAGCAGCACGTACACATCGCCCTTCTCAGGGCTCAGTACAATCCCGCGGTAGTCCTGGTCGATGCGAACCGACCGGAAGTTCGCGTCCCGCGCGTCGTTGATCCTCTCGTAGTGGATGCCCGAACTGAACGGGTCGTTGCGGAACTTCGTAACGAAGTTCATCACCTTTTTCTGCTGGGCCTTCGGGATCGTCGCGTAGGCCTGCAGGAAATCCGTCGAGATGGCAACGGTGGGTCTCATTTCGCTCACATCGGTCTCCGGTCGATCATCGTGGCCGAATCGCAGGCGTGCCGGTCAGCGGTGTCGAATGGCGGATGACGGGCTGCGCCCTCTTCCGCCCTACAGGGGGGCGTGGCCGCGCCGGGGGCCGGCGGATGACGGGCTGCGCCCTGTTCCGGCCTTCGGTGGCGAGGGGGGTGGTGTAGGGCGGAAGAGCGAAGCGTCATCCGCCATGCGGAGTTTGTCAGGTTCACGGCGCCAGCCTACCCGTCAATTCGGCAATCGCCCGATCGTCCAGACCGTCCAGCACGGTCCAGCCCAGCCGCTCCAGGCCCACGCGCCCCGATTCGTCCACCTCCGCCACCACCGCAATCCGCTGGTCCCGCCACAGGAGTTCGATCTCGGGCAGCACCGCGCCCGCCTCGTCGACCAGCTCGATCCCGACTTCCGGTGGCGGCACCCCGGCATCGCGCAGCCCAAACACATGCTCTCCAAACAACGAATTCTGGGCGATCTCCTGCCATTGCAACGCGTCGCCGTCGTCGGCCGCGGGCTCCTCCCCGGACGGTTCTGCCATCCGAAACACCACGCCGTACAGCCCCTGCTGGATGCCCCGAGCAGAAGCGAGTGTCAGCCGCGGCAGGAACTGAAGCAGGTTGGCCGAACCCCAGAACGCGCCCCACCGGGTCTCGAAATCCTTGTCCTGCCGGGCTTGCTCATCGTCTATCCCGAGGTGCACTCGGATATCCGCTTGCAACCCCTGCAAATCGCCCCCGGCGGCCGCCTGCATCGCACTGCGTGGAAGGCAGACGCCGACATCGATCCCCGCCATCGGTGTGTCGTCACCGCCGGTTGCAGGCAGCAATCCACCCAGGATTCTCGGATCCTGCCGCGTGCCACTCCAACCGGCGTGCACCGCCTCCGGGAACCGCGACTGCACGTCCTCAAGCAAGGCATTCCGAAACGCGGGGTCCTGCACGCTGCGCGAATCCAGCCACCCCAAAGCCCGGGACAACGCGGCAAACCGCAGCCTGTCCAGGTTCTCCGTGCCGCCCGCCAAATAAGCCAACAACCAGCCAAATGGTCCCTTGTCGATGAAGCCGCCATAGGCCAGATAGGGATCCCAGCCACCGCTGGGCGCGAGTCGGGTGAACAGCGTCTGCATCGTCGCCTGCTGCCCCGTCTTCAACAGCTGCGCCGCCGGGTTGACCTGCTTCATGCCCGGCATCGGCAGCGTGTGCCAGCTCAGACTCCACACCCGGAAGCGGCCGCTGTCGAGCAAGGCCTGACGCTTCAGGGTGTCGTCGTCCGCCTTGTTCCAGTGATACTGGAACCCGTCCATGAAGACGGCCACCGGCAGCAGCCCCGGCGCCTCGCGCACCGGCCACAGCACGAAATCGGGCTTCGTCTTCACCGCAACGCCCTGCCCCGGCCCGAGCTGCACCTGCGGTTCCAGTTTCCAGGCCGCGGGGCGCTGCCCTACCCCTTGGGGGGCCACTGACAGGAAGAACCCCGACTTGCCGTGCACGAGTTGGGGCGAGAGCGTCACCCCGGGCGCGTTGGCCAACGCGTCCACGAAACGCTGCTCGAGCTCGCTTTCCAGCAGCGCATTGATGTCCACCGACGCCAACCCGTCGATCGGCTGGAGGGTGTCGGCGGCGGCCAGGATCTTGCCCAGGATCTCCTCCGCCGCCTTGCGCGAGATTTCGTCCATCCGGCGGCTCTCGCGGTAGGCGAGCAGGCAGCGGTAGCAGCCGTCGCGGGTTTCGTCTTCGCGGCACTCGCAGCGACTGACCACCTCAAAGGCCGCCCGCAGCAAGTTCATCAGGTTATCCGGCTGGCGCAGCAGCTCCTTCAGGTAGCCCGTACCGCCGGGCACGCTGTCGAACAGCACCAGAAAGTGCTTGCGGCTCTCGCCGCCGGCGGGCTCGGACTGGTGCGCCACCTGGATATGACCGACATCGCCGCGGAAGTAGCGGCGAAGTCCCAGGTTCAGCGCCGCGATCAGGGAGTGCAGCCGTGTTCCCGACGACCCCACCTCGGCCAGCGGCAACAGGATCCGCACCGTCTCGGACTCCAGCTCCCGAAACAGGTACAAGCTGTCGAAATAGTCGGCTTCGCTCTCCTCGGCACCCGGCTTGCGCAGCTTGCAGTCGTAGGCATGCTGGAAGGATGCGCGCTCGCGCCCGCCTTTGCGCCGCACCTTGCCGCAGTGCCGGCACAACTGGAACCCGGGCCGCGAGGCCAACTCGCCGGCCACCGCAAACTCGTGGGATTCCACGCCCGGCTGGCCGAAGTTCACCTCGCGTAGCTTCACCCGCGGCAAATATTCGAAACCGAACGGCAGTTCCTCCGATGCCAGCCGGTAGGCCTTGCCTACACTGGACAGGGGCACGTCCACCAGCATCTGGCGCTGAAAAAACGCCGGCGTGCGCTGATCACTGTCATCGCCGATGCGGCTGCCACGATCATCCGCGGTCGCGAACACCTGGCGCAATTTCAGCAGCGTGCGTTTGCGCCCCGCATCCGCCCACTGCGGACTCCCGCAGCGCGGACAGACCGTGTGCGCATCTCCGCTCTCGGTCACGTTCTCCATGTAGTGGCAGCGGTCACAGAGCCGCCACTCCTGGGCGCTGCTCACCGAGAGATCCACCTGGTCGATCTCCACCCGCCGGCCGACCGCGTAGAAGCGGTTCATCGGTGCCAGTTCGCTCAGTGCGGCCACCGCCGGGCGCTGCATTTCAAAGTTGATCCGCTCGTAGCGGCGTCCCGACTCACCTTCATCCCGCTCCGCCTGAGTCACGCGCCGCAGGATCACCGAGTGGATCGTGACCCCCTCTTCCGGGAACGCGTAGTTCGGCAACAGGCCCTCGTCGGTGAAGAAGTTCAGCGTGGGCTTGCCATTCATTCGCCGACGCAGCGCCATCAGCGCGCCGCGTTCGGCCAGCACCGCCTCGAGTTCCTCCCGGACCCGATCGTCCAGAGGCTGTGACTCCAGGCGTTCCTTCTGCTTCTTCAGACGATCGATCCGGGCCGTAAGACTCTTGCGCTCCTGCACCAGTTGGTGCAACCGGTTCACCAGCCGGACGGCCATCCCGGAGGTTCCCCCGCCGCCAAACAGGAAGGTGCCCAAGTGCTCGCGCGACTCGTCCGGAAGATCCGGGAAGAAACCGAGAAAGCTGCGCAGGATCTTGGCACGGTGGTGTTCGACGAACTCAAGCAGTGACAACGGGAAGCGACCGCCGGCCTCCGCTTCGACCCCGTTCAGGGTTTCCTGCAAGTTACCGGGAATCGCGGAATCGTCGATCCCGGATGCGGCCCAGCGATCGAAACAGTAGGCGATGAGCTGCCGCTCGAGGACCGCGGTCGCCTGGAGGAACACGCCCGGCGGACGCACCTCGCCCGCCAGCATCGCGAGCGGATCGGCGTAGAAATAGAGATCGTGCTTGTGTGCGTTCGCCAGGGTCACGGTCAGCGCATTGCCGTCCCGCCTTCCGGCGCGGCCGATCCGCTGGAGGTAGTTCGCCTGCCCCGGAGGCACGGAACACAGCAGCACCGCAGAAAGATCGCCGATATCGATCCCCATTTCGAGCGTCGGGGTGGCGGAGAGCAGGTTCACATCCCAGGGCGCGTCACCATCGATGAAGGAATGCTCCACCATGTGACGCGTCTCGCTGTCGAGCAGTGCTGTGTGCTCCGCGGCGACCAACCGGTGCAGCGCCCCGTTCGTGCCGTCGGAGGCTGGTAATGCGACTGCGGACGGCTGGTAGATGCCCGCGCAAGGGCTGCGCAGGCAGGGCGTCTCGGTCCAGTCGCTGAGCTCCTGTCGTGGCACCTGGATCTGATGACCGCAGCGTTCGCAGGTCAGCGCCGCCACCGCCGTCGTGCAGATCCAGCGCTCCGGGTCCAGACCCCAGACCGAGTCACCACCCACCTCCCGTTCGATCAGGAAACCATCCTGCGTGAGCTGTCCGAGCACCCGCTGGATCACCTGGCGGTATTCGGCAGAGGCCAGCACCGCATCGCCCACCGCGAGCGTCTTGTCGAACCAGTCCGCATAGCCCGAGCGCCCATCGGCCGCGAGTGCGGTGAACGACCGCCCCACCCGGTTCAACGTGACGAGCGCCGGCGGAGCGGCGGCGCCGCCGTAGTTCGGCATGTGCGGCGTGCGGTAGAGCGCGTAGGGCTTGCCGCGATCCTGGATGTAGCCATCCAGCATCGGGTGATAAAAGGCACCGCCCACCCGCATGCGCCAGAGAAACCCCAGCAGGTAGCGCAGCACGGCCGTCTCACCGATCCCGCGCAAGGAGCCGATCTCCTCCGAAAGCCGCTGGGCCAGGCGCGCTGCGGACTCCCGGAGCGCCCCCGGATCCGGCCCGACGGCCGCGACACGGGAACGTTCCAGCGTGCGCCCGATCCGGGCACGCAGGCCGAACGCCTGCAACACCTCCCAGGTCAGGCGCTGTTCCACCCACCCGGGAACGGCGCTGTGCGGCGGGAGCTGACCCTGGGTCTTCAGATATTCGTAGTCCCGAAGCCACTCCATGTTCGGTGCGATGAAGGTGCCGACGAAGCGCGCCTCACTACCGGTGCGGTTGCGCCAGTACCGCGGCATCTCGCTCGCGACCACCGAAAGCGGCAGGCCCTCCCCCTGTGCCGTCACGAAACGCGCGATCGCCCCTCGGATCAGGGTGCTGTAGGTTCTCGCACCGAAGAATCCTGCGCGGTGCGCGGCGTCCTGTACCGCGTCGGAGAATGCGATCAGCTTGCGGTGGTCGTTGTACGGGGTGGCGAACAAACGCCCGATCAGTACGCTCGCCAACGACGCCGCGCGTGAGCCGATCAAGCTCAGCCCCTCGTGCGCGCCGCAGAACGGGCAGTCGTGGTGGCTGCGCTGCACGTTCAGGTCGCCCCGCGCCTGCGTGCGGCGCATGTTCGGCTCCCAGACCGGCACGAGCGGGGCATCGCCCTTGCAGTGCGGGCACTGCGTCGCGCCGGCCCTGGGAAGCAGTTGCCCGCACTGCGGGCAGATTGCACCCTCGATGCCCTTCGGCTCGGCCGGCGGTGTCCCCTCCAGCGGGAACAGCAGGCACATCTCCGGGTGATTGCCGAAATAGGTCCGGTAGATCGCTTGCAGGTCGGTCTCGAGCCGCCCTTCGTCCGCCTTGCGCACCGATAGCCAGCCCGTCGCATGGCATTCGCGGCAATGCACCACCGGCAGGTGCAGGGGCGATGCGATGTCCGTCAGGTCATCGGCGAAACGGAGCATCGGGCGGAATCCGACGTTCGCGACCAACCGGCTCAGCTCGCGCAGCCAGAGCTGCAGGCGCAGGGTCACGAAGGGCTGGCCCGGATCGTCGGTGCTCGTCGCGTGGGGATCGTTCGGACGGCGAGCCCACGAAACCAGTGCCAGCAGGCTGTCGAGCATCTGCCGCGCCTGTTCCGGCTCGATCCGGAACCGCTGCGCCCAGTCGGCCACCACGGCATTCACATCCAGCAACCCCGGTGCGTGCTCCAGCAACTCGCGGAACGCGCGGCACTCGCGCAGCCGCTCGGCGAGCTGAAAGCGGGCCTGCATCGCCACCGCCGGGTCTCGTGCATCCAGCGCCGGGGCGTCACCCCCAAACCAGCGCATCGCCAGCTTGCGCAGGTTGTCGACCGCCGCCTCCTGCACCTCCCCATAGCCGCCACCGTACGTGCCGGTGGTGGGCCAGTTCGTGAAGCGCAGCTCGGCGCCTGCCAGGAACTCCTCCGGGGTTTCCCGATCCTCCATCACCACCGCATCGGCATCGAACGGGCTCGCGAACACCTGGGAGGCGTAGTCGATCAGTTCCTGGCCCGCCGACTCGCCACCCAGGGTCGCCGACGTCCCGACACAGGCAAGCCCTTCGCCCGGCAGCAGTCGATCGCGCAGGCGGCGGACCAGACAGGCGAGATCGGTACCCTGGGCACCGTCGAAGGTGTGCAGCTCGTCGACGACGAGATAGCGCAAGCGGCCCGGTTCGTTATGGCGCCACAGACGCTGGTCCCGCGGGCGCAGCAGCAGGAAATCCAGCATCTTGTAGTTGGTGAGCAGGATGTCCGGCGGGTATTCGCGCAAGGTCTCGCGGCAGGTGATCACGCTGTCGCGGCTCATCACCTTGTGCACCGAGGGTCCGCTGTCACCCACGTAGAGACCGACGCTGACCCGGCCGCGCAAGCTCTCCCGATCCCGGTGGATGTCGCGGGCAAAGCGCCGGGCCTGGTCGGCCGCCAATGCGTTCATCGGGTACACGATGACCGCCTTCACGCCCGGCTCCGGGCGGCCGGCGCAATAGTCGAGGATGGGCAGCGAGAAGCACTCGGTCTTGCCCGACCCGGTTCCGGTTGCGACCAGCGTGGAACGGGGGTTCGGGCCGCAGAGGCGCTGGAAGGCCCTGACCTGGTGGCGGTACGGGGTGAACGAAAGCTCGATCCGCTCGAACGGCAGCGTCGCGCCGGGCTCCATGCGCCGGAACGGCAATCCCAACCCGAGGTACGGGCCCTTGAAGATCGCCTCCGGCTCGGCGAGGAGATCGTCGAGTATGGTGCCGCCGTCGTCGCGGCGGAACCCCGGCGTCGTCATCGGGAAGCTTGCGTACAGAAAGCGCCGGATCGCCTCCTGCAACTCGCTCGCGACGATCGAGGGAATCATGCCGCCACATCCCGCCGCGCGTGGAAATGGCGGATGACGGCCTTCGGCCTCTTCCGCCCTACCGAAGACCGCCTAGACCGCGTAGGGCGGAAAAGCGCAGCGTCATCCGCCATGCACCGCCGGGCGAAGCCGTAAACCTCCGGCCAACCCGAAACTCCGAAACGGCGGATGACGGCCTTCGGCCTCTTCCGCCCTACCTCTTGCCCTACCTCTTGGCTCACGATGGCCATTCAAAGTGGCTCTGTTCCGCGGTTCAGGATATCCAGATAACCGCCGTACACGAACAACCGCCCGCGCTGCTTGCCCGTGATTTCCCGGACGATCCCGAGGTCTGCAAGATGCTGTATGGACTTCGCGATGGTCGGCGCGGAGAGGCCGAGCCTCTGTGCGGCGTCGGGGATTCCGACGAGCGGCTTCTGCTGAAGGAGTTGGTGCACACGGAGCGCGGATGCGGCCGGACGACCGAGGCCCTCGATCCGCTCGCGGTCGGCCTCGAACAGACCCAGAATCTCGCGCGCTGCCTCGGCCGCCTGCAGCGAGGTCTCCGCGATGCCGTCCAGGAAGAACTCGATCCAGGCCTCCCACGCGCCGCGTTCCCGAACCTGCTGGAGCAGATCGTAGTACTGCCTGCGATGCGCCTTGAAGTAGAGACTGAGGTACAGAACGGGTTCCTGCAGGATACCCTGCGCGCAAAGAAGCAAGGTGATCAGGAGCCTGCCGACGCGCCCGTTCCCGTCCAGAAACGGGTGTATGGTTTCGAACTGCACATGAACCAGACCAGCCTTGACCAGAGCCGGAATCTCCGGCGTGTCGGCATGAATGAAGGCTTCGAGGTCAGACATCAGGTCCAGCACACGGTCGGGTGGAGGCGGGACGAACAGCGCGTTTCCCGGCCGCGTACCGCCGATCCAGTTCTGCGAGCGGCGAAATTCGCCCGGCTGCTTCGTGCTGCCGCGCCCCCGGGCAAGCAGCGTCTCGTGGATTTCCCGGATCAGCCGCAGCGATACCGGAAACCCGTCTCGAATCCGTGCAAGACCATGGTCCATTGCCGCGACATAGTTCGAGACCTCCTGAACATCGTCCAGAGGAACGCCGGGGGCCTCTTCGCTCTCGAAGAACAGGAGATCCGAAAGAGACGATTGCGTCCCCTCGATCTGGGACGACAGAATCGCTTCCTTGCGGACATACATGTAGAGGAACAGCGGCGTGTCCGGCAGGATGGACGTGACCCCGTCGAGACGTCCGAGCGCGCGGTTGGCGTTTTCAAGCGGTCGATAGAGGCGATCCATCCGAATGGCTGGATCCGGCGGCAATGCAGGCGGCACAAAGGCCTCCACCCGCTCACCCGCGGTCGAGATCGTCACCCGTTGCCCGAGGCGGGACCGTTCTGGTGCTGAGATCATGGCCGGATAAAATTCCTTTTCCCGAGCATGCCCTAACGAACGGATAGGAGCAAATCCTTTCTCTAGATCGGCGCTAACGAAAGCTTCCTTCCGTAGGGCGGAAAAGGCCGAAGGCCGTCATCCGCCGACCGGCGGTGGGCGCGTCCCCGGCCGGGTGGCCGTTCGAACGCCGCAATGGCGGATAACGCTTCGCTCTTCCGCCCTACAAACTCTCGTCCGCCTTACGCTGTAGCTACCGGGCGGCTGAGCCAATGCTTGGGGCGATGTCCGTGCGGGCGAAATCGTCACCCTTGAACAGCAGCGGCTGGCCATTCGTGCGCGCCAGCGCATAGGCGAAACAGTCACCGTAATTCAGGCCGGCGGGGTGTCGCCCCTTGCCGTACTGGCTGAAGGCACGACGCGCCTCCTTGGCCTGCCGAAGATCCACGGGCACGCACTCGATCGCTGCGCGATCCAGGAATCGGTCGAACAGATGCAGCCCCGCCGTGCCGTAGCGCACCTCGATCACGATGGACGTCTCGACCCAGTTGGCCACCGAAAGCAAGCGCGACTCCGCAGCCTCGATGGCTTCGTTGAAAGCGTGCCGTTCCGGCTCGTCCTGGAGAATGGCAACCAGCGCCGAGGTATCGATGACCATCAGCGCGGGAGACCGTGCTCGTCGTAACCGAGGATCTCCTCCGCACTGCGGCGATCGCGAACCGGCAATGCCGCGCAGGCACGCGCGATCTCGTCCAGCTCATCCGCGAGCCGCGTTCCCCCGCGCTCACGGCGCACACGGTTCAGGCGATCCCGCATCGCTTGAATCACCGCCTCGGTCTTGGTTTCACCCGTGGCCTGGGCCAGCTCTGCTGCCAGCCGATCCGCTTCTGGATTTCGGATATTCAGCGCCATGTTTTCCCTACACGCGTGCAGACAGCTACACACTAAGTCGCGACAGCAATTGCCGTCAACCTGCGCGCCGGTCGGCGGCCCCCCGGCCGAATGGCCGTTCGAACGCCGCAATGGCGGATGACGCTGCGCTCTTCCGCCCTACCAGGGCCCGCGTAGGGCGGAAAAGGCCGAAGGCCGTCATCCGCCGACCCGCGACCGGACGTCGTCGCCACCTGCACAAACCCTGACCCGTTTCGAACACGCACCCTTTGGTGTCGCACGGCGGTATCTTGCTTTATCATGAAACGTCAAGACCCATCATGATGGAGATCGCCATGGCCACTCCCGTCCGAGAAAAGTTCTCGTCCCAAGCGGCACCCGAGGTGCTGGCTGCGCTGCGCCAGATCGCAGAAAGCCAGGGGCGCCAGTTCCAGGCCGTGCTCGATGAAGCCCTGCGCGAGTACATCGACCGGCAGCAGAAGGAACGCCCGCGCCGCCACGTGATGGCCTCGTTTGCCTCCAGCCTCGAGGAGTTCGACAGCCTCTACCGTGAATTGGCGAAGTAGGCCGTGCCGCGCGACTACCCGACAGTGGCCGACATGCTCGGCATGCACACGGTGTTGATTCGGCGCTACGGTGGCGCGCTCGGCGTGCGTGACCCCGGCGCCCTGGAGGCTGCCCTGTTTCGACCACACACTGGCTACTACGAAGACATCGTGGCTGAAGCGGCTGCGCTGATCGAGAGCCTGGCCATCAACCATCCCTTCGTGGATGGCAACAAGCGCATCGCCTTTGCCGCTGCAGACGTGTTCTTTCGCATCAACGGCTGGCGCTTGCAGCGTGGCCCGCTGCAGATCTACTCGGAGATGATGCAAATGTTCGAGTCGGGGACATTCGACATCGCCCACCTCGACCCATGGCTGCGGGCGTTTGCCCGGGCCGAAGAGCAATGACGTGACCAACGAAGTGGGGGCTTATGGTAGTCCCCGCCTATCGAACAGCACTCGCGCCGCCCGGATTCGCCGCAGGTAGGCCACATTGCGGGAAACACAACGCTCGGTCAGGAACTCGGGGGTCAACAAACTGGGTGTCTACTTCTTTGTTGTTGTATGACCCCTCCGCGGTGATCGTCAACAAAGTGGGGCTCTCATAGTGTGCCGCCTTGTTATGCGCTGAATTATAATTCGTTTTCTTCAATTTCAGCAACCTTCATCAAGTGCCTTTGCAGACCGATTTTCAACAGTGCATTGCCATGCACTGGGACTGAAACGCGCGCGCTCTCACCCGCTTTTCCGTAGATATGATGACTTCCATTGATGCGCCTCAATTTCCAGCCTTTCGTTTCGAGGACTTTACAGAAACTCTTGCCGCTGACAGGTTTCAAACGGCAATCTCCATTACCTTGTCTTTTTCTGAAATCGGGATATCCTGAATATCTATGGACAAACACCCCTCCACTGCTTCGTAAATATTGCTCAGCAGTTCGTCGAAGGTCTCTCCCTGAGTTGCACAACCAGGAATAGAAGGGACTTCTGCCCAGTAACCGCCTTCTTCTGCCTCGTGCACTACAACTTTTAGCTTCATTACACTTCCTCTCTATTGAGCACATAACATATTAGCGTTTATCCGCCGTGCACAGCATGGCGGATAAACGTCTGCTGGACGAAACCGTCCCGAGGCTGGCACCCACGTTCATAGAAATGGGATTGCTTTCAGGACGGGCCAGGAAGGCCGGGGGATGCACCCCGGGCTCGGGCGCTGTAGCAGTCGTGGCGGCGGTCTCGGGCCATGCTAGCGCTCCCTGTCGTGGTTATTTGCTTCAACGTTAGCCGCATCTTGCCGGCAAATCCAGTCGCGAGGGTCAATAAGGTGGGGGTCTTAATGTGTCCAGACGCGCCCAAGCCAGCCCGTTTGGATTCATAGTAAGCAACGGTTTCCAGATGCTCCGCCTCTGCCGCCGGATGAAAGAAATACGTCATCTCAGCAGGGCTTGCGCCCTCTTTCGCACTTCATCGGCTGGAATCGGCTCCACAGTGCCCTCATCAATCTCTATGGCGCGGCGATGTGCCTCCACCAACCAGTCTGCTTCAATTTCCTCCGCCCCTGGCACGTCAAGACTCAGCAGCAGTTTCTGCGCCAACTCCGCTCGTTCTTCCGCAGACAGGTGAAGGGCCTCTTGCTCGATTTCCTTCAGATTCATGTTGCTCTCCTACGCAAGCGCCTCACGCCCCAACGCACAACCACGTTTCGTCGGCATTACGGGGACCCCGCCAATCTAATGCGAAGACCTACGGAACGATCCTACACCACTGACCCCCGCGCCAAGAACTTGTAGGGCGGAAAAGGCCGAAGGCCGTCATCCGCCAAGCAGCGGCAGGCTTCCGCCCCCATCCCGCCGTCGAGGGCTGCGCGCCTACGCGGCGACCTCGCACCGATCAAACAGCGCCCGCGCCGCCCGGATCCCCCGCAGGTAGGCGACATTGCGGGAAACACAGCGTTCGGTCAGGCGCTCGGGCGCACCAATCGCGCTGCCGAAGCGGTGCAACGTGCGGCCAGCGGTGCGAATGAACTGCTCCGGGTCGATGTTCAGGCGTTCCAGAATCGCCGGCGTCGCGCCAGGAATGAACCCGCGCTTGTCCTCGCGGATGACCCGACCGGTGCCGTCCACCAGCTCGAGGTAGTCCTCGAACGCGAACGGCACCGCGGTGGGCAAACGTCCGGTCGCATCGAAGGGCATCAGCGGGGCGCACGCTAATGCAGCCAGACGGTGCTCTTGCTGCAGGCCCGGGGGTTCGGTGTCTTCTTCATGGGCACCGGAAAGTGGGTTTGTTGGCCCGTCCGCAGCGACGACGCGGCTCGCATTGCAGCGGATGGCGTTTTCACCCGTGGGGGACCGAGCCGCCCCGCCCTGCAGCTCCGCCAGGCGTTCGGCGATCGCCGTGTACTCAGAGGTTTCCGGCGTCTCGGCCAGTTTCGCCCGGATCGGGTTCAGGTCGACATACGCCATCGCAGTCAGCACCGCCGCGTCGTCGAGCAGCGCCTGGCTCTTGAAGCGACCTTCCCAGAACCGGCCCGTGACGCCATCCTCGGCATTGGCCATCCGGGCGATGGACTCGTTCAGCACGCGCATGTACCAGGACAGATCCGCCAACCGGCTGCGGTAGGTCTCCACCCAGTCGAGGACCACCGCCGTTTCCGCCGCGCCCAACGACTCGGGATTGGCCAGGTAGTGCTGCACCACCAACGGCCCGGAAAACACCTGCGTCCAGCGCCGCAGGACTTCCTCGGCATCCCAGCCCTGCACTCGCTCGGCGTCAATGCGGACCACCAGGTGAGCATGGTTCGACATCACCGCATAGGCCGCGACGTCCACCGCGAAGACCCCGGCCAACTGCTCCAGACGCTCCACGATCCAGCCCCGCCGGTGCTCGAAACTTCGCCCGGAATGGACATCCTCTCCGCACAGATACGCTCGCCGCACACAGCGCGAGACGACGTGGTACCAGGGGGTATCGCTCAGACTGACCAGACTGGAACGCGGCTGCGGCATCTCCCTGCCTCCTTCTCGGTTAGATTCCATGCGAACGCCTATACCGAAAGCCTACGACCCCGCCGCGGCGACCGTCAACAAAGTGGGTGTCTCACAGTGTTCCCCGAGATCTAACTCCCTGATAAATAAGCGTGCAACTTCGTGTCGCACAAAGTGGGGGTCTCACAGCGTCACCATTATTCGTTTTATCGAACAATTTCGCGCAAGAACACAAGCTTCGGAATTTTCTTGTACTCTTTATCATGCCCAAAGATGATAGTTGCGTTCGCCGTGAACTTACGTCGCTCGTAAAGCTCCTCTGGGTTCACTGTCGGGTCGAGTTGGAGCCTGACACGCCTTTCGCTTAGCTGGGGCACGACGACAGCCCAGCCACGTTTTGTGCTATCCAAATCCGTTGCTCGTAACTCCATTTCTATCTTCTTGAAGTCTTCAATAAATTGTTCTTCCTCCTGCACTGCCATATAGCGCGGCATTGCGCGAACAGCTTCCGGTGTTATTTGGAGTTTTTCATTGTCGCTAAACGTGATCGAGGCAGTCGGATCCAGTTTGGCGGGCTTCACAACCCGCACAGCATCTTTTGCCAATTTCGGTTTGTCCTTGATTGCTGCTTCGACGACTACCTGAAACTCCTCGGCGGACATTTCAACCATCCCTGCGCCGATGTTGATGATGGTATTGTTGTTTGCCTCGATCGTTGCGCGCTGCTCCGGGGCATCTTTGCCAAGATAATATGCGCCTCCGCTCAAGATCAGAACGAGGATTATTGCGGAAAGGAGCTGTGGATTGTTCACGATGTTATCCATCCCTACGCGTTCGCGAACATTTTCGATAAACTGATCGAATTTCTTTTGGCTTCCAAATACGAACTTAATGACGACATCTTCCCAAATACTCTCGGATCGCAACTCTTTGATAAATACATCAACTGCATCAATTGTTGTTCCGGGAAAGAGGGCTTCTAGCACCTGAGGGGAATGCCGAATTACAGCCTCCAATGCCAGGAGCGACTCGGCCACTTCTTTCATTGGAACCAGCTGCTTGTTTGAGTAGTAAATCTGCTGTTTAACAACTAGCTCCATAGGGCCGCTCCCTTGATGCCGATAACAGCTTAGCGCATATCCAGCGTGCGCAGCATAGCGGATAAACGTCTGTTGGACAAAACCGCCCCGGGGCTGGCACACACGTTCATAGAAAGGGGATTACTTTCAGGACCGCACAAAGTGGGTGTCTCACAGTGTTCGGTCCGGCGCACCGCATAGGCCGCGACGTCCACCGCGAAGACCCCGGCCAACTGCCCCAGACGCTCCACGATCCAGCCCCGCCGATGCTCGAAACTTCGCCCGGAATGGACATCCTCTCCGCACAGATACGCTCGCCGCACACAGCGCGAGACGACGTGGTACCAGGGGGTATCGCTCAGACTGACCAGACTGGAACGCGGCTGCGGCATCTCCCTGCCTCCTTCTCGGTTCGATTCCATGCGAACGCCATCGGCGCAAGCCTACGGCCCCGCCGCGGCGACGGTCAACAAAGTGGGTGTCTCAAAGTGTGCCCGTACCAGGGGGTATCGCTCAGACTGACCAGACTGGAACGCGGCTGCGGCATCTCCCTGCCTCCTTCTCGGTTCGATTCCATGCGAACGCCATCGGCGACAGTCGACGGCCCCGCCGCGGCGGCGGTCTACAAAGTAGGGGTCTCATGGTGCTCGCCGCCAGAGGAAGTCGCGGTCAACAAAGCGTGTATCCAGTAGCCGACATCTATCGTTCAACATTCATGACCGCCATATTTGAAATCCGGACAAAACTCGGCATACGGGGGTCGTTAAATCGATACACTCCCTTCGCAAGCCTTCTGAGTATCGTTTGATCCCCTTCCGAAACTAACCGATTGAAATAATTGTTAAGACTGTTCTGATCGATCTTCCTACCCCAGAGGCTTTCATACTCATCCCGAAGTTGCGCGGCGGTGAACTCCTCGGACCCAAGAACCGCCGCGGCGCAAACAATGTGATGATATTCGTCGGTCCCGTAAGATCGGCAAGCCTCATCATATTGTCTCTTCAGACGCCCCTCCGAATCATCCACGGCACGACGGGTTGCTGCTTCGACACTGGTAATACCAATTTCAGTACGCCTCTCAGCGATAGCGTCTTCCGCTGCTTTTAGTGCAAGCAGGTGCGTAAAGTGCGGGTAACCAGAAGATACGCTGACAATTCGCTGTTTTGCTTCGGGCGTAAACCTCAATCCAAGCGCCCTTTCCCCCTCGTCGATAATTTGTCTCAACTCGGAATCGGACATTCGACCAAGTCTGGTTTCTCGAAGGCATCGTTCAACGGAGGGGTGACCATCCGTCAGATCAGCCCCTGTTTCTGCTATGCCAACTAGGAACACTTTAAACGGAGAGCCTATATCACTCAGTTGTTTGATCAGTTCCGCAATCTTGTGACGGTCCAAGGTATCGCGAAGCGCATCTAGCTCATCCACCAGCAGCAGACCGTCGAACCTAGAGAGCTTCGAAGCGACCCAGCTAGGTGACTCAAGTTCCGAGGACAGCCCGCGCTCTTTCGACCTTTGTCCTGTAGTCGTATGCAAATCACCACCGAACCCAGGAATGCCAACTTGAGCCTTTCCTCCTTCAGCTTTTCGCCGTTCGGATTCAATGAGACGGATATTGACACCGACCTCAGCAAGAGGCTCTTCGAGGATGCTTTTGAAGTTATCGGTGCTGTCGCAGCGCTTCTTGAAACATTTGCCAGACGATAGTTGCTCTAAGAGAAGCTCGGTAGCGATATTCGCCAAAGAACTCTTCCCAACCCCACGGTCCCCATATAAAAGCGCATGTTGGCCGGGTGTGTTTAGATGTTCAATAAGCGCACGGACTTCAAGGGTGCGCCCGAAAAACAGGGTCAGGGAATGGATCGGCTTGTGAGGGGTAAAGATCTCCCGGACACCCGATTTTCGAATAAGCGCTTCGCGCTGTAAGCCGAATGGATCACTCATGGCATTGTTTTCCAGTGTCAAGTAGCATCATGCACAGGGTCTAGGGCTGCTTGGTATGCAAAACCTTGTACTGTGCCTGGGGAACTCCAAATGTCGCAACCTAAGGCCGGAAGCTTGAGGACCGAGTTTTCAACTCTGGATCCGAGGGTTCATCTCTCATTTTCATTGAGACCCCTTTGGGCGGCTCTTTGCTGAAAGATGCCCCACGCGATGCGGTAGTCCTCTTCGCGGTCGGGTTTGTGGAAGGGGGCGCGGTATTCGATAGTGCGCTCGGTCGGGCCGCCGGGGAGGGTGTCGTCGGGGAAGGTCTTGGTGACGGTGCCTTGCTGGAGGTCGCGGATGTCTTCCCATCCAAGTGCGATGTTCTGCTCGCTGCGGGTCGGGGTGTGGATGCCGTAGCGGGTGCCTTCGTCGAGGTCGGTCTTGCGGGCCTTGCGCGGGAGACCGACGCCGACGAGGCCTTTGCTGGGGGTAAAGACGATGCGACCGCGGGCGTCGTACCAAGTGTCGGCTTCGTACTGGCGCATGACCGGGAACTGGACGCGGTAGATCGTCAGCAGTTCTTCGAGGCTCAGGCCGAGGGCCTGGGCCGCAAGGACGTCAATCTCGAGCAGGGCTTGGCGGCGGGCATAGTCGGTGCGTAGGGCGCAATGGCGCTGCCAGTGATCCGTGAGGTTGGAAAAGAAGGTCTGAGAGAGGATCCTGGCCTGATCCGTTCCATCCGCCACTGCCCATTTCTGCTCGCGAAACCCGTCATCCCATTGAGCCGCCCAAAGGTCGGCATAATGCCTCGTCAAGGCCACGAGGCAGAGAAACCGGGCTTTCCTTCGCACGTCGGGCGTCCCGAGGGGGAGCAACGAGGCCGTCCCGTCGCGGAAATCCTTTTTTCCAGAAACGCGCACAAAGAAGTCCGCCGGCAATGAAACCCAGAGAGAGGCCGTGTCGACGAGCAATGCCTCGTCTTTGAAAGTTACCGAAAACACACCATCGATATGGGACGCGAGTCGCGGAAGCACCACGACTCGAACCGATCTCTCATCCGCTGGATGCGCACCCCGTCGTGCAGCCAGGCGAAAGTAGTCTGTTACACGGCTTCCGGTGCTCGACCGAGCGTCGCTCCACGGCACCGTGGGCGTTCGAGCACGGTAGGTATCCGGTTCGCATGCTGGCACGTAGTTGGTGCGCGGCAAATAGTCGTAAGGAAGCGTTTCAAGATCGAGAACGTCGTAGTGGCTGTTCTGGGTGCAGACGGCGCGCGGGGTCTTGTAGAACGGAGTCCCGACAAAGAAATGTGGACCAGAGAGGATCCATTCACGGGGATTCTTCGGGAATCGGGTTTCGCGGCGGATGGTGCCGCCCTTCTGTGCATTGGTCTCGTGCCACATTTCGAGCGAGATGTGTCCGCCCGTCAGATCTCCCAGGCGACGCGGCTGCACAGCGAATTTCTCCAGCACGGACACCAGCGGCCTTGCATGTAACGCCGGAAGGCGGGCTTCGAGCCACGGCGTGCCCGGTTCGTCGTACAGTTCAGCAAACAGCGCGAGTTGCTGGCCTCCCACGTCGATCACCCGCTCGGAGTGGCCGCTTGTTCCCCACGTCACTCGAATGCGACCCTCCGCGTCTTCGGATTCCTCCTTGAGACCTGGGACGGGGCCAGCGCCATGGTGCGTGAAACTCGCATCAATGGTCCGTGGGATGAAGAGGTTCGCGATGTGCCGAAAGCCCGGCGCCTGGGCAAACGGGCCGTACACGTTGATACTGAACTTCGAGTGGTGGTCGACGTCGGCAAATAGGTTCACCTCGTTCACAAACTGAAAATGCCCCCGCAACCGCGGATAAACCTCCCGCCGCACCCCCCCACCCTTCGGATCATCATAAATCCCCTCCGGATGCAGAAACCCGGACACCCCATGCTCGTTCCCCAGCCGCCACGCCACCGGCAGAAAGCACTTGTACAGGTTCGTCTGCACGCCGCGCAGCGCCGGATAGTTCACCGTCGCATTCAGAAAGTTCTGCGTCCCCTCCGCCTCCTCGTACTCGCTCCGCCAAGCAGCCTCCAGCCCGGCATTCTCATGAAACGCCCGTTCCCGCAGGTGCGTAAGCTGGCTCGCACTGTACTTGCGCAGCATGAACAACGGCTCGTGGTCACCGAGAATGCCGGATTCCTGCCATTCGACTTTGATCCAGGGAGGGTTGCCCAGGATCAGGTCGAAGCCGGGCGCCCTCACCCCCGCCCCCTCTCCCGCCTGCGGGAGAGGAGAGAAAACGTCGGCGAACTCGAGTTCCCAATGGAACACGCGGCGCTGGTCGGCGATGCGTTGCGCGAGCTCCAGCCGCGGGAAGCTGCGGAACAGGAGCTTGAGGTCGACGACGCCGAAGCGGTTGATGAAGCGTTTTCCGTCTTCGGGGTTTTCGGTGGGGGCGAAGAGGTCGCGCACTTCGTATTTCGGGCCGGCGCGCAGCGTGTCGCCGAGGAGCAGGTTTTCCAGGTCGAACAGTAATTCCTCGCGGTCGGGCAGGCTGGCGTGTTCGGCGATGGGCCAGAACCACAGCGCGCACCAGTAGTCCATCACCAGCTTCAGGCGGCGGTAGGCGGTGGCGTTCTTCTGGTACTCGGCGAAGAGTTCGCCGGCGAGCGCCTGGTCCTTGTAGCGCAGCGGCGAGCGTTCGCCCTTCGCGTCGCGGCCGTAGATGGGGTACGGGTCGGTGGTGCGGCGGCGCAGGTCGGCGAGGCTGTTTGCGTGTTCGTGCCAGAGGTCATCGATGCGTGCGCTCAGACGTTCGAGGCGCTCGCGCTGTTCGCGGTCGAACGGGCGGGTGAAGGCCTTGCGCCAGGCGTTGATCGCCTGGATCTGCTCGCGGTAGAGGGTCTTCGCGACCTTGTCGGTGTAGTGGCCCATGCCGGTGTCGGGCAGCAGGAAGTGCCAGATGCGGCCCTCGGGGCGCGGCTGGCCGAGCGGCGTGCGGTCCGGGGCGCGGTTCAGCCAGCAGGCGTCTTCGTTCGGCTTCAGCGCGAGGCTGCTGCTGGGGTAGGTCTCGCGGCGTGCGCCGATCAGCGAGTTGCCGGCGCGCAGTTGCAGACCGAACCAGGGTACGTGGCGGTCGTCGGAGAGCGCGCCCAGCCACAGCGAGACCTCGGCCAGTTCGACCGCGACCGGGTTCAGGTCGACGCCGAAGACGTTGTGGTCGGCGATGTACATCTTCACGCGCTGTTTCTCGCGCGCATAGTCGGCCTGGGGGATGCGCTCGCCGCGGGCGCTCTGCGCGAGTTCGAGGTACTTGTCGGCGAGCTGGTCGATCGCCTCGTTGATGAACGCCGCGGAGCCCATCGCCGGTTCGCAGATGCGCAGGCCGAGCACGCGCTCCGCGCGGGCGGCGTCGTCCGGCAGCGGGTCGAGCTGTTCGGCGTAGAGTTCCTTCAGCGCGTACTTGACCAGGCTGCGGGTGAGCACTTCCGGGGTGTAGTACGACGCGGACTTCTCGCGGTCGCGCCCGGCCAGGCGGTAGAGGAAGCGGCCCTTCGGGTGGCGGCGCAGCACGCGGTGGCCGTGCTCGTCGCGGTCGTACACGCGCTCGTCGTCCTTGTACTGCTCGAGCGCGTCGGCGCTCACGAAGTAGCCGGTGTCGAGCGGGTCCGGGTTGTCGTCCCCTGCCCTTTTCACCTCAAAGAGGTCTTCCTGCGCGAAGAAGCCGCGGTAGGAGAGCAGGGCCTCGTACACCGCGCCGAGCTGGTTGATGCCGAGCCGCGAGTAGGAGATGCGGCCGCGCCGGCGCCGGCCCCCGCGGCCACCCTGGGCTGGGCGCGAGAGCGACATCAGGCGGATGACCTGTTGCAGTGTCTGGTTGGTGAACACCACGCGGTTCAGCAGCCGCGTGCGCTCCGGGTCGAACAGGTGCGATTGCAGCGGCGCCATCTCGAAGGCGTCGGCGCCGGTGTTCGTCGCGAGCAGGTCCTGCTGGCGGTTCGCGTGCGGCTGATAGCCTTCCTGCACCAGACGGAACAGCGTGTTCAGGCTGTCGTGGAAGTAGCGGCCCTGCTGCTCGGTGCTGCTGGTGAGCGGGACGAGTTCGAGTTCGCGAAGGTGTTCGAGGCTGTAGCCGTGCAGGTAGGTGGACGCGTTCATCGGCGCGTAGCCGAGTTCCGGGCGGGCCTCGATGTAGAACAGGAACAGCAGCCGGTACATGTAGCGCAGGCATTCCAGCGAGAGCTGCGCGGCGTCGAGCTGGCCGGAGAAGATGCCCTCCTTGCGCGCGCGGGCCTGCTCGATGAGCTGCGCGGCGGCCTCGTTGCCGAGCAGTTCGATCGCCTCGCGCAGTGCGTATTTCAGGTCTTCGGAAACGCCATAGGCGTGCTTGTGGGCGTTCTCTTCCAGCGTGTCGAGCAGCGGCTGGCCGCCGGGTTCGACCAGGGATTCGCGGTGCAGCAGCGCGGCGCCGACCTTCAGGCTCTCGGTCTCGCGGCGCGAGAAGAGTTCGACCCAATCGAGACGCAGCACACGGCCCTGCGCGAACTTGGCGCGGTCGACCAATACCCACTGGCGCGGGCTCGCGAGCAATACCCAGCGCGGCGGGCGTGGCTGCGCGAGCACGAAGCGGCCGAGCGCGGTCTGCCATTCGACCAGGCCGCCGCCTTCGGCGTGCAGGGCTTTCGGCACCGGGGTGGCAGAGAGCGAGAGGTACTGCGCGGCGCGCAACGGCACCGCGAGGGGGTCGAGGTCGGGTTCTTCCAGCGGCACGGCTTGCACGACCCAGAGCAGCGGCGCGCCGTCGGAGCCGAGGTATTCGGAGAGCACCGGGAACTCGGCGTCGTCGCCGGCGGGGAGGCGGCGCGGCTGGTAGTGGTAGCCGAGGGCTTCGAGCAGGGTGCGGACGAGTTCCCGCTGGGCCTCGACGCGGCGCTCGATCTGGCGTTCGCGTTCGAGGATGGAGAGGTCCTGGAGGTAGGCGTGCGCGAGGCGGTTGAGACGGTTCCAGGGGGTGAGGTGGTGGTCGGGGAGCGGGGCCTGATCGGCTTTGCTGGCGGCCTCGCGGGCGGCGGTTTCGGCCTGCTGCCAGCGTTCGAGCGCATCGCCGATGTCGTTCAGGAAGAGTTCGCTGAGGTAGTGCTCCGAATAGAACTCGTTGTCGTTGACGATGCCGGCCCAGGTCATGGCGCAACCCTCCGTCCGGTGAAGGCGGCGATGACCTGGACGTAGGGGTCGGGTTCGGTCATCTGGGTTTCTTCGAGCCAGCTTTCGTAGTCGCGGAAGATGCGGTCGATGTGGGCGAGGCGTTCGTCGCGGCGGCGGGTCTTGAACACTTCGGGCTGGTCGCTGCGGGCGAGTTCGAGTTCGAGCTGTTGCACGTGACGCTGCTTCAGCGCGTCCATCGCGGCCATCTGGGTGTTCAGGCGCTGGTCGAGCACGGTCTCCACATCGTGTTTGTGCGCGCGCAGACGCTGGATGGCGAGGTCGACCACGCGCGGGAGCTGGTTCTGAAGAAACGTGGTGTCGCCGGGCACGCCGGGGTTCGGCACCTGCCCGGGTTCCAGACCCAGCCGGGCGAAGAAACGCGCCGGGTCCAGCTCCTCGGCCACTTCGCCGTTACGCAGCACGAAACCGATCCAGCGCTGGATCAGCAGGTAGCCGCGGCGGTTCGGGAAGCCGCCCTGGAGGAGGAACGCGGCCTCGTCGGGTTGCAGCCGTCCCGGAAGACGCAGTACCGGGGCGGTGTGGCGGCCGAAGGCGCCGAGCGCGCGGTCGGCCAGCCATTCCATCACCGGGTGCAGCGGCCAGAGGTACTGGCGCTGCGCCCAGGGGCTGTCCTCGTCGCGGCGCCGGCGCAGTTCTTCCTGGATCTCGGCAACTTCCGGCGTGAGGATGAAGCGGTCGCCGTCGGGGCGGGACTCGGGCGGTAGATGGCGCAGGCGCTGTTTCAGGTCCGGCGGCACGGTCAGCGTCAGCCGGCGCGCGGCGCGATCGGTTTCCGCCTGCATCGGCACGCCGCTCGCCCGCAGCCATTGCACCGCGTCGGCGGCGTAATGGAAATCGTCGCGGTACAGGCTGAACGGTTGGTCGGCCACTTCGGCGAGTGTGTCGCTGGGCGCACGGTCGGGCAGGAAGGGTTCCAGCGGCGTGGCACTGGATTCGTGCTGGATGTCGAGGAACTCGGCGAACAGCGCAGCGAGGTCGCCCTCCTCCCGCTCCAGGAACTCCGCCACCCGTTCTTCTTCCTGTTCCACCGAGTACTCGCCGAGAAACTCCGACGGGTCGCCGATGTTGCGCTGCGCCTGTTCGTCCTTCTCGATCAGCACCTCGAGCACCCGCTGCTCGTCCTGGATGCGGGGATTGCGCGACTCGGTGATCAGGTAGCGGATCTGTGGCCGGCGCGTCTGTCCGTAGCGGTCGATGCGGCCGTTGCGCTGCTGGAAGACCATCAGCGACCAGGGCACGTCGAAGTGGATCAGCCGATACGCGAGGTGGTGCAGGTTGATCCCTTCGGCGGCAACATCCGAGCACAGCAGCAGGCGGACCGGGCTCTCACGGCGGCCGAAGTCCTCGACGATCTGCATCAGTTCCCGGTCCGGTCGATCGCCGCGCAGGATCGCGAGCTGCTTCGCACGCAGGCCGAGATCCTTGGCCAAGTGTTCTTCGAGAAACTCGAGGGTCCTCAGGCTTTCGGTGAAGATCACCAGGCGGTCGTCGGCATCTCTTGGATTCCAGCCCAGTGACTCCGGACCGGTACCCAGCAGCGCGAGCAGGCGCTGGTATTTGCTGAAGGCATCGGGGGTGATGGCGCGCACGGCCAGATGCAGGCCGTTGAGCTTGTCGAGGTCGGCGGCCACCTCCTGCGATGACTCCCGTTTCTCAAGACGACGGATGCGATTCTCGATGGTGCTCAGGCAGGCGGCGGGGCTGGAGTACAGCGCCTTCTTGAGCGTGGTCCGGAAGAGCTGGCTGCCGCCGGTATTACGGCGCCCGTCGAGGCTATGGAAGCTCAGCGCCTCGAGCATCGCATAGGCCTCTTCTTCCGGGGCGGAGGCGCTGTTGCGCTCGATGCCGATCTCGCGCTCCGGCAGGTGCTGCGCGAGTTGGGACTGCACGTCCTTCTTGAAGCGGCGGATCACCAGGCCCTTGTCGCGGAAATCCTCGTGCGCGTAGTTGTCCGGGTCCGGAATCGCGGTAGGGTCCAGCATGTTCACCAGACTCGCGAAGCTGCGCGCCTTGCCGTCGTGCGGCGTGGCCGACAGCATGATCAGCGTGTCGGAACGCGTGGCCAGCAGCCGGGCGAGGCGGGAACGCTGCGAGTGCGTGCTGCGCTCGGCAACGTTGTGCACCTCGTCGATGATGATGATGTCCCAGTACGCCTGTTCGAGGTAGTGGCGGTACTCGATGTCCTGCTTCAGCGTGTCGATCGAGATGATCGCCCGGTCGAAGTAATGAAACGGGTTGTGGTTGCCGGGGATCTGGTTGCGCACCCGCTGAAGACCGAGCGAATCCAGACGCGTGAGCCCGATGGTGAAGCGGTTCCAGAACTCCTGCTGGAACTGCGCGAGCATCGACTTCACCACCAGCACCAGGATGCGTTTGCCGCGCCCGCGGGCGATCAGCTCAGCGACCAGGATGCCGGCTTCGAGCGTCTTGCCGAGACCGACCGCGTCAGCCACGAGAATGCGCGTACGTGGCTGGCGCAGGGCCTGTACCGCCGGATCCAGCTGGAACGGCAAGGCGTCCAGCGCGGCGCGGTGGCCGAGAAACACCTTCTCACCCGCGACCGGGGTCTTGCGGAACGCGGTTTCCAGGTACAGCAGGCTGGCCTGAAAGCCGCTGGAGGTGTCGTCGGTAAGCAGCGTCTCGCGCGGATCGAGGATGCGGATGTTGCCTTCGAGCCTGGTCAGAAATCGGGCCCCGCGCCCGCGCACTAGTTCCGACAACCCCTCGCAACCGAGCAGGTAGCCCCCATCCGTCGCGCGATCCACGTGGCGAACCCGCCACTCCGCATCGCGGATCTCCACCCGCATGCCTGGCGTGTAATTCATTCCTGCGACTGCCCCCCGATCTCGGCTGTCTTGCGCAGCATGGTCACCGACAGAACCCTATCACGACCGTGGAATTGCAGGCTGATCGTGCGCGAGCATGACCCCCCGCGGAACGCAAGACGTCGCGAGAGGTGGCGACCACCTCCGGCACAGAATGCGTTCAGCCCCCCTCCCAAATCCGAGTGCGAGGGTTAGGAAAGCGCCTGTCATTGTCATTGCGAGCGAAGCGCGGCAATCCAAACGACGCAAATTGAATCACCGCCTTATGGATCGCCACGTCCCGCCACGCTGCGCTCGCGGCTGAAGGCTTCGCTCCTCGCGATGACCCATTTTCCTAGGCACGGGGGGCGACGAGGATGCGGACGGGGGGCTGAACGGATACCCGGCACAACAGCATCAGGATGAGCCAGTACAGTCCGGTAATGCTCCCGGCCATTCGCTTCGTGCCGGAATCGGTGGACTGAACGCTGGTACAGCTTGCCCGCGGGGCGCCGGGATCGAGCCAAGCCGGCAGGGTTGCGAGCAGCTGGCCGAGACGCACCGACCTTGCCGCCGCGCGGATGAGATGAAGAAGCGTGTTGGGTTATGCTCGGCGCATGACCTACTCAATTGTCGCGCGGGATCCGCAAACTCGTGAAATGGGCGTGGCCACGCAAAGTCAGGCGTTTGCGGTGGGAAGCAGCGTGCCGTGGGCAATGCCCGGTGCCGGCGTGATCGCCACACAATCGATTGGCGAGCCCATGTATGGAGAGCTGGGGCTCGATCTGATGCGTAGCGGCCTCACCGCGCCGGAAGCCCTGGATGCGTTGCGATCGATCGACCCCTCGCCCGAACGCCGTCAGGTCGCGATGATCGACTGCAACGGCGCGCTGGCAGGCTATACCGGTGATTCCTGCGTCGCAGAGGCCGGGCACCATGTGAGCGACCATTGCGTGGCGCTTGGAAACATGCTTGCGGATCGCGCCATTTGGACGCGCATGGTCGAGGTATTCGAGAGCTCCACGGGCAGCCTGGCGCTACGTTTGGTCGAGGCATTGAAAGCCGCGCAATCACTGGGTGGCGATGTCCGCGGTCAGCGTTCGGCCGCGCTCCTGGTGGTGCGGGCCGAGCGCAGTGGTCGGCCCTGGCGCGACAACGTGGTGGACCTCAGGATCGACGATCATCCCGATCCCGTAACCGAACTGGAGCGCATGACGCGATATAGCGTGCGCTATCACGCCGCGTATCGCGCGTTTGAGCTGGCACTCGATGGCCAGGCCGCCGCCGGGCTCGATCTGCTTGACGGGTCGATTTCCACCCCACACGACGAACCAGAGCTCGCTCTGTTGCACGCCACCGTGCTGGCCAAGGCGGGGCGCGTCGACGAGGCACGGCAGTTGCTCGGCCAACTGGCCAGAAACGCGCCTAGTTTCATCGATACCGCTCACCGTTTCGCTGCCGCGAATCTCGTGGACCCTGGTTTGTTCCAAGCGATTCTCCCCGAGGCCTGAATCACCGGGTCAGGCATCGACCCTCTCGTTGTTGCTTGATGAACTGAACCGCCCCGCGTTTTCCGGACGCGGGCTGCGGTGGCTTAGGCTGCACTGCCAAGACCCTTCAGATGCAGATGCCGCCTTTGTTGCGCGTCGACCCGTGTGAACGACGCCGGCACGGGCGGATTTCGGGCGTGCCCAGCAGTTCGGTAACGGAGCGTTCGTGAGCGGGTGGCCGGTGGCCACTCAGGGTCGAAGGCCGGCTCTTTGCCGCGCGTTGGTCTGATACGTTCGTTTGCCGGATCGCCCCGAATCACGCCGGGCTCGGCGAATACGAGATCCTGGTGCTGTACGCGCGCCACGTCGAACAGGCCGCGCCAGTCGCCCCCGAGGCCTGTGCTGAGGAACTGGCGGTTCTGCGGGAGGAGATCGCGCCCTTGGCGCACACGCGCCTGCGCGCTCAGGCGCGGGACTATCTGGCGCCGGCCTGGCGACGCCTCGAACGCCTGGAGTCAGCCTGGGTTTAACGTGAAAGTCACGGCCTGTCTCGTGTCCCGGGCGACCCGTAGGGCGGAAAAGCGCGGCGTCATCCGCCGTACGGCGTTCGCAGTGCCCAGGCACCCGCAGCACCCCGGGCGCCGGATGGCGGATGACGGCCTTCGGCCTTTTCCGCCCTACGCCTCTTTCATCATCGGGGGTGGCTGCCCGCGCCATGAAAATTAGCTTGAGCTCTTGCCGTTAGCCGGTTTGCTCCGGGAAAAGCCCTGGCATCCATCTTCCCGCCAGCCTAGCGGGGAACGCGAGGCGCAGGGGGGCGCGGGTGCTCTCGGAGGCCAGCACTTCATGGTCGATCAGGGCCGAGGTGACGCGACGGGCCTGACGGTCGCCGACATTCAGCAGTTTGGCGACGTCGCCTCGCGGCAGTTCTCCCCGAAAGAGAACGGCTTCGAGCACTGCGCCTGAGTTCGAGGGCAGCGTGTCGGCGCGGATTTCCTCTTCGGCCCAGATCAGGATGCGATCGCGCAGGCGTTCCGGCTGGACCAGCTTTTCCATGAAATCGACCTGATCAATGCAGGTGGTGAGGAAGAACCTCGTGAATTCCGCCAGCGCCTCTTCGGACAAGTGGCCCCTGCCGTCGAGATCGTTGTGGCGCTCGGCATCGCAGGCCATCAGTCGTTCCCTGTACCCGTTTTCGTTTCGGGCGAGGCCGCGGGCGATCGACCAGATGCCGCCGGTATCGAGCGTGTCCAGCAGCATCGCGTAGGACATCAGCCGGGCGACGCGGCCGTTGCCGTCAAGGAACGGGTGAATCCACAGCAGGCGGTGGTGTGCCGTCGCTGCGGCGAGGATGGCGTCGGTGCGGCCCAGCTTGGTGTAGGCGGCGGCGAACCGGTCCATGAAACGCGGCAGCGCGCCGGGGCTGACGGGGACGTGGTGGCCGACCTTCACATCGCGGTGGCGAAGTGCGCCGGGCGTGACTTTGATTTTCTCACCGGTGTCCGGGACCGTGATCCAGAGCAACTCTTCGGGCAGCAGCTCGCAAAAGCGGCGGTGGATTTCGAGGATGGCATCCGGCGCGGTGGCGTCCCCGGCAAGCCCGCCTTCATCGATCCATTGCTGGACCGTGATGTGGGCTTTGGCTTCGAGCTGGCGGTTCCGCTTTTCGGGGTTTGCGCTGTAATCGTTCTTGAGCGCGCGCTCGATATCGACCGGATGGGTGTCGTGACCCTCGATGAGGTTGCTGTAGTAGCAGTTCATCGCCCGTACGAGATCGGCCAGCGCCGTCAGCACGCCCGGCGGCAGGCTGCGGCGGAAGCCGGCCGAGCGGGCGGCGAGTTCGACGGCAAGGTCGGTGAGCGCCCTGCGGTGCCTCGAGCTCTCGCTGATGAGCAGCGGCTCCATCAGGCCGATGCTCTCGCCCCGATCTGCAGGGACCGTGTCTTTGGCCGGACTTTTGTCCGCTTTTATGTCCGGTTTGGAATCACTCATAAATTTAATTTTATCATGCGCTTATGACCCATCCCAGCTTCACGTGAGCCTTTCCCATGT
This sequence comes from Thioalkalivibrio paradoxus ARh 1, assembly GCF_000227685.2. Taxonomy (GTDB): domain Bacteria; phylum Pseudomonadota; class Gammaproteobacteria; order Ectothiorhodospirales; family Ectothiorhodospiraceae; genus Thioalkalivibrio; species Thioalkalivibrio paradoxus. Next base: position 219,766 of record NZ_CP007029.1, on the reverse strand, counting down.
CCGGTTGTACTGCCGGATCATCCGGGCAGGTTCAGCCGCTCGCAATCACGTCAAGCGGCATTGAGAACGTCTCCTGAAGGAAGGTTTCGGTCCCCCGAGCACTTCGAGGGCGGCCGGCGCGATCTTCGCTTTGGACAGGCCCGGCTGCACGATCACGCCCCGGTAGGCGAAGCTCAGTTCGCGGCAGGCATTGGGCAAGCTGCTGGACATCGCGCCGGGAGCCGCGCTCGAAACGCGACGCGCCGCTGGCTTTCAGGCGCAGGTCCTCCTGATGGAACAAGTGCTTGAGTAGGCGGCGGAGCTTTTCGCGCCAATGAACCGATTCTTGCGCCTGGCCGCAGGCGGGATAGAAATCGTCAATGCCGGCACCCGGCTTGTCCGAGGCGGAATGCTTGTCTTGCACGACCCGCACGCACAGTTCCTGCCCCTTGCGTTTCAACGCCACGACATCGGCCACCTCGCCGGCGCATGCCGAACAGAGGTGGTTGGCGTACAACAGGCAGGTGTGGGCCCGGATCCACCAAACGCCAATCGCCTCGGGCGCCGAGACCAGAGCTCTGCTACTGGGACTGCTACGCCACGAGACCCGGCAGTGGCAGGGCTCGGCCCTTACCCGTCACCCGAGCTGCGGCAATCAGCCAGCGCTATCTGATCGGAAGCGGTCGCCCACAAACAGACAGTTGCAGGCACGCAAGGTTGTGCCTACCTACTACAACGCGATTCTGCGATCGATTGGATGGTGGTAATGATGCTCACGGATCTACCGGGGCCTGATCGGTAATCGGTGAATGCGGGCACCGCGCTCGTTAAGGGTAACCACAGCCCCCTCTTGCAACTGGGATACGATGCGGGGCAAGAGTCGAGTTCACAGCTTTGCCACGTCCTCACCGCGCAGCCCCTCGCTGCGGATACGAATGACGGAAGGCAGGGCATCACCGGATAGGACCAAGAGGGCGTGAAAATCGGCATCCAAGGTGACCACGACGGCGTTTTCCTGGCGGGCGCGCTCCAGGATCTGGCTGTCACTGGCTCGGCTCATTCCCAGTTCGGCTACATGGCTGGTCTCGATCTGGCATTGCCGCAGGTAAACCAGAGCGCTACGCGGCAGTCCTTGATCGAGCAGCAGTCGCATCAGGCGGCACCCAGAAGGATTTCTTCGTCATCGAGATAGCTGGCTACAAATTCCAGGGCTTGGCGCAGGTCCTCGTCCTCCAATTCCGGATACTCCTGCTTCAGCTCGGCTCGATCCGGGTAGACCGCCATGGCACGCACCACCCGCTTGACGGTTAGGCGCATGCCGCGAATACAGGGCTGGCCGTTCATCACGGCGGAATCGATGGTAATGCGGTCAAAGGCGGGGTTCATGGTCGACTCCAAATAGGGGACGGTCAAAGTCTAGCCTGCTCGACATAGAGCTGGTATCGCGTGACACGCGCTGGCGGAAGACGCCACTCTCGTGATCCACAATACCCGCGAGTTTAGCCGCATCAGCGGCCTGAGAATCGCGGACTGGGCGCCATCCGGCGAGATGTCCATCGCTACACTGTGAAAGGAAAGTCTCCAAGTAGCTTTGTACCACCCAATAAACGGTGTATCGGCGGGGCGACGGCGGCGGTAGGGAGCAGCGCATACCCCTGCGGTTGTACGGCCATGTCGGTGTCCGTGACGGCGTACTGATACTGACAACATAGGCACAGTATTGCTCTTTCCACCACAGAGCGGCAGGGCCTGCTGTGGACAGCGACGACTGATGGTCTGCGTCGGCTCTACCCTCGAGAGGGGAAACTCGGCCCGCCCGGGTGGCTGCCCGGTGTGGGTCGGCAAGAGCCCCCGAATTCGCCCGTTACAGTAGGTGGGCCCAGATGGCCGGAGCCGCCCCGGACGGCAATGGGTGTTGGCGATATCGATGGGCTGTCCCCGGCAGACCGAGGAAGCCGCGCGAGCAGGGGTATTCTAGCCTCGCGCCCGGGACTGACTGAGAGACCCGCACCCCCCATTTCCGTCTGAGCCTCGGCAAGACCGGGGCTTTCGCGTTCGAGTGGCCGCTACTGTACCGAAACGCCCGGTTCCCGGTTCGCGTTCGCGCTTTGGGCGTGCAGCCGAAGCCCGAGGGCGCGCACAACCTTCATGATCGTGGTGAACTCAGGGTTTCCCTCGCTGGACAGCGCTTTGTACAGTCCCTCGCGAGCCATGCCGGTGTCCCGGGCCAGTTGGGTCATACCGCGGGCTCGGGCAATGTCTCCGAGCGCGGCCCGGATCAGGCTCCCGTCCCCGGGATCTTCAGCGAAGCAGGCATCGAGATAGAGGGCCATGTCCTCGTCCGTGTGGAGGTGGGCCACTGCGTCCCAGGGCTTCAGCGTCACGTTGGTCATGTCGTCAGTCTCCAATCTGCCGGGCCAGTTCGGTGGCCGCGCGAATGTCCCGTTGCTGGGAGTCCTTGTCGCCACCGGCCAACAGGATCACGATCTCGATGCCCCGCCGGATGAAATAGATCCGGTATCCGGGTCCGCAGTCGATCCGCATCTCCTGCACGCCCTTGCCGACCGTCTTCGCGTCGCCCATGTGTCCCATCTCCACGCGCCGCAATCAGGCTGCGATCCGGGCCTTGCCCTGACGGTCCCGCAGTGACTCGAACCATGCATCGAACGTATTGGTTGTCTGGATCGTGACCATTGGACCGTATTGTGAACCATAGTTCACTTGTGGTCACGCGCTGGCGTGTCGTGATGCAAACATCTCCTTTCCGGGCTGGAATCACCCAGAAACGCGGCATCAACGTAGAAGGAGTCCGAGAGATGCAGGACGTGCTGCCGCCGACGTTCCTTGAGCGCTGGGAAGTGTTCCTCGACGATTTAATAGAGGAGGGTACGCTCCGGGCGATGGCGCACGTACGTCGGCGCATCCACACCCTTGCTGGGTTCCCTGCCAGCCACCAACGGCAATATGGTCGCATCCGTGCGAGATTCTGCTGGCCTTCAGGATACCAAGCTCAGCGAAACCGTTGGCCCGCCTGCCCCCAACACCGAAGGGCGAGTGACGAATGTCCGCTTGAGGCAGGGCTGGAGACCCTCATCCGTTGAGGCCGAGTGGCAGCTCAGGGTCGAGACCCGGCATTGGCGGTGGTGGGGCCTGAGCATCCAACACACAGCACCTACTCGCGGAACAGATCCGCATGGCTACCGGTCCGGGCCAAGTGCAACTCGTCGCCGACAACGCGGTACAGCAGCAACCAATCCAGCTCGATATGTGCATCTCGGTAGCCACGCCAGTTTCCTCGCAAGGAGTGATCCTGGTACGCCTCCGGCAATGGGGCCTTCTCAATCAGCAGGCCCAACAGAATCCGCAACTTGCCCATATCCTTGCCACGTTTCTGAAGCCGTTTCACATCGCGTTTGAACTGGCTGGAACGGACCGCAGTCAGCATCAGATCCCTAAGTCCTTGAAGAGCTCATCAGCACTATCGAACCGCTTTCCTTTACCAGAATCCAGGTCTTCCAGCGCCTTGGCAGTAAGCGCGTTGGGCACCTGAACCGTGAAGGGAAGTCGCTGTTCATCAGCAATGCGCAGCATCAGCAAGCGGATCGCGTCGGACACCGACAACCCCATGGCCTCCAAGGCCGCAGTGGCACGCTTTTTGGTTTCGCTGTCGATACGAGCTCGAACCACAGTATCCGCACTCATGGTGTCCCTCCTGTTCTTCGATAGCTACAATGTAGCTACATCATACACATGAGAGGGCACCGCGTATATCCCGTACTGGCTCCGTCACGGGGGCGTCCACTCTCTAGACCATTCAGGTTCGACCCTGACGCAGGCGCGCAAGGGGCCGCCCGCTCCTACCCTGGTTCCCGAGCGCGGCCTCACTGCTGCCGATGCATGTGAAGGGCCAGGAACGAACGCGGGAATCAATCAGGCAAACCTGTAGCGTTTTCCGGAGGCAAGCCATCGTGAACCAGGCCGTGCCGCAGTGGCCGCTCGCGTGGCCACTCCAGCCGCTCACGACGGGCGCCTGTGAGACACCCCAGGTTTAGGGTTAAAAACGGGCTTACCGCCGGTGCGATTCGCGGAACGCTGGAACAGGTGAGACAGAGCTCGAAGGCTGAACCTGGTCTGGACCTCCAAAACCCTGCGCCGCAGGACACCCACGGCGGCTCGTTCCAGCTGCCTTCGCGCCGCTTGCGCGAAAGCGCGCATCCGTGGCGAACTGCCTATCGCGATGGAGCATTGGAGGTCACAGGTCTAGCCATGAGCATCGATGACAACGGATTGCTGGCCCCCGAACTGCCGCGGCTGGACCTCGCCACCGTGGAGCGGCAGGTGCAGCAGACGGGTGCCTACTCGGCGCTGGAGTGGCTGCTGGAATCGGCATTGCTGCCGTATCCAGCCTACGAACGCTGGCGCCTCGGAGAGATCCCGCAACTGGAAACGGCGATCGAGGCCTGCGCCGAGGAGCTGGCGGCCCTTCGGGAAGAGATCGCGCCCTTGGAGCACACGCGCCTGCGCGCTCAGGCGCGGGACTATCTGGCGCCGGCCTGCGGCGCCTCGAACGCGTGGAGTCAGCCTGGGTTTAACGTGAAAGTCACGGCCTGTCTCGTGTCCCGGGCGACCCGTAGGGCGGAAAAGCGCAGCGTCATCCGCCGTACGGCGTTCGCAGTGCCCAGGCACCCGCAGCACCCCGGGCGCCGGATGGCGGATGACGGCCTTCGGCCTTTTCCGCCCTACGCCTATTTCATCATCGGGGGTGGCCGCTAGCCATGACAGTTAGCGGCAATCCAGACGCTGGGCGTGGTCGCAGCCATCGGCATTGATGAAATGCTGGGTGCTCATGCGCTCCGGTGCCGGGCGCGTCAGTGGCTCGCCCGCCTCGGTCCGGGCGCGCACATGGTTGACGAAGCTCTGCGCGTATTCGGCGAAGGTGTCACGCACGCGCCCTTCGGCACTGGCGCGGGCGAACACCTCGTAGCCGTCCCCACCGCCGGCGATGAACGAATTGGTAACCACCGCGTAGCGCGCCTCCGGATCGATGGGCACCCAGTCGCCGGCCAAGCGCGAATTGACCTCGACCGCGCCGATGCGCGCGCCCGGGGGCGCGGACCGATCCACCGCAAAGCGCAGACCGGCTGCATACGGATACGCGCCCCCGCCGCTGTCGGGGTCGGCGACCGCCTGTTCGAGCGTTTCGATGATTTCCGCCCCGGACAGATCCAGCACATGCAAGGTATTGGTGAAGGGCAGGATGGTGAAGACATCGGCGATGGTGACTGGCCCGGCCGGGATGCTGGCGCGCACGCCGCCGGCGTTCTGGATGGCAAGGTCGGCGCTGCCCTCCCGCGCCAGGAAGGCCTTCGCCACCAGCGTGGTCACATGAGCGCCCTGGGCGTAGGTCTCCGCGCGCGAACACAGCGGCTCGGCACGCCCCTCGCCGGGCAGGCGGACCATGCAGAGGTTCTCGGCCGCCTCACCGATCACCGTCTCGCGCAGCTCGCTCAACGCGGCCGTGAACCCGTCGAGCAGCGCGGTACTTTGCGGGTCGGGAGATACCGGGTGCAGCACCGGATGGGCTTCCAGCGCGGCGCGCAGGTCGCGATCCGCGTCGCTGGCGTCCACCGGGATGCGCGGTCCGCCGGAACAGTCGATGACCCGCCCGTCGTCATCGAAACGAACCTGGAGTTCGCCCATCACGCGGGCGTACTCGAACGCCTGCACCACGCATACCGGATCCCCGTCGGCGTTGACCTCCAGCGTGGGATAGGGGCCATCCGGGCTGAACCCGAGTGGAACCAGCGCTTCCGCGTCGCCGAGCAGCGTGTGCGAATCCCCGCCCACGACCACGTCCACCCCCGACAGCGCGCGCGCCAGCGCACGCTCGTTGGCGTACTGGTAGTGGGTGAGCAGGATGATTTTCGACACTCCCTGGGCGCGCAGTCGGTCGATTTCGGCCTGTGCGGTCTCGACCTCGTCGAGGAAAAGCGTGCCGGGGTCGGGCGACGACGAAATCCGGGTCTTGCCCGCGATCACCAGCCCGATCACCCCGATCTGCCGTCCCGCGCGCTCGAACACGGCCGACGGCTGATAGCGCCCGCGCAGCGGGGAAGCGTCGTGCGCGACGACATTGGCGCCAAGAACGGCGGTCCCGCAGGCACCATCGGCCAGAAAATCGAGAAAGCGCGCCAGCGATGCGTCGCCGTGGTCGAACTCGTGATTGCCCAGCGCGAAGGCGTCGAAGCAGATCCGGTTCATCAGTGCGGCATCGGCCTCGCCTTCGAACAGGGTGTAGTAGAGCGTGCCGGTGATCGCGTCGCCCGCATGCAGCTTGAGCACTGCGTCGTTGGCGCGGCTGCGTTCGTCGAACAGCGCTGCGAGCAGGGGAAACCCGCCATGGTCCAGACGCAACGCCCCATCCGCAGCGCCCTTCCGCCCCGGGACGGCGGGATCGATATCCAGCGGTCGGGCTTCCAAATGGCTGTGATGGTCATTGATGTGCAGAACGGTCAGGGTGAACGGTTCGGCAGCGGGGGCCGTCGGCCGTATCTCCGGCGGCGCCCCGCAGGCGGCGAGCAGAAAAGCGGTGCAAACGGCAAGGCTGGCAATGCGCTTCATGGGCGTTTTCCCGGGGCGACCAGCAAGAGTAGACACCCCTTTCCTGCCCGGGTCCAGCGCCTGCCTTCGGTAGGCCGCAGCACGTCTCGCACAGGTGCCGGCGTGATCGCCGACGGCTTGTCAAATGAGAGCGGGCCAGACTACCACCGCGGAATCCGGGCCCCCACAAGGACCGGTTCTACTCGCTGCCCCTACGGAAAACGTTGGTCGGCAGCCTTGCGCTGCCCAGGGGATCGGGGCGGGTGCCCAGGACGACGGGCAGCCGCAGCGCGGCTGCCCCCCGACCTACCGCACCGGGGGCTTCCGAGCTTAGCGGTCGCCAGGCGCGCCCGCGGGCGGCTCCGGTTGCATTGCGCCATCGGAATCGGGTGGCGCAGGCATGCGACCTTCCGGTGGTGGGGCGCCCATGCCCTCGCCTTCGGCAGGCGGAGCACCCATGCCTCGCTCGGGCGGCGGAGCTTCCTCCGGGGGCGCTCCCCAGGTTCCTTCCTGCTGCTGTTCCATTCCCGGCTCTTCAGCCGGGAACGGCTCTTCCATCTCCGCACAACCCACCAGCAACGCGAGCGGCGCGGCGGCGAGCAGAACGAGTGTCATCTTCACATGTCGCATATCGGGACTCCTGTTGGGACTGAACCAGACCCGGGCCGCACCGGCGCGGCTCCGCAAACCGGGGCGAACGCCGGGCTGGAGTTGGAAATTCAAGAAGCTTTCTGCCGCAGGCCCGCGTGCCCTGGGCACGCTCCAGGCGGCTTCCGGACCGGGAGGGTCCGGTTAGGGCCAACGCGTCGGGGGCGCTCCGGCACCGTCATCGGCGGAGGGCTCGTCCGCTTCTTCGCGCCGCGGCGCCTCCTGGCCACCCTCCCAAGGCGAAGGCGTGCCCATGCCACCCTGCCGGGGCGGCGTCCCCATGCCCTGACCTTGCGGCGGCGCGCCCATGCCGCCTTCCCGAGGCGGCATGTCCATGCCCTGACCTTGCGGCGGCGCGCCCATGCCGCCTTCCCGAGGCGGCATGTCCATGCCCTGCCCTCGCGGCGGCGCACCCATGCCGCCTTCGCGGGGCGGCGTCTCCATACCCTGCCCTCGCGGCGGCGCGCCCATGCCGCCCTCGCGAGGCGGCATCTCCATGCCCTGCCCTCGCGGCGGCGCGCCCATGTCGCCTTCGCGGGGCGGCGTCTCCATACCCTGTCCTTGCGGCGGCGCACCCATGCCACCTTCCCGGGGCGGCATCTCCATGCCGCGCTCCTGTGGGGGCGCAGCCGTGCCGGCGCCGGGTGCTGCGCCACTGGGATCCGCGCCAAGACCTTGAGCAGCGGCCGCTGGCCCCAGCGTCACGAGGGACGCGATGGCAAGCTTCAATATCGTTTTCTGTCGTCTCATCGAAAACTCCGGTTGAGATGGTGATTTCGCTCTCTGCGGCCTGCATGTCACATGCCAAGCGGACGTTCGGACTCGAACAGCCGCTCTGAGCAAGCACTTGGGAGTTTTCTCCGGTCTGCCCGCGATGGTCCGGGGCCGGGAGATGCGTAGCACCGCGACACATGTGTCTCGCGGGCAGTATCAGAACGACACTGCAGCCCGACGCGAGTCCACAGACCTCGGGGCGCGCGTCGCGGGGCCGGAGGCCATGCGGGCACCGTCGGTCACGCGCACATGGGTCAGCAACGCGCCAAGCGTGAACTCGCAAAGCCGCAGCCCGTGGACGTGGGCCGCCTGTCGCGCGGCCTGGGTCAACTGATGGAAGAGCATGGTTCCTCCCGCTGGGGGTCGTTCGCCATCGTGCCGTCGCCGCTCGTGCCGCCCGCCGGCGTCGCCGGTTGCTGCCGGAACGGACCCTGCAGCAATGCGCGGGTATAGGGGTGCTCGGGGCGGTTCAGTACCCGCACTGCGGGGCCGCTCTCGACGATGCGCCCCGCCCGCATGACCCCGATGCGGTCGGCCACCTTGCGTGCCAACCCGAGGTCGTGGGTGACCATCAGCAGCGTCAGTCCCTTTTCGATCTGCAGTTCCAGTAGCCGTTTCAGCACCTTGGCCTGCACCCCGGGGTCGAGTGCGCTGGTGGGTTCGTCCGCGATCAACAGCGACGGCCCGGTGATCAGCGCGCGGGCGATGCAGACGCGCTGCAACGCGCCGAGATTGAGTTCGTGCGGGTAGCGCTGCAGGAACTCGGGCTCGCGGGCGAGATTCACGTCGCGCAGCGCACCGGTCACGCGCTCGCGCAGAGCCTCGCGCCCCAGCCGCGGTTCCTGGATGCGCAGCGGCTCGGCGACGATCTCGAACACGGTGAAGCGGTGGCTGACGGCCCGGGCCGGGTGTTGCTGGACCACGCCGATCTGGCGCGCGAGGAACGTCCGGTCCTGCCGCAGCCAGGATTCCATCGCGCGACCGCGAAAGAGGCACTCGCCCTGGTCGGGGCCGAGCATGCCCGCCGCCATCAGCGCGAGCGTGGTCTTGCCGGAACCCGACTCGCCGACGAGGCAGAAGGTTTCCCCGGCGCGCAGCTCCAGATCGGTGGGGTGCAGCGCGTGGACCTCGCCGTAGCGTTTCGCGACACCCTGCAGCCGCAGTTCGGTCACGATGCCGCCCCGCAGGCAGCGGATCCGACGCCCCTGGCTCTCCTCCAGTTCCGGTTCCTCGACGGAACACTCCGCCACCGCCTGCGTGCAGCGCGGCGCGAACAGGCAACCGCGCGCCGGCAGATGGCAGTCGGCGTGGCTCAGCGCCGATCCGACCAGATGCGCGTGTTCGGCCGCGCCGTTTCCCGTCGGGTGCCGGTGCAGCACGCGGTACAGCGCATCGCCGCGCACGCCGCCGAGGTCTCGATGCGTCTCCAGCCCCGCGACCGAGCGGCTCAATGCGAGGCTGTAGGGATGCCGTGGACGGGTCAACAATTCCGGCCCGGGCAACGTCTCGAACACCTGCCCCAGGTAGAGCACGTGGACCTCGTCGGCCAGCGCGACCGCGAGTTCCAGGTCGTGGGTGATCAGCAGCATGCCGGTGCCGGCGTCCGCAGCCTGCCGTATCCAGCGGCCGATGGCTCCCTTGGTCCCGGAATCGAGTGCCGCGGTGGGCTCGTCGAGCACCACGAACTCGGGTTCGAGGATCATCGCCATCGCGAGCAGCGCGCGCTGCAATTGCCCGCCGCTGATCTCGTGCGGATAGCGCCTGCCCAGCGACGGATCCAGACCGACCGCGGCCAATGCGGCGTCGGCCCGGGCTCCGGCTTCCGCCGCGCCCAGTCCGCGATGCACGCGCAGAGGCTCCGCGACCTGGTCGCGAACCCGGTGCACCGGGTTCAGGCTGCCCGCCGCGTCCTGGAACAGCATGGAGATTTTCTGCCAGCGCAGGGCGTTCCACCGCCGCTCGTCGAAGCCCGACAGGTCCACAGCGTCGAGCAGAATCTGCCCCGAGACCGCGGCCGAGTCCGGCAACAGTCCCAGCAGCGCCTTGCCGAGGGTGCTCTTGCCGGAGCCCGATTCGCCGACCAGCGCGACGATGCGGCCCGGTTGCAGATCCAGGTCGACGCGCTCGAGCGCCGTCAGCCGGTGGTCCTCGGCACGGTAGGTGACCGACAGCTCGCGCACGCTCAGCCGGCCCATGCCGCCCTCAACCGCGGGTCGAAAAAGCGTTCCAGACTGACGGCAAGAAACGTGAAGGCCATGATCAACAAGGTCAGCAACAGGATCGGTGGCAACAGCCAGTACCACCAGATGTCCAGGTAATAGAACGGCAATGCGTCGCTGATCGTGCGCCCCAATGACTTGCGCATCGGGTCGAACAGGCCGAGAAAGCTCAGCGACGCCTCCATGAACACCGCCATCCGCACCTTGGCGGCGAACGCGATCAGATACAGCGGGAACAGCTCCGGCATCATGTGCCGGCCGATCACGTACGCGCTCGAGCCGCCCATCTGCCGTGCCGCGGCGATGTGCGGGCGGTTCTTCAGACCGAGCGCCTGCGATCGGATCAGCCGGGCACTGGTCGGCCAGGCCAGCAGCGCGAGCACCAGCGCGAGTATCCAGGGCGAGGGCCGGTAGAACGCCGCGAGGAGAATCAGGATCATCACCGCCGGGATCGCCAGCAGCAGATCGGCGAGGCGCATCAGCACCTGATCCACCCAGCCGCGAAACCAGGCGCTGGACAGGCCGACGAGGATCCCGAGTGCCAGGCCCGCGGCCCCGGTGATCAGGCCAAACGCCAAGGTGTTGCGTAGCCCGGCGAGCAGCTCCGCGAACAGATCCATGCCGCCATCGTTCACCCCCAGCCAGTGTTGGGCAGACGGCGCCGCGAAGGGCACGTGGCTCATGTCCTGCGGATCGTGCAGGCTGAGCCACGGGGACAACAGGAGCAGCAGCGCCAGCACCGCGGCGAGGCTGACGCCGATCACGAACCAGGGGTCGACGAGCAGCCGCCGCCACAGCCCCGCACGCGGATCAAAGCGCGCGTCCATGCACCCTCACCCGCGGATCCAGACGCCCATACACCCACTCGAGCACGAGGTTCACCCCGAGCACCGCCAGCGCCGAAAACAGCACGATGCCCTGAATCAGCGGCAGATCCCGCGCCCCGATCGCGTTGAACAGCAGCGTGCCGAGTCCCGGGTAGGAGAAAATCGTCTCGACGACGAGTGCGCCGGTCACCATGAACGCGAACCGCAAACCGAAGCGTGTCGCCATCGGCAACAGCACGTTGCGCGCCGCGTGGGCGTAGCGCACCCGCATCGGCGGCAGCCCCTTCGCCCTGGCCGTGTCGAGAAACGACTGACCCAGCACCAGCACCATGCTGGCACGCGCAAGCAGGAAGTTGCCCGGGAACCAGGCGAGCAGCAGCGTCGCGAGCGGCAGCGCGAGGTGACGCAGCACGTCGAGCACCCGCTCGGCGAATCCGTACTCGACGTACAGCGTCGCGCCGCTCCCCGCCGGCAGCCAGCCCAGATGGTAGGCAAACACCATCAGCAGCAGCACGCCGGTGCCGATCTCGGGCACGCCCTGCAATACCGTCATGCCGCCGACGCCGGCGCGTTCGATCCGGCCACCGCGTCGCCAGGCAGCCTCGACGCCCGCGATGAACCCGAGCACTGTCGCGAGCAGATGCGCGCTGCCCATCAACAGCAACGTCCACGGCAATGCTTCGAGGATCAGGTCGGACACCGGGGTCCGCAACGCGTAGGACATCCCCCAGTCCAGCCGCCCGAGGGCAAGCAGATAGGCCCCGAAACCGGCACCGGCCTGCTGCAGCCGCTCGCGCAGCGCGGCCTCCTGTTCCTGCCCGAGCGCCACATGCGAATCCGCATACATCGCCGTAACGAAGTCGCCCGGCAGCCAGCCGGGCAACCGGTAGCTCAGGTAGACCATCGCCAGCGCCGCCAGGAAGTAGGCAAGCAGATGGCCGCGCCAGGTCAGCATGGCCTCAAGCGGAGCTGGGGACAGGTTTCATGATCTGCCCACGAGAAGCGGTGAGATCACGGCAACAGCGACACCTTGTTGTGCGGGATCGGGATGCCCTTCGCGATCCCGCCGGGCGTGAAGAACCAGCGCACTCCCTTCGCGGGATCGAACGCGGCGAAGGAATCCGGGTAGTACAGCGGGATCGCCGGAAGCTCCTCGGCGTGCAGATGCTGAATCCGCGCGACGATCTCGCGCCGTTCTTCGGGATCCATCGCCCGGAGTTGCTGGTCCAGCAACGCGTTCAATTCGGGATGCGCGTCGAACCGGGCGCTGTTCACCGATCCCGCGCCGTGGGCGGACGAGATCATCTCGTTCAGAATCCGCGCATCGCCGGAGATGCCGCCATGACCCGAGACCGCGAGATCGAAATTCCAGTCACGAACGCGCGTGTCGGTGCTGCCCTGCTCCAGGTTCACCAGTTCGGTGCGGATGCCGATGCGCTCCAGCTGGGCCTTGATCACCTCGCCGTCCCGATCCGCAGCCGTCTGTCCGCCCGCGGTGATGTTGGACACCAGCAATTCGATCCTGAGGGGAGTCCCGGCCTTCTGCAGGAAGCCGTCGTGGCCGCGCGCATAGCCCAGCCCCCGCAGCAGTTCCAATGCGCGCTCGGGGTCGTGGGCGTGATCCGGGGTGTCGGAGCTGTACAGCGCATGATCCGGAGACAGCAATCCGAATGAAGCCAGACGCCCGTGACCGCGCTGCGCCTTGTCGATGATCTCCTGCCGGTCGATCGCATGCGCCAGAGCCTGGCGGAACCGGCGGTCGTCGAACGGCGCCTTGCGGTGGTTGATCATCAGCTTCTTGTTCCAGCCGCGTTCGTCCTGAATGATCTCGAAGCCCTGGCGCTGCAGCGGCTCGACCATCTCCGGCCGGATGGTGACCAGATCCACTTCACCGTTGCGCAGCGCCGCGATCGGCTGCCCGATGCGAACGTAGACCAGACGCTTGGCCTTCGGCTCGCCGAGGTGGTAGTCGGCAAAGGCCTCGTAGAGATAGCTGCCCTGCACCGGATTGAAATCCACGAGCCGGTAGGGGCCGCTGCCGATGAAGGCTTCCGGGGCGGTGAAGCGGTTCGGATCCTCGATCCCACGCCAGATGTGCGCGGGCATGATCGGCATCGTGCCGGCAATGTCGGCGAGGAAAGGCGCATAGGGCTGGCGCAGATGAATGGCAACCTCGTGCGAACCCAGCACCTCGGCATGGCTGACGTCGTCGATGCCGATCCAGTCGTACGGGTGTTCCTGGAACAGCTCGATCGTGAACGCGACGTCGTCCGCGGTCAGCGGCTCGCCGTCGTGCCAACGGGCTTGCGGCTCGAGTTCGAACACGAAGGCCCGCTTCTCCGCGTCGTAACTCCAGGACCGCGCCAGTGCGGGACGGAATCCGTCTTCGTCTTTCCAGATCAGCGTGTCGAAGACCCAGCTCATGCGCACGTAGCCCGGACCGCGCGGGTAGTGCAGATAGGGGTTCGGATGCCCCCAGTCGCCGCGGCCGTCCCCGATCCGAATGTCCGGCAATGGCTCGCTCGCCGTGCTGACCGACACCCCGGCGGCGAGCATCAGCAGCAGTGCCAGCACGAGTAGACGGATACCAACCCCGGCGTTCTGCCGGCACTTGGTTCGGTTCATCGCCGCTCCCTCGTTCGGTCATGGGTTCGAGAAGGCCAGCAGCTGTCGCGACGCCGCCGCCGGCGTTCAGTGCCAAGCTGACACGAATGCCGGAATATTAACAAATCTGAATTCCTCATACTATCGACCGGGCCATGGCGTCGGGCGGACGGCGCAATGCCGGTGGGCGATCGCGCGAGCGCGTCAACCAGACTTCGCGGATGGGGCCAGCGTCGAAGGCCAACGTCGAAGGACAGGGAACGCAGAACGGGCCGAGCACGACGAAAGGACATATGCCAAGATGTCTAAACCATGGCCCCGCAAAAGAAGCAGGGTCCCATGGTCCAGGATGCGGCGGCGTGAACCAGCGCCGGCTCCGATCGTGTTCCGGCACAGATCGAACTGAGGAAGGATTTGTTCGATGTCTGCTTTCGATGACAGTGCCAGACATCTCCAGCGCCAAATACACTGGCTGCATGTCTACCTCGGCCTGGCGGCGCTGGCCTGGACGCTCACCTTCGCAGGGATGGCCTGGTGGACGGTCAACAGTCTGCATGACATGACCATGGATCTAGCCCGCAAGGAAGCGGAGGCCAATTTCAACAAGGATCAGGCGTTCCGCTTCTGGGGCGCGATGCATGGCGGCGTGTACGTGCCGGTCAGCGAGCAAACCCCGCCCAACCCCTGGCTGGCCCATGTCCCGGAACGGGACATTACCCTTCCCTCCGGGCGTGAGCTCACCCTGATGAATCCGGCATACATGCTGCGCGAACTCAACGAGCAGTTCGGGGAGCTGTTCGGTGTGCGCGGCAACATCACGAGCCTTGATCCGTTGCGTCCCGACAACCAGCCGGATCCCTGGGAGCGCAGTGCGCTGATGCATTTCCAGGAAGGCGGCGGAGAGGTCATGGAGGTCGCGGAGATCGACGGCAAGCCATACCTGCGCTACATGTCGCCGATGGAGACGGATCCCGGCTGTTTGCACTGCCATGGGCATCAGGGGTACCGCATCGGCGATATCCGCGGTGGGGTGTCCGTTGCGGTGCCCCTGTCCGGCTATCTGGAACACGAGCGCACGGCGGTGGGGCAGAACCTGGCCACCTTTCTCGCGGCCTGGGTGCTGGGTATCGCCGGGCTGCTGGCAGCGCGGCAGCGTCTGGTCCGGGACATGCGGGTGCGCCACGAGGCGAACGCAAAGATCGCCCGACTCAACGAGGGGCTGGAGGCCCTCGTTTCCGAACGCACGGCGGAACTCGAGGTGGCGCGCGACCGAGCCGAGGCGGCCAACCGGGCCAAGAGCGTGTTCCTGGCGAACATGAGCCACGAGTTGCGCACACCGCTCAATGCCATTCTCGGCTTCGCGCACCTGGCAAAACACGATTCCGGCGCCACGGCTCAGCTGCGCGAGTATCTGGACTTCGTGCAGCGCAATGGCGCACACCTGCTGTCGCTGATCAACGACGTGCTGGACACGGCGAAGATCGAATCCGGTCGCCTGACGCTGGAGGAGAGCACGGTCGACCTGCCATCGCTGCTCGATGACGTGGCCGACATGTTGCGCCCACGTGCGAACGAGCGGGGGCTCGAGCTTTCGGTATTCCGGGATCCCGCTCTGCCGGCACATATCCGTTCGGATGGACGCAAGTTGCAGCAGATACTGATCAATCTGGCCAGCAATGCGGTCAAGTACAGCGACCGGGGCGAGGTGCGGATCGCGGCCCGGTCCATCCAACCTCGCGGCGGGCAGGCGGTGCTGGAGATCACTGTCACCGATCAGGGAAGGGGGATCGACGACGAGGCCATCGCGCGTATCTTTGAGCCGTTTTATCAGGTGGATGGGGCCGGCCCCACCGAGGGAACCGGGCTGGGGCTGCCGATCACCCGGCAGTTCGTCGAACTGATGGGCGGCGAGATCTCGGTCGAGAGTCAGCCGGGTTCCGGTTCCCGCTTCACCGTTCGGCTGCCGCTCGAGAAAGCCAGGCCCGACCAGATCGAGCAAGCGGCCCCTGCACGCCGTGTGCTTCACTTGACTGAGGATCAGCCGGAGTGGCGGGTGCTGGTGGCAGACGACTCCGATGCCAACCGGCTGCTGTTGGTCCGCCTGCTGGAGGGCGCCGGTTTCTCGGTGCGGCAGGCGGCTGACGGCCGTGAAGCCGTGCAGCAATTCAATGACTGGCACCCGCATTTCGTCTGGATGGACATCCGCATGCCGGAAATGGATGGCCACGAGGCAGCTCGCCTGATTCGCAAGGCTGCAGACGGCGACAAGACCGTGATCGCCGCCCTCACGGCGAGCATTTCCACGGACGATCAGGCCCAAGTGTTCGCCAGCGGTTGCGTGGCCCTGCTGCGCAAGCCGTTCCAGCCGCATCAGATCTTCGAGACCATGCGACGGCATCTGGGGCTACGCTATCGCTATGCCGACGATGACCCGGCAACACGGGGCAGCTCCGCAGAATCCACCGATTGGGCTGGCGCGCTTGCCCGCCTGTCCCCCGATCGCCGCGGCACCTTGCGCGAGGCGCTGTTGGCAGGGGATGTCGATGCGCTGGAGACGCTCGTGTCCGACATTGCTCGGGACGATGCGCCACTGGCACGGGTCTTGCATGGGCCATTGGAGTCCTTCCGATACGATGAGGTGTTGGCTGTGCTGGATGGCAATGAGGCGGGAGAATGAGTCTGCTCAACGGTGGGGTGCTGGTGGTCGACGACAATCCGGCGAACCTGAAGCTGATGACCAAGGTACTGCGAGGGGCCGGCTACAACGTCCGCGTTGCGTCCAGCGGCCGGATGGCCCTGGAGTCGGTGAAGGCCCGCCTGCCGGATCTGGTGCTGCTGGACATCAAGATGCCGCAGATGAATGGCTTCGAGGTGTGCGAAAGGCTCAAGCAGGATCCGGCCAGCCGCGATGTGCCGGTGATTTTCCTCAGCGCCCTGCGCGAATCGGCCGACAAGTTGCGAAGTTTCGCGGTGGGTGCCGTCGACTACATCACCAAGCCCTTCGTTCCCGAAGAAGTGCTGGTCCGCGTTCAGAGCCATCTGAACCTGCGCGAGCTGCAGCTCGAACTCGAGCGGAAAGTGGCGGAGCGCACCCGCGCGCTACGCACGCTTTCGGCGGGGAACCAGGCCGTGGTCCATGCCCGGAGCGTGGAAGAGATGCTCGAGTTGATGGGCGAGGCCATCATTGGGGGCGGGTACCCGGCGGCACTCATCGCGCTGGACGATGGCGCCCGGTGCCAGGCGGGACGGGAGGACGTGCACTGGGATGAGGATCTGATGCCAGATGGCCCCTGCGGACTCTACGACGGCGATGCCGATCGCCCGGGGCACTCGATCATCCTGCCCTTGCGGCTGCAGGACCGCCCGTTGGGTCGGCTGCTGGTGTTCGCCGATGATCACCATGCCTTCTCGGAAATCGAGGATGTCCGGGTGATGGTGGAGATGGCCGGCGACCTGACCTATGGCCTGGACACGCTCCAAGCCCGTGAACAGCACCTGAAGGCGCGACATGCATTGGAACACTCGCTGGAGCGTACGATCGAGGCCATTGCCACCACACTGGAATTCCGCGATCCCTACACGGCAGGCCATCAGAAGCGTGCCACCCGCATTGCCGAAGCCATCGCTCACGAAATAGGACTCGACGAACACCGTCTCAAGGGGCTGTTCGTGGCGGGTACGATTCACGACATCGGCAAGATTTCGGTGCCGGTGGAGATTCTTTCCCGCCCCGGGAAGCTCAGCGTGGCCGAGTTCGAGATCATCAAGGGGCATGCGATTGCCGGATACGACATCGTCAAGGGCATCGACTTCCCCTGGCCGGTGCCCCAGATCATCCGCCAGCACCATGAGCGTTTGGATGGATCGGGTTATCCCGATGGCCTGTCCGGGAACGACATATTGCTCGAAGCGCGCATCCTCGCCGTAGCCGATGTGGTCGAGGCCATTTCCTCGCACCGCCCCTATCGGCCCGCGCTGGGCCTGAGTGCGGCCGTCGAAGAGATTCGGACCCACCGGGGCACCCGCTTCGATGCGCGAGTGGTCGACGCCTGCCTGAAACTGATCGATGCGGGACGGCTACCCCTGGCCGAATACTGAACCGAAGACGCAGCAGGCAACATTTGATGAATTCCCGAAGCCGACGTTGGATCGGGAATTCGAGCCAGGAGTGCCGGAACGCCTCCGGCTGCGCCCGCTTGCAATAGCGGCCGGCGGACGAACACGGACCCCGCGAAGGACGCGGGGCAGCCGAGGCCCTTTACATGGCTTTTCCGCATTCATCCGCAGGCCGCGTTCATGCTTCCCGACGCCTGCTGCCGGGAAAACGACCGTCAGTGAGAATGGCCGTGGTGATCGTGGTGGTGATCGTGGCCCGCACCGCTACCCGCGTGCTGCACGGGCGCATGAAGATGCAGATCCTGGAACCCTTCGACGTACAGGGTGATCGGCACGTGCTGCCCCTGCTGCAGCGGCTCGACCATGTCGATCAGCATCACGTGCAGGCCGCCCGGTTTCAGTTCCACCTTCCCGTGCGCGGGAATCACGATCGCGTCGACCTCGCGCATGCGCATCACGCCCTCGGCGTCTTGCACATGGTCGTGGAGTTCGGTCACCCGGGCCGCCGGCGATTCCGCCGCAATGATGTGCAGATCCGCATCGGTGAGATTGCGCAGCGTCATGTAAGCCGCGGTATTCGGCTGCGTCGGCGGCAGCAGGCGCACCCAGGCGTCGGACGCCAGTTCGACACCTGGCGGACAATCACATTCGGCGATGTCGGACCCGTGGTGGCCGGGCACGTGGTGGGCAAACAATGCAGAACTGCCCATCGCGCAGCCGACGAACGCGATGGCAGCCAACGCAGCCTTGTGGAAAGAACCTGATCGGTGTTGGCAATCCATTCCTAGCCTCCGTCGAGCGTGTTGGTTGGGTTCATCCTTCGCGTGGACGGCAGGCTACCAGGTCAACGTTTTCACATTGGGGTCGAACACCAGGCCGAGCACCAGCTCGGGATCCCCCATTTCGACCCCTTCGATGAAATCGGCCGGCGCGAGCCCCGCTGCGCGCGCGCAGGCCGCGCAGGCGATGACGCGGCCACCGTCCTCGATGAACGCCCGCAACATATCCTGGATCGAGGCCCCCTGCTCGGCCATCGGACCATGCACATCCGACGCGCGTTTGCGGTCCGCGAGATAGATGCCCCGAACGTTCAACCATACCGCAACCGGTTCATGGCCAGCCTTGAGCGCCCGCTGGTGCGCAAAGAAGATGGCCTTGCTGGCTGACCAGGTGTCATCGGTGGTCAGATTGACGAACAGCCCCTGGGTGTGCTCGTCATCGGCATGCGCAGCAGTCGCGAACCCGGCAAGCAAAACGAGCAACAGGGCGATAAATGCCAAAGGCTTCTTGATCATGAGTATCCTCGATTGGTGGAAATCTGGTGTGCCGGCGGAAGCGTGGCGCGAGGCGGCCCCTCCCTTGGCGCGAAGCAAGCGATGGGGGACACCGCGACCGAGCTTGAACAATTCGGGAAGGGTTCCCCGCACCCACGGCCTCTGCCGGCAACGTGGGTACAAGCAGCATTCGCGCCAAGACCCACAATGCGGGTCCGACGCCGATTGCGCCGGATGAGCATCCCAGTGAGTGCGGCATTTCACGCAGGTCGGCGCGGGAAGCGTTCGAAATAACGCAGGCATCGCCCGGCCCCGTTCTCCCGGAGGCCTGCATCACCCCAGGGCGGCTGGCGCGCGGATGGTCGGTCTTGGGGGTCCGGACGTAGCGGGCGCGGGGCTGCGGTGCGCCGGAGGGGGCGCACCGCGTCGAGCCGGCCTGCGCCCGGCTCAGGCCCGGCGTTCGGTACCGCGCAGCGCCGCGTCGAAGGCCTGAAGGAGGTCGGGTCTGTGCTCGGGAACGATCGCCTCGATCCGGGGGCGAATCGGCTCCGATGGCGGCGGCAGGTCTTCGAGTTCGCCGTCGCCGTCGACGCGATTCAGTTGCTGCCAACCCCGCTCGGTACGCATCAGACCCTTCAGGCGTTCGCCGGAAAACGCCCTGACCCATCGCTGCAGCGACGCGTGATCGAGCTCCCGATCCACGGGAAGCCACCAGCTCCGGCCGATGTAGCCGTCGCCACGGGTATCGACGGTGACCCAGTCGCCGGGTGCCGCGCCGGATGCGTGGTGGCCATGGTCATGGTCATGGTCATGGTCATGGTGACCCTGAGCGGCCTGGGCCTGCAGAAACGCGCGGGCTTCGGGGAACAGCGCGCCGCCGCGATCCAGACGCGGGCGACTCAACCACTCCACTGCCACCCGGCCGTTGGAGGTCTCGACCACCAGCGGGCGCGGCGCGGGCATCTGTGCAACGTAGTCCCGCAAGGCCTCGCGGTCGGCCTCGGTATACAGGTCGAGCTTGTTCGCCACCAGGATGTCCGCCAGCGCGATCTGGTCCCGCCAGATCGGATGCTCGCGATGCCGCAGGGACGCCAGATGGCGGGCGTCGATCAGCGTCATGGTCGCGCGCAGGTCCAGCACACCGGCATAGGGCGGTTCGGTCAGCGTGCGCAGGATCTGCGCCGGATGCCCGAGGCCGGTGGGCTCGATCAGGATCCGGTCCGGCCGGCGCTGGCGAATCAGGCGATTCAGCCCGACCGTGAACAGCTGCGCCGACACGCAGCACAGGCAACCACCGGGGATTTCCTCCAGCGCAACGCCGGTGTCCGCGAGCAAGCCGCCGTCGACGCCGATCTCGCCGAATTCGTTGACCAGGACTGCCCAGTGCTCGCCGCTGGGGCGTTGCCGCAGCAGGTTCCGGATCGCGGTGGTCTTGCCGACACCGAGAAAACCGGTGACGAGGTTGACCGGGATGTCCCGAGGCGGCCGCATTCCCGGGCCCGACATCAGGCCCGGCGTAACGCGGCCGGCAGGGAGAAGGTCACGTGTTCCTCCAGGCCGCTGGCTTCGCTGACCTGCTCCGCGCCCTGGGCGCGCAGGAACTCGATCAGTTCCCGCACCAGGATTTCGGGTGCCGATGCGCCGGCAGTCACCCCGATGTGGCGCTTGCCCTCCAGCCAGGCCGGCTCGACGTCCGCCGGACCGTCGACCAGATAGGACTCGACGCCGGCCCGCGCGCCGATCTCGCGCAGGCGGTTGGAGTTGGAGCTATTGCCGGATCCGACCACCAGCAGCAGGTCGCACTGGCGCACGAGTTCCTTCACCGCGTCCTGACGGTTCTGCGTCGCGTAGCAGATGTCCATCTTGCGCGGGCCCTCGATCCGCGGGAAGCGGGCGCGCAGCGCGTCGATGACCGCGGCGGTGTCGTCCATCGACAGGGTCGTCTGGCTGACGTAGGCCAGCCGATCGGGGTCGGACACTTCGAGGCCGGCGACATCCTCGGGCGCCTCGACCAGGTACATCCGGCCACCGTGGGCGGGGGCGAACTGCCCCAGCGTGCCCTCGACTTCCGGATGGCCGGCGTGCCCGATCAGAACCACCTCGCGCC
Organism: Thioalkalivibrio paradoxus ARh 1; assembly: GCF_000227685.2. Taxonomy (GTDB): domain Bacteria; phylum Pseudomonadota; class Gammaproteobacteria; order Ectothiorhodospirales; family Ectothiorhodospiraceae; genus Thioalkalivibrio; species Thioalkalivibrio paradoxus. The sequence goes on along the minus strand of NZ_CP007029.1, from coordinate 198,618 downwards.
CTTCCCGGGCATAGCGCGCCACCTCCAAATGCACCTTGGTGACCAGTGGGCAGGTCGCATCGAACACCTGCAGGCCGCGACGGGCCGCCTCGTCCTGCACGCGCTTGGGAACACCGTGGGCTGAAAAGATCACGACCTGGCCGTCCGGCACCTCGTCGAGTTCATCGACGAACACCACGCCACCGGCGCGCAGCCGATCGACCACATGGCGGTTATGTACCACCTCGTGGCGCACATACAGCGGCGCACCGAACAGCTCCAGCGCGCGCTCGACGATCTCGATCGCACGTTCCACCCCGGCGCAGAAACCGCGGGGATTGGCCAGCACTACGTCCACCGTCTCAGCCCTCGCCATCGGTTGCGGGATCGGCGGCCGCCGGCTCGACCGACACGATCTCCACCTCGAAGGTGAAGGGCTGCCCCGCCAGCGGGTGATTGAAATCCACGGTCACCGCGTCGCTCTCCACCGCCTTGATGCGTCCCGGCACCGCATCGCCGGCCGGAGTATTGAATTCGTAGATCATGCCGGGTTCAAGCGGCATGTCCGCCGGAAATGCGGCACGTTCGAGCACCTGCACCGCGGCCTTCACCGCAAAGGGGAACACGGTTCCGGGAGCGATCGCAATTTCCCGCCGCTCCCCTGCTTCCAGCCCGATCAGATGGCGTTCCAGCCCCGGTTCCAGCGTGCCGTCGCCCAGCACGAATTCCAGCGGTTCATCGCCCGAGCGGTCGGCAACGAAACCCTGCTCGAGCACCAGACGGTAGTGCAGCGTCACGCGGCTGCCCGGTGTCACCGCAGTCATCGCGCGTTGCCCTGGCGGTTCGGCCCGCACTGCTCGGTGCAGGTGGCGACGATCAGGCAGATCGCACCGACGGTGATCGCGGCGTCGGCCACGTTGAAGGCGGGCCAGTGCAGCCCGGCGTAGTGGAAATCCAGGAAATCGACCACCATGCCCAGGCGCAGCCGGTCGACCAGATTGCCCAGCGCACCGCCCAGGATCAGCCCCAGCGACGCCATCATCAGCCAGGCCTGGCGCGGCAGGCGCCGCAGCCAGACCACGATCAGCACGCCGACACCCAGCGCGATGCCGGACAGCAGCCAGCGTTGCCAGCCCCCGGCCGCGCTCAGGAAACTGAACGCCGCGCCGGGGTTGTAGACCAGCGTCAGGTTGAAGAAGCCGGTGACCTCGATCGGCGCGTACAGCGTCAGCGCATGCTCGGCCCAGAGCTTGGTGATCTGGTCGAGCACGAAGACGACCGCGGCGATCGCCAGCCCCGGCACCAATGCCGTCGCCGGAGCCATCAGGCGTACCGCCGCTGTTCGCCGGCGCCGGCCACGTTCTCGACGCAGCGCCCGCAGAGTTCGGGGTGCTCGGGATGGTGGCCCACGTCCGGGCGACGATGCCAGCAGCGCACGCATTTCGGATGTTCGCTCCTGCGCACGGCGATCGCGATCGCCTCACCGCTGTCCAGTGCCACCGGTTCGACGCCCTCGGGCGGTGCTGCCCGCAGCACGCGCGCGTCGGAGGTGATCAGCACGAACCGCAGCTCGTCGCCGAGGCGGTCGAGCAGCGCGGCCAGCTCGTCCTGGGCATAGACGTCGATCTCGGCGTTCAGCGAGCCGCCCAGGCCCTGCTCGTTGCGGGCCACCTCGATCGAACGCGCGACCGCGGTCCGCACCTCGAGGATCCGATCCCAGTCGCGCGCCGAGAACACGGCGTCGCCCGCCAGCGGCTGCAGACCGTCATACCACTGCGCGAACAGCACGCTCTCGGCGCGCTCGCCCGGCAGCAGCGCCCAGATTTCCTCGGCCGTGAAGGTCAGAATCGGCGCGATCCAGCGCGTCAGCGCCTCGGCCACGTGATACAAAGCGGTCTGGGCCGAACGCCGCGCGAGGCTGTCCGCGGGCGTGGTGTACTGGCGGTCCTTGATCACGTCCAGGTAGAAGCTGCCCAGTTCCACCGAACAGAAGTTGTGCACACGCTGGTAGATCTGGTGGAACTGGTAGTCGTCGTAGGACTGCACGACGTGGTTCTGGACCCGCAGCGCGCGGTCGACGATCCAGCGGTCGAGCGGCAGCAGGGCCTCGGCGGGCAGCGCGTCGCGCGCGGGCTCGAAGCCGTTGAGGTTCGCGAGCAGGAAGCGCGCGGTATTGCGGATGCGCCGATACGCGTCCGACATGCGCTCCAGGATTCCGGGCGAGATGGCCATCTCGCCGGAGAAATCGGTGGCGGCAACCCACAGCCGCAGGATGTCGGCACCCAGCGTCGAGACGACCTCCTGCGGCGCGACCACGTTGCCGCGCGACTTGGACATCTTCTCGCCCTTCTCGTCCACGGTGAAGCCGTGCGTCAGCACTGCCCGGTAAGGTGCCTGACCGCGCATCGCGACGCTGGTCAGCAGGCTCGACTGGAACCAGCCGCGGTGCTGGTCCGAGCCTTCCAGGTACAGGTCGGCGGGAAAGCCGAGTTCCGGGCGCTGATCGCTGACGGTGAAATGGGTGACCCCGGAATCGAACCAGACGTCCAGGGTATCCTTCAGCTTCACGAAATTCCCGGCGTCGGAACCGAGCAGCTCCTCGGGCTCGAGCGCGAACCACGCCTCGATCCCCTGTTCTTCCACGCGCCTGGCGACGGCCTCGAGCAGCGCCTCGGACTGCGGATGCGGGCGCCCGGTCTCCCGGTGCACGAACAGCGGGATCGGCACGCCCCAGTTGCGCTGCCGCGAAATGCACCAGTCCGGCCGGTTCTCGACCATGCCACGAATGCGCGCCTCGCCCCATTCCGGCACCCAGCGGGTCGCCCGGACCGCGCGCAGCGCGTCGCGCCGCAGATTGCCGCGTTCCATGCTGATGAACCATTGCGGCGTGGCGCGGAAGATCGTCGGCGTCTTGTGCCGCCAGCAATGCGGATAGCTATGATGAAACTTTTCCACCACGACCAGGCTGCCGCGCTCGCGCACCACGTCGACCACGTGCGCGTTCGCCTGATGCACGTTCTCCCCGGCGAAGTACGGCGTTCCCGGCAGGAAACGACCGTCGGGGCCGACCGGGTTCTCCACCGGCAGCCCATAGCGCTGCCCGATCGCGTAATCGTCCTGACCATGACCCGGTGCGGTATGCACGCAGCCCGTGCCCGCATCGACGGTCACGTGGTCGCCGAGGATCACGGGCACCTGGCGTTCCAGGAACGGATGCTGCAGCAGCAGACCCTCGAGGCTCGCGCCGCTCGCACGGCCGACGACGACGCCTTCGCCCAATTGATAGCGGTTCCGGCAGTCGTCCAGCAACGCCTCGGCGAGCAGCAGGCGTTCGCGCTCGAAGCGCACCAGCACGTAGGTCAGTGTCGGGTTCAGCGCCACCGCCTGATTGGCCGGCAGCGTCCAGGCCGTGGTGGTCCAGATCACCACGCTGACCGGCTCGTCGGAATCGCCGTCGAGCTCCAGCCGCCGCAGCAGGTCGAGCTCGTCGACCACCGGGAAGCGCACGTCGATCGCCAGCGAGGTCTTGTCCTCGTATTCGACTTCCGCTTCGGCCAGCGCCGAGCCGCAGTCGACGCACCAGTGCACCGGCTTCTCGCCCATCTGCACGTGGTCGCGCGCCATGATCTGGCCCAAGGCCCGGATGGTGTCGGCCTCGACGCGGTAGTCCATGGTCAGGTAGGGGCGGTCCCAGTCGGCCAGCACGCCCAGGCGCTGGAAGTCGGCGCTCTGGCCTGCGACCTGTTCCGCCGCGTACTCGCGGCAGGCGGCGCGGAACGTCGCCGGATCCACATCCTTGCCGGCCTTGCCCAGTCGCTGCTCGACCTTCAATTCGATCGGCAGGCCATGACAATCCCACCCCGGAACGAACGGCGCGTCGTAGCCCGACAGCGTCTTACTCTTGGTGATGAAGTCCTTCAGGATCTTGTTCACCGCATGCCCGACGTGGATCGAGCCGTTGGCATAGGGGGGGCCATCCGCGAGCACGAAACGCGGGCGGCCGGCACAATGCTCGCGCAGCCGCTGGTAGCGCCCTGCCTCGGCCCAGTCGCGCAGCCAGCCGGGCTCGCGCTGCGCCAGCCCGGCCCGCATCGGGAACGGGGTCTCGGGCAGATTCAGCGTGTGCTTGTAAGGGTTCGGCGGGGGCGGTTTGCGTGCCATGGGTCGATTCCGAAGCGCCGGTCAGGCCGGCTGATGCAGTGAGTGATGCGCGAACACCGCGCGGGCGCCGGCGACATCGCGCTCGATCTGGGATTTCAGCGCGTCCAGCGACTCGAAACGCTGTTCGCCGCGCAACTGGGCCAGCGGTTCGAACCGCACCAGCTGGCCGTACAGGTCCGGGCTGGCGTCCAGCACATGCGCTTCCAGGCGCTGTTCACGGCCAGCGACCGTGGGCCGCCAGCCGATGTTCGTCACCGCTGCCATGCGTGCGCCGCCGCGCAGGAACAGCCAACCCGCAAACACCCCGCGCAACGCCAACGGCTGCGGGCCCAGGCGCAGGTTGGCGGTCGGGAAGCCGATCACGCGGCCGCGCTTGTCGCCGTGTGAAACCCGGCCGCAGAGCGCGTAGGGGCGCCCGAGCAGCCGGGCCACGGCATCGAAGTCGCCTTCCTGCGCAGCGGCGCGCACGCGCGTGCTGCTGATGCGTCCCGCGCCGTCGCTGAGTGTCGGGGTCGCTTCCACCGAAAAGCCCATCTCGGCACCCATCCGCTCGAGCAATGCATAGTCGCCGGTTCGGCCCTTGCCGAAACGGAAGTCGTCGCCGACCAGCACGTGCCGGGCGGCCAGGGTGTCGCGCAGCACGCGTTCCACGAAGGCTTCGGCCGCCAAACCGGCCAGGCCGGGGCCGAAGCGCATCAGCCAGACCGCATCCAGACCGGTGGTGCGCAGAAAATCGATGCGGTCACGCAGGCGCTGCAGCCGGCCCGGCGCGCGCTCCGGCGCAAAGAATTCCAGCGGCAACGGCTCGAAGGTGATCAGTACGGTGGGCGCATTCAGCCGCGCACCGGCGTCGAGCAGCCGGGAGACCACCGCCTGGTGCCCGCGATGGAAGCCGTCGAAGTTCCCGATTGTGACCGCCGCGCCGGAATACACCGGCCCGCGGAAGGCCAAGCCGCGCAACAGCCGCATCGCCACACATCCGCGCAAAAGCGGAAGTATACCCCGGGCGCCCCTGGCCACACACCTTCCCCCTGGCAGGCCAGGGGTTCCAAGCGCGCGGCCGGTCCCCGGGCAACGCCCAGTGTTCGCGGCGTTCTCCAGGCCGCGCCCCCCGAGACCCGGCCGGCCGGCGCCGCGTTTGGGAAACCGGCGGGCGCGGAGAGCGCAGCATCAGGCATCGCGCAGCAGGAACTGGCGCGGGCGCAGCCCGGCCAGCAGCAGCACCGCGAGGAAACTGCCGGTGCCGGCAGCGATCAGGCCCGACAACACCAGCCCGCGCTGCGCCGCGCTCCAGTCCGACCACTGCCCCCAGCCCGGAGCGGCCAGCGCGAGCACCGCCACCATCACCGCCAGCGCCGTCCACAGGCCGCGCTGGAACCCGGGCAGCGCCGGGCCGGGGCGGTAGATGCCCTCGCGCCGCAGCCCGCGATACAGCAAACCCGCGTTCAGATAGGCCGAGGCGGACGTGGCCAGCGCCAGGCCGGCATGCGCGCCGGGAACGCCGGACAGGTACCAGGGCAGGACGAACAGCGCGTTCAGCCCCATGTTCGCGAGCATCGCGATCACCGCGATCTTCACCGGGGTCTTCGTGTCCTGCCGCGCGAAGAAGCCCGGCGCCAGCACCTTGATCAGGATGAACGCCGGCAGACCCAGCGCATACGCGGCCAGCGCCATCGCCGCCATCCGGGTGTCGTGCTCGGTAAAGGCGCTGTACTGGATCAGCGTCGCGAGGATCGGCACCGCCAGCACGATCAGGCCAGCCGCGGCAGGCAACGCGACCAGCAGCGACAGCCGCAACGCCCAGTCCAGCGTACGCCCGAACGCGGCCGCATCGGCGCGCGAATGCTCGCCCGACAGCCGCGGCAGGATCACGGTCGCGATCGCGATTCCGAACAGCGCCAGCGGCAATTCGACGAAACGGTCTCCGAAATACAGCCAGGAGATCGAACCCGCCACCAGGAACGACGCGATCACCGTGTCGACCAGCAGGTTGATCTGAACCACCGAAGTGCCCAGGATCGCAGGCAGCATCAGCCGCACGATCTTGCGCACCCCCGCGTGTGCGCGCCGGAAACGCGGCCTGGGCAGCAGGCCCGCGCGCAGCAGAAACGGCACCTGAAAGGCCAGTTGCAGCATGCCGGCGACGAACACACCCCAGGCCAGCGCCACTACCGGCTCCGGGAACATCGGCGCGGCCCAGAGCGCCGCGGCAATCAATGCCAGGTTCAGAAATACCGGCGTGAAAGCCGGCACCGCAAAGCGCCCGATGCTGTTCAGGATTCCGGCAGCCATCGCGGTCAGCGAGATGAACAGCAGGTAGGGGAAGGTGATGCGCAGCATCTGCACCGCGAGATCCTGGCGCCCCTCGGCCTGAGCCAGACCGGGCGCGAACACCCAGATCAGCCAGGGCGCGGCCAACACGCCGATCAGCGTGACCAGGGTCAGCGCAGCCAATAATGCTCCGGCGGTATGATCGAGCAGGTCGCGCAAGGGCACGCGCCCATGCTTCTCGCGGTACTCGGCGAACACCGGCACGAAGGCCTGCGAGAACGCTCCCTCGGCGAACAGGCGGCGAAAGAAGTTCGGAATCCGAAACGCGACGAAGAACGCGTCGGTCGTGGCACCCGCGCCGAAGGTGACCGCCAGCACCATGTCGCGCAGGTAGCCGAGAACGCGAGAGATCAGCGTCATCCCGCTGACGATCGCGGTGGAACGGAAGATGCGGTTCACGGCGGGCCTGCGTCGCGAAAACCGGGTAGTGTAGGCGACGCCGGCCACCGGATGAAGCAAGCCGGGGCGCTGGCGCGGATCGCGCGGACCGCGACCTGCGCCGGGGGAGGTGGGGGCCAGACTGCCGCCCCCACCCCGGACTCAGGCGATCATTCGACCTTCACGTAGGCGAAGCCTTGCTCGTTCTGCAACTCGGCAATCCGCACCACACCGGAGGGAATGAAATCCACCGCGTCGTAGACCGCGTCCCCAGCCAGGCCGACCGAGTTCTGGGTGATCTCGCAGAGCTCGAGGCGCACGTTGTGCAGGCTGTTCAGCGACTGCAGGCGCCCGCGCAGCGTGGACCGGTCCTCGCGCAGCTGCTCGTCCTCGGCGAACGGCGTGCCCTCCAGCGTGTCGTCGGTGACAAACCGGATCCCATGCGCAACGAACACGATGCGCACGTCGTAGTCGATGAAGTTGTCGTCGTAGTGCATCACCATGTTGTTGATGCTGGTCAGCATCGCCGAGAAGCGCCGGGGATCTGCAAAGTCCGCGTGGTAGACGACGCGCGCCTCGGCCGCACTCGCGGCCTTCGGCGCCGCCACCAGCATCAGGGTCGCGGCGGCCAGCAGCACCGCCATGCCCAGCCAGCCGGAGGAACGGGCACGCGTTCCGAAAGTTCCAGTCTTCGTCATCGAATTTCTCCTTTGGATCGTGGGTTTCGCTGCCGGCCTGAACACCCGAGGCGCCGTCCAGCCAGTGCCGAGCAATGCGGCGCGACGCAGGCAGCCTGTGCAAGTAGACGCAGCAGCCGGCCGTTTCAATCCGCGCCGAGCCCAGGCGCGGATTGAAACCCGGCGCGTGCAGACTTGACCGCAGGCGTCGATCCCTGTAATTTTCTGCCCCTTTCCGAAGCTCTACACGGCATTCAAGAGGATTCCGCCTTGGCGAACATCGCATCCGCACGCAAGCGCGCGCGACAGGCAGTGAAGAACCGCGCCCACAACATGGCGCTGCGTTCCCGTTTCCGCACGTCGGTCAAGAACGTGCTGAAGGCCATTCGCTCCGGCGATTCGGCAAGCGCCACCAGCGCGTATCGGCAGGCCGTGCCGGTGATCGATTCCACCGTCAGCAAGGGCCTGATTCACCGGAACAAGGCCGCGCGCCACAAGAGCCGGCTGAACGCCCGGATCCGGGAGATGGGCCAGGCCTGATTGCGGGGCACCGGACCACGTCCGGTGCTTCCATCGACAGAACGCCCGCCGCGCATCGCTCGGCGGGCGTTCTGCGTTGCCGATCGGCCCCGCGCCCCCGTGGTTGCCGTTACAGCAGCACCAGATTGTCGCGATGAATCAATTCGGGCTCGGCGACATACCCCAGCACCGACTCGACCCGATCGGCCTTGAGGCCGCGGATGCGCCGGACCTCGTCAGACCCGTAGTTGCAAAGCCCCCGCGCGATCGGCTGCCCCTCGGGATCCATGCAGGTCACCACATCGCCGCGGCGAAACCCGCCCTGCACATCGACCACGCCCACCGGCAGCAGGCTGCGCCCCGATTCCCGCAACACCCGCGCCGCACCGGCATCCAGCCGCAGTTCGCCGCGCGAGTGCAACTGATCCGCAATCCAGCGCTTGCGCGCGGCCAGCGGTTCGCGGTCCGGCTTCAGCCAGGTGCCGATATTTTCGCCACGAACGACGCGCGCCACCACCTCCGGCAGGCGACCGAACGCGATCACCGTGTGCGTTCCGGAACGGGCCGCGCGTTCGGCCGCCAGCAACTTGGTCGCCATCCCACCCCGCCCCAGCCGCCCGAAGCTGCTCGACACGTAGCCGTGCAGCGCGGGGTCCGAGGCCTTGCCTTCCTCGATCAATCGGGCGTCCGCGTGGGCGCGGGGATCCCGGTCGAACAGCCCGTGCTGGTCGGTCAGGATCAGCAGCAGATCCGCGACCAGCAGGTTCGCAACCAGCGCGCCGAGCGTGTCGTTGTCCCCCAGGCGGATCTCGTCGTTCGCGACGGTGTCGTTTTCGTTCACGACCGGGATCGTGCCGAGCCCGAGCAGCGCCTGGATGGTGCTGCGGGCGTTCAGGTAGCGCGCGCGATCGGCCAGATCGTCGTGGGTCAGCAGGACCTGCGCGGCGTGCAGGCCATGGCCTGAGAACTCGCGCTCGTAGGCCCGGATCAGCCCCATCTGGCCCACCGCGGCGGCCGCCTGCAGCAGATGCAGCGCATGCGGGCGCTCGCGCATGCCGAGGCGGTGCATGCCCTCGGCAACCGCTCCGCTGGACACCAGCACCACCTCGTACCCCTGCTGCCGAAGTTCAGCGATCTCGCGCGCCCAGCCGGTCAGTGCCGCCCGGTCGAGCCCGGTACCGTCGCCGGTGATCAGCGCGCTGCCGATCTTGATCACGACGCGCCGGACCCGCGGAAAGCCGTTACGCATCGCGGCCATCGTCGTCGCCCACGCCTTCCCCGGACTCGGCGCGCCGCTCGATATCGCGCATCACCGCCTGCACCAGCGCCGCAACGCCAGCGCCGGTGGCCGCGGAAATCGCGAACACGGGCTGCTCCGGCCCGAGCTTCGCCGACGCCCGCTCGCGCAGCGCAGACAGCGCCTCGGGCCCGAGCAGATCGACCTTGTTCAGCACCAGCCAGCGCGGCAACCGGGCCAGTTCGGCACTATAATGCTCCAGTTCCGCGACCACGGTATCCACCGCTTCCAGCGGATCCAGATCCGGGTCGGGCGGCGCGACGTCGACCAGATGCAGCAGCAGCCGGGTGCGCGCCAGGTGTTTCAGAAACCGGATGCCCAGCCCCGCGCCTTCGGCTGCACCCTCGATCAGCCCGGGAATGTCCGCCATCACGAAGCTCTGGGTCGGTCCCACGCGCACCACCCCGAGCTGCGGATGCAGCGTAGTAAACGGGTAATCGGCGATCTTCGGTTCGGCGGCCGAAACCTGCTGGAGCAGCGTCGATTTGCCCGCGTTGGGCAGACCGAGCAGACCGACGTCGGCCAGCACCTTGAGCTCGAGCTTCAGGCTGCGGAGATCGCCCGGGGTACCGGGCTTGCTTTGTCGCGGCGCGCGGTTGGTCGAACTCTTGTAGCGGGTGTTGCCCAGACCGTGGAAGCCGCCCTGCGCCACCAGCAGCCGCTGACCCGGACGCGTCACGTCGCCAATCATCTCGCCGGTTTCCGCATCGAAGACCTGCGTCCCGACCGGCACCGGGACCTCCAGATCGACGCCGGAGCGCCCCGTGCGGTTGCGCCCGTGACCGTTCTCGCCGCGCTCGGCCTCGAACCGGCGCTGAAACCGGAAATCGGCGAGCGTGTTCAACCCGGAATCACCGACCAGCCAGACACTCCCGCCGTCGCCGCCGTCGCCGCCGTCCGGACCGCCGAACGGAATGTACTTCTCACGACGGAAGCTGACACAGCCGTTCCCTCCGTCGCCGGCCTTCACCGTGATCGTCGCTTCGTCGATGAATTTCATGGCGGCGCGTCTCCGACAGGCTGGTCCCAAACCGAAAAAGCCCCGAAGATCGGGGCTTTGCGGGAGCGGGCTGCCAGCGCTTACTGTTGCGGCTGTACGCTCACGTAGCGCCGGTTGCGCGGGCCGCCGACCTTGAACACGACCTCGCCGTCGGCTTTCGCGAACAGCGTATGATCCTTGCCGCAACCCACGTTCTCGCCCGCATGGAACTGCGTTCCGCGCTGGCGGACCAGGATATTGCCGGCCCGGACCTGCTGGCCGCCGAAGCGCTTCACGCCCAGGCGCTTGCTCTCGGAATCGCGGCCGTTACGAGTACTGCCGCCTGCCTTCTTGTGTGCCATCGTTCGTTCTCCTTACCCGGCGATGCCGGTGATGCGCACGGCCGTGTAGTACTGGCGGTGCCCCATCTGCTTGCGATGATGCTTGCGGCGCCGAAACTTGATGATGCGCACCTTGTCCCCGCGCCCGTGGGATTCCACGGTGGCCGTGACCTTGCCGCCTTCGACCAGCGGAGCTCCGACACGCACGTCCTCGCCCTCACCGACCATCAGAACCCGGTCGAAATCGACGGTCGAACCGACGTCGGCCTCGAGCTTCTCGATCCGGATCAGGTCGCCTTCGGCCACCCGATACTGCTTTCCACCCGTTGCGATGATCGCGTACATGTTGCTCAGACTCCGTTGGCGCTACTGCTCTCGCGAAAGGGGCGGAATACTAGCAACGGATCGCTCCGCGGTCAACGCCGGGGCGCCCGCCTACGACCGCGCGGACGAGGGGCCGCTTGACACCCCTCCAAGCCGTTTCTAGCATGCAATCGCCCTCACCATCGGCTTTCCTGCCTGCAACATGTCCATGAGCGCCATCCCAACCATCGCTGCAGACGACATGCAGGCGGTCGATCAGTGCATCCGCGAGCGCCTTGCCTCGCCGGTGGCGCTGATCAATCAGCTCTCGCACTATATTGTCCGCAGCGGCGGCAAACGCCTGCGCCCATTGCTCGCGGTGCTCGCCGCGCGCAGTTGCGGTTACGAGGGCCCGCACCATGTGACGCTCGCCGCCGTGGTCGAGTTCATCCATACCGCAACCCTGCTGCACGACGACGTCGTCGACGCCTCGGAGTTACGTCGGGGCCAGGAAACGGCCAATCAGCTGTTCGGCAACGAGGCAGCGGTCTTGGTCGGCGATTTCCTGTACTCGCGGGCCTTCGAAATGATGGTCGATGTCGGCTCGATGCGCGTGATGGAGATCCTGGCGCACGCGACCAACGTGATCGCCGAGGGCGAGGTGATGCAGCTGATGAACTGTCACGACGCGGACGTCGACGAAGCGCGCTACATGGAGGTCATCCGGTCCAAGACCGCGAAACTGTTCGAGGCCGCGTGCCAGCTCGGGGCCATACTGGCCGGCAGGCCGGAGCCGGAGGAACAGGCGCTGGCCCGCTACGGCATGCACCTCGGCACCGCATTCCAGCTGATCGACGACGTGCTCGACTATTCCGCCGACAGCGACGTGACCGGCAAGCGGATGGGCGACGACCTCGCCGAGGGCAAGCCCACGCTGCCGCTGATCGAGGCCCTGCGCATTGCCCCCCCCGAAGGCCAGGCCCTGATCCGCGGCGCAATCGAGTCGGGCGGCCGGGATCATGTCGACCGCATTCTTGCGATCGTGCGCGACAGCGGCGCGCTCGACTACGCGCGAACGTGCGCCGAGGCCGAGGTGTCGGCAGCGATCGCCGCCCTCGACCGTCTGCCGCCCTCGCCGCACCGCGACGCGCTGACCCAACTCGCTCGCTTCGCGGTGGAACGCGACCACTGACGCAGCGCGTTGCCCGCAAGGCATGGACAGCGGCACCAGTTCCGTGCAGAATATGCGGCTCGGTTCGGAGTGTAGCTCAGCCTGGTAGAGCACTGCCTTCGGGAGGCAGGGGTCGAAGGTTCGAATCCTTTCACTCCGACCAATTGAATCGTCGACATGGGCCCGGGTGACCGGGCCCATGTCGTTTCGGGGGCACAGGGGTGCGCGTTGCCGGCCCGGAACGCCAAAGGGCCGCTACGCCTTCCCAAACAGCCCCCAATGGCTGATGCGGCCGCCCCCGCTCCTGCTTGCGGGATTTCCGCCCCCGCAGTCGCCCACGGATCCCAGCCACATCGCAGGTCGGTGCAGACGCGAGGGCCAGCGAACCTTGCGTCAGTGATGCCGCGCAGCCAGACCGCTTCGTACAGCCGCGGCGCGCGGAGATGGTCTGCTTGGGGGCCGAGAGGTCGGCCGGCAACGGCATGCAAGCCCCTGAATCGAACATGGCCCCGGCTACTGGGCCCACACCACCCGGCGGGGCCTCGCGATGATGAGCTCGCTGGGGCGGGGGGGGGGGCGGCCTCGGTGCTCGACAACCGCAGGTTCGCCAGGCAATCGAATAGCCCAACGACGTGACCGATGGAAGTCCGAAGCGATGGGATGCGGAGGGCCGCTCGCCCGCCCAACTACTGAAAAGCCGGCTCGACCCGAACTTCGACGACGGCGCAGTGCCTGTCGCCCCGAAGCGCTGAATCCATCAGGAAATCTTGAGCGTATCCATCAAGTCGATCATGAACTCGGTGTCTTCGTGCTCCACGTTCTCCCAGGAAGAAAACCCGAGTTCCTTCAGGATATCCGCGCCGCTTGGGTCGTTGGCCATGCCCAACAGAACCTGGCGTATCTCCTCGTGGCGCTCACTCAATCGCGGCCCCACCAGAAGGACATGCCAGATGTCGAAAATCTGGCTCCTGACCAGCGGCCGCATTTCGTTGCGAACCAGCCCGGTCAGCTCGTCATAGGATTCTTCGAGAAAGAACCCTACATCTGCGTTTCCGCGCAACAAGGCCTTGGCAACCAGCGGATAGCTTTCCACCTGCTCTACCTTGACATTTCCCTCGTGGAGATCGGCCGGCTCGAGCAGGATCATCCCTACCAGGTTGACGTCCGGATCGGCCGTACGTACCAATCGGCATCCAGGCTTCAGGTCTTCCACGGCCTGGATCGGCGATTGCGCAGCCACTGCCACGATGCATTCGTCACTGCGTCCCGACGGCCGTACGAGCGGGACAAAATTCTGCTCGCGCACCAGCATCGCGGCATCGAACGGGTTGGCGTAGATGATGTCCACACGACCGGACTGAATGGCTTCGCGCTGTTGCTCAAAATCCTGGTAAATCTCAAGATGTATGCGCGTCTCAAGCGCTTTCTGAAGCCAAGTATTGAGGAAAAACCAGCCGGGGATGCGCTTGGTCGGGAAATCAGGACTTGCGGTCATCTGCACGATATCGTTCATTGCCCTTTCTCCTCGGCCAGAAGCTTCTTGTACAACTCGCTCGCCTCGTCCACCTTGTGCCGCGATGGCTTTCGGCGCACCGATGTGTACCCAACCACCTTCCCCCCGCGGATATTGGGAACCACCGCAGCGTGAACCCAGTAGAATTTCCCATCCTTGCGCAGATTCTTTACATAGCCATGCCAGCTCTTGCCCGCCTCGACATCGTCCCACAGGCCCTTGAACGCAATGGCTGGCATATCCGGGTGCCGCAGAATACTATGCTCCGCCCCGATCAACTCCTCTCTGGAATAGCCCGACATTGCAACAAACGAGGCATTGCAATGAGTGATGACCCCCTTCAGGTCGGTCCTCGAGACGATCAATCGACCATCCGGAAACGGAACTTCCTCGTCTACCCACAAGACCCTGCGCGGGCCCACACCGTACAATTGAAGAGTTACTTCCTGATACGGACCCTGAATGTCCTCGGGGTTCATGTCCTGTAGCATTGCGCTGCCCTCCGTTTCCGGATGAGTACCTGGAATCCCGCCCGACGAGAAAGAACCATTCGCCCGCAGCAATTCCTGCGCGAGCTCGCTCGTTCCCGATGTGTCGGTTCCGTTTGCATCAGATCACGTCAACGATGCTCTCGGCGGCGCGCTTCACATCCAGAAAAATCAGCCCGAGCTTGGCATTGGGCTTCGATAGCACGGTCAATACGGCCTCGCTACCGGCCCCCGTCATCAGGATGTACCCCTTGTTCCCTTTGACCAGAACCTGCTCCATCGTCCCACGCGCCAACTCCTGCGCCGTCCTTTCCCCAAGAGAAAGCATCGCCGCACTCATTGCGCCCACACGATCCTCATCCATGCCCGCCGGCAGGAGCGCAGCCATCATGAGTCCATCCGTGGAAATTACCGCGGATGCCTCGATATCTGCCGAGGTACCATTTAGGTCTTTCAGGATCGAATCCAACATATCTGCGCGCATCACGTACCTCTCAATTAAAAATCCAGCCTACGATTACACCCGTTCGTGCCCGGCCCGCAACAGTCGACACCCGGCCGACGATCTCATCTATCCAGATCCGTACCGATTGACCAGCATCCACACCACATCCACCAATGCTGCCTTGTTGAGCCTGGGGCGCCCCTTCAACACGAGTGAGAAACGGACACTCCCAACATACAGGGGCCAGAAACCCAGTTCGCTGTTCCCCCCTGCGGTGAGCAATCCCCAGGCCGACGTCTGCAAGGCGAGGTTGCCCTCCAGCAATCGCCGATGCCGCTGATCCAGGCCGCCCACGTCCGCCGCAAGGGCCGCGAGTTCCTCGGCGGTTTCGTGGGGAAACCCATGAGTCGACAGATAGAATCCATGTTCGTCCGCGAGTAGCGCCTTCCCCTTTGGCCCAGCCAGATCCCCGAGCAGCCCCGGCATCGCATTTTCGATACTGTCGGCCGGTCTGGCGCGCGGCTCGGGGAACCCCTCAAGCAGATGCATGGATTGCATTCGGTGCAGGTATCCGGCCGGATCATCCGTGTCCAAACCGTTGATCTCCTGAAATAGGTCAGGTGTCAGCTCAGGGCTGCTATCCAATGACATCAGATGCAGAAGCACGCGACGCGCGCCATCCATTTTGGTTCCCGACACCGCGTAATAGGCGCCCGCTGGTGACGGAGCCACATACAACCCTGGAACGAGTTCGTAATCAGACATCTTCGACAACCCCCGGGTCAATCGTATAAAGCAGAGCCTGGACCAGCAACGACACATCGCGTCGACTGCGCGCATCGACCTCAAAGATCGGACACTTTAGACCAAGCGACCTGAGATGCTCGTTGCAGAGTTCCAAGCCGGGCTCACGCTGTTCATCCATCCGTGTAACGCCGATCGCCAGGCTGGTGTTATCGATAAACTCACGGAATGCCGTGACAAAAAAACTGAGATCCTTGAAGCGGTTGGATCGCGTATTGTCCAGCAGGAGGACCAGCCCAAGCCCCCCCTCTTTCAGAATATCCCACATGAAATCGAAACGTTCCTGCCCAGGGGTTCCGTACAAATGCACGCTATTCCCCCCACCCAGCTTCATCAGGCCGTAATCCATTGCAACGGTGGTCGCCGGTTTGCGATTCCGAGCCATGTCACTGGCGGCTTCGTCTGTACTGACGGTCGGGATATCACTGATAGCACGGATAGCAGTGGTCTTGCCCGCACCAACAGGCCCGGCAAAAAGAATCTTGTAATTTGCCACGGTCTTTTCCTTTTTCAGCGATCCCCGGTCAGCTTGCGCAGGAGCCGACCGAGGAAACTCCGCTTTTCCTGAGTGACTGGCCGATCCGCGACTGGCTGCGGCACGACCGGCGAAACCGCCCCCCTCGGCTTCGCTCGGCGCTCGACCAGGCCGAGGGCCAGACAACCGCTATACATGGTGAATACATAGCGATGGGGAACCCCCAGTAACCGCGCCGTTTCCAGCAACGAGACCGGCCCTCGCGTCCAGAGCGCAGCAATCTGCATGGCGTGCGTTGGAATCAGCAATCGAGTGAAATTGGGCCAGTGCCGAAAGCGCACGGGTGCTTCAGGGTCGGTTCCGACCGGGATGCGACCGCGTGCCGCCCACAACGTGGCCATCCACAGGATTTGATAGTATTCATGCAGATTCGGGTCATCCGAAGCGAACTCCGAAGGCTCATCCCGATTCAGCACGCGGAGGTTGCCTTTGCCGACTCCCAGCGGCTGCATGCACAATGGCCGGAAGACTCGCTCGCCGACCTCGCTGTAGACCTGCTTGGTTGCAGGCAAGACAAGGATCCTCTGGCCCAGATCGTCCAGAACGACAGGCACGCGCAGACGCGCCGAATCGACGTACGCTCTCTCCAGAAGCCCCTGAAAGTACACGGACGGGTCGTATTCGACCTCTTCATGACGCGCCGGATCGAGGTAAGCGGCTTCGTCGATGTCGCCGCAACAGGCTTCAGCCTGCTCGGGAGCCCAGATCATTCCGGCCGCCTGACTGGTACTCAGATCGCTGGCCGCATCATCGGTAGACGCGCCCGAACGGCCCAGCCGGGCGGGATCCGCAGCCCGCCCGGCGACGGGGTTCTGCGCCGGGTCCGCAGGGTTGTTGGCGCCAGCGAGGTTGTTGGCGCCAGCGAGTGCGTTCGGCCCACTCTGGCCCCGGGTGGGTGCGCCAGGCGCGGGTTGCCGCCGCGGGGGCAACCTCTTGCCGGCCAATTGACCCTTGACCAGCTCCAGGGAAGCATGAAAGCCGTCAACAGTAAGCGGCTTGCTGATCCAGACGACGTCCTCAAGGTCGGGATCCTGGCTTGACATCACGGCTACCGGGCCACCGAAACGGGCGCGTACCCTTTTCCAGAGATCGAGGCCTTCGCTGCCTTCCCCGTTGACAATCAGCACCTTGGCATGCCATTCGTCGACGAGTTCACAGCTACCCTGCGCCGCCTCCTGGACGAACATGCCGAAGAGCTTTGCTGCCTTTGGGTCAAGCCCGACCAGGCCGACCGGGACCGGCCCCGACTCCAGAGCTGCGGCATCGTTGTCGTGCGAAACGAACCGCGCAGCGCCCCCCAACGACGGCGTCTTGGAAGGGGGCCTTGCACCCGCCTTGCGTCGCGCACCCGCAAGTTGCCTACGGATCCGATCGATCGACTCTTCGAAACTGTCGACCGTCAGCGGTTTCCGGATCCAAACAGCATCACCCAGATTCTGGTCCCGCACCGACATCACGGCGATCGGCCCCTGAAAACGCTCGCGAACTACTGCCCACAGCTCGGGACCTTCGGGCCCGTCGACATCGACGAGCACGGCCTCCGCATCCGCCTCCGGCGCCAGCCTGCAGATACCCTTGGCCGGCCCCCGTATGAACATCCCGAAGAGATTCTCTCCACGGTCATCGAGCCCCAGCACAGCCACACGCAGAGGTTGGGTGTCAGAGGGTTTTTTCACAATCGACTCCCTTCATAATTCGCCCTGGTCCGCACGCCGGATAAAGGGGGTGCCAGCAAGGACGTTTGCGCGCGTCCGCAGCACGGCACTCAGGGGCCGACACGAGCATCCGAGGCGTGCATAGGATGCCCCAGCACGAGCCAGAAACGCGCATGCCCCTCGAGCAGCAGCCGCCAACAAACGCCCGCGCGACCGGGACTCATCGCGCATATCGCGGACCAAGACCCGGCAGCGACAATACAGCCGACAATACAAATTCCCCCAAAGCAGAACCCCCGAGCGCTGCGGCATCCCCTCCCCCGAACCAGGAATCTAAGCGTACCAACCCTCCGGGAGGTTTGGCCGATGCAGCTCCAGAAATTCGCGCATCGCCTCGCGCCGCTGAGTATCCCGAGTGTAGGTATAAATTTCCAGAAGCTCAGTGGCGAGGTGTTCGTCCGTCGGATCCTGCTTCAAGGCCCACTCCAGCACGTCGCGTGCCGCGTCGACCTGGCCGTACTCAAGGCAAGACCGCGCCTCCTCAAGCGCGCTGGAAAAGCCGGAGGCCGCATCCGGCTCGCCCTGGATCACCAGGTCGTGCATCCCGGAAAAGCCCAGCGACAATACCGAAGCGTCGGTCTGCGCAACCGCGGCATCCCATGGCTCGAAACCCGCCTCGAGGTGCCGCCGGAAATGCTCCGCCAACGATTCCGGAAAACGGGATTCGACGAGATACAGGAGCAACTCCTTCAGAGCGATCCCGTTGCCCCCGAGAACGATGAACAGATCGGTCAGCGCTCCCTCCAGAGCGAAGGCGTCCCCCTGATCAATCGCCAGAAGCACACGCCGAACGTGGCTGAACAGATCTCGCGGGTTTTCGAGCACACGGTGCTCGAGCAGGACCATCGCCTCACCGGGGTCGGGAAGCCCCCGCAAATACAGAGTCTTGGTTCCGTCGACAAGAAAGTTCACGGGGACCCTGACATCCATCATAGCCTGCGACACCTCGTCATCGACCACCAATCCCTCGATCAGGAGACCGCCCCACATCTGACGACAGCAGCGACTTCGCGCAATGGCTTCCCCAGACCACAGCCGGACACTCTACAGAAAAACTTCGGCCATATCCTCATGCGGCGCTTTGCAAGTAGCCCAGGAAGGCGATCCCTGAACGCGCCGGCGCCTGTGTGGCCAACCGTAACACAGGGATCGGATTCCATGTCATCGATCCAGCCACATGGGCGCCCTCAACGCGAACGCCACCCGCCCCCATCGTATGGCGACCGGCAACAGGATCGATGACACAGGCCTGCTTGGCCGCCGTGCCGAACCCATCGGCTCCAGGCATCGGCCCCGGGCCGGGCTATCATCGTGCGAAAAAGGACGGCAAGATCCACGACCGCGATACGCCCTGCTCGGCCCGCTTCGGTGCCGTTCAAAAGACCGAGGAACCGCAGCTTCTTGCAACCCGTATCGCCCACATCTAGCGATCACTGCCAGCTGGCGCGCAAGCACCGGGATGGGCACTTGGGTCGCCTCGCACCCAACGCCTGAACACTGCCCCCGCGCGAAGCGGCCCAACTGCCAGCGCGTTTCACCGCGCTCGATGGCCCCACCAAGCGCGGACACCGGCTACGAGCCTGCGCCACCGTGCACGGTACGCTGATGCATACAGGCGCAACAGGATCCGCCGCTGGAGGCGATCGATGGCCGGATCCGACGCAGGAGCAGCACTGGCGGTCGAATCGAGTGCGATCACGGCTTCGGCCCAGCGGTCGGCGTAGGGCCGCAGGTTCGGATCGAAACGCGTTTGCGGATTCCCGAGCACCATCGGATTGGTGTTGATTTCGAACACCTGCAACCGACCCGCGATGCGACCGTAGTCGATTCGGCCGTAAGCGATTCCCGCCAAATCGAACATCTGGAGGACCCAGTCGGCGTGCGGGTTCTGCCGCACGTACTCGCGGTGCTCGAGCCGATGCGAGTCGTTCATCCCGGCCGGCGGGTGCTTCACGAACCACGAAGGAGAGATGAAGCAGTGCTGCGCGAACACCGTGTCGCCGATCCGGTAGGCACCGTACTTGCGGAAATGGCCATCGGCTTCGGACTCGGCCGAATATTCCGCGACGATCCAGTCATCATCGTTCGCGCCCTGCATGGGCGCAGCGTCCAGGGCGTTCAGTAACGACGCCCGGTCTGGAAGGAGATCCGGCGGGACTGCCAACGCACCTGCTTCCCGTCGCAGGAAAACCGGAAACCGCAAGTCCGGTGGCAAGGCGCCCGGCCGAAACACCCGAAATGCGTTGTGCCCTGAGGCCGCCAGCGCGTCGAGCAACTGAAATCGGCGGAGACTGCGTTCCGGGTGATTCAACAGCCGGATGCCGCGGCCGGCAAGTCGTTCATGGATGGCCGCCGCGCGCTGGCGCATTGCTGGCGCGATGCGGTCCACGTCTGCCCAGATCACCACGCCCGCGTGTACCCTATCCAGCAATTCGAGCCGGGCGTACGGAATCACGCGCAAACGGTGGCGAAGATCCGGTCGAAAATGGACCAGCATCGAGGCAAGAGTATGCGCAAAGCGTTCAACACAAACGTAGTAGATCATCTTGGGGTCCAGACCTGGTCTCATGCCGCGCCTGACCACGGCCTCCAATTCCGCCGCCGATGAAGATACGTCTGATGACGGCCCAGAGCCGGGACATTGACGGGCTCGCGCAACTCGAATCGGAAGCATGGCCCTCCGGGCTGCGCGCCGACGCAAGCACGATCCGAATGCGCTTGTTGCGTGGGCACCGGGTGGTCGTCGCCGCGTTCGAACACCGCTTCGTTGCGGCCGCTTGTTTCTATCACACCGCCGCGGACCCCACCAATGCCACGACGTTTCCACGCGACTTCGAGTCGTTCTCCACGTCCCCGGCAAGCACACCTGTGCGCTCGACGTATGTGTACAACCTGTGCGTGACCCCAGCACAGCGGGGCCGCGGAAGCGCAGAACGCGTGATCGATGCGGTGATCTGCGACGCCCGGGCGAACGGCGCCCGGTTCCTTGTAGGCGACGGTCGATGCCCCTCCTACGCAGGTACTGCCGGCCCAGGACCAGACCGGATTCGCCACGACCCGCAATTTCAGCGGGCAATCGACGACTGGCTGTGCACCGGCCTGCGCCCCGATCTGCGGCTGCTGATTCGCGACCCCGTGCTTCGTTACTACCATCGCCGCCTCGGCTGCGAGTTCCTTCACCTTGCTCCAGGATTCCTGCCTGAGGATCGTGCTTCTGGTGGCTTTCGTGTGATCTTTGCCAAACCGCTAGGCGCAGCGCGTGCAGGGGACGGGCCATGAATCCGGCACCATTTTTCGACCCCTTCCTCGCCGCCCGCGATGGGGGGCGCTATGACCAGTACCGGTGGTTCCGCGAACGCGCACCCGCGGCCTGGGGCCGACCGCCTCAGCGCGTCTTCGGCGATGCGCTCTATCTGTTCTCCCACCACGCGGTGACCCGAGGCCTGGCCCACCCCGCGCTGCTCCAGGCCCCGGAGACCGCGGAATACCGGATCATTCGCGACGCCTTAAAGGCCACCCCGGATTTCCGGATGATCCTCGCGGCTGTGCTATTTACGGATCCGCCCGCCCATGCCGTGCTGCGCCGCCCGATGAGCCAGGCCATGACCATGGCCTCCGTACAGCCACGGCGGGCCGCCTTGCAGGCACGAGCCCAGTCGCTGCTCGACGCGTGCTGCCGGCGCAAGCATTTCGATCTGGTCGCCGACTTTGCCTCCCCCTACATTGTGGGAGCCCTCGGCGACCTCATGGGCCTGCCACTCGGCGACCCACTGGCCCTGAAGGAGGAAACAGCGCGCTTGGCACGGGCGCTGGACCTGCAGCACGAGGATTCGCCCTGCTCGGGACACGCCCCCGCCGCGGTTGCTCTGGCGCGACGCGTCGAACGTACCCTGACGACGACGAAGCCGCACCCGGACGGTCTTTGCATGCGCTTCCTGGAACTGTACGAAGGCGGGAACTGGTCGCGGGAAGACTTGGTGACCAATCTCGTCTTCCTCCTGTTCGCCGGGCAGGAAACGGCAGTGG
Organism: Thioalkalivibrio paradoxus ARh 1; assembly: GCF_000227685.2. GTDB lineage: Bacteria > Pseudomonadota > Gammaproteobacteria > Ectothiorhodospirales > Ectothiorhodospiraceae > Thioalkalivibrio > Thioalkalivibrio paradoxus. The sequence goes on along the minus strand of NZ_CP007029.1, from coordinate 176,956 downwards.
ACGGCCTGGGCAACGCCGTCGTGTCACTCGCGCGGAACCCCGAAGCCTGGCGCAGCCTGGCCTCGGGTCAGGTCGACAGCCTCGATGCCACCGACGAACTCCTGCGTTACGACCCCCCGCTGCAATACGCCGCAACCCGGATCGCTGCGGAGCCCCTGACCATCGCGGGGATCGCAATCCCCGCGAATACTGCTGTGGTTCCGGTCCTGGCCAGCGCCAATCGCGACCCGGAGGCGTTCCCAATGCCCGAAACCGTGCGACTCGACCGCAGGCCGGCGGCCAGTCGCACGTTTGGGCATGGCCCGCACGTCTGCGCGGGAAAGCATGTGGCCAGACTCGAGATCGCTGTGGCGCTGGAAACCGTACTGGCATATCTGCCACCGGAAGCCATCGACCTGGACCGGACGGTGGAACGGGATCTGATTACGTTTCGCGGCCACCGCCAGATCCCGGTGACTCCCGATAGCTCTGATCGTTGAATCGGGGGAGGCCGGAACCCGGGGCCGATTGACGCAGGACTGGCGAGGAACGGATACTGCGGCGGGCTGCAGAAGGCCGGAGACTGGACGCGAGCATTCCCCCCGGATTCGCCCAACACGCTCGGCGAGGACTATGCATCGGTCCCCTCGCCACACGAGGGAAACCTTCATGTCAACGCCAAATCCATCGACCGCACCCATTGCGCCACCGGGAAGGCTCAGCCGCCTGTGGCGGCATGCCGAACGGATCTGGTCGACGCGTGTGATGGAAGGCCTGCTGTTGCGGCGGCATGCCCAACACATGTACTTATTGATGGGCGGTCACATCTACTTCCAGACGGTCTGTGCCGGGGTGCAGACTGGTCTGTTCCGACTGCTCGACCGAGAGCCTGGACTCACACTCGCGGAGATCGCCGAACGGTTGGGGCTGGAAGAAAAGCCCACCCGCATCCTGCTGCTCGGGTGCACCAGCCTGGGCCTGCTGCGCAAACGACGGCACCGCTACCGGAACGGCTACCTCGCGAGCCGGTTGCTGGTGGACGGAGTTCCGGGCAACGTGGTGCCGATCCTGCGCTGGCAGCAGGAAATCAACTACCGGGCGCTCGCGCATTTTCCCGACGCGCTTGCTGCAAACACCAATGTTGGCCTCGAGGAGTTCCCGGGCAGCGAACCCACCCTGTACGAGCGTTTGGCCCACGACGCGCGCCTGGAAACCATCTTCCAGGAGGCGATGGAGTCGATCTCCGTACAGGCCAACCAACTGCTGGCCCGTTTCGGCGATTTTTCCAGTGTTCGCCATCTCGTCGACGTCGGCGGCGGCAATGGGACCAACATCCTGGAACTCGCCCGCCAGCATCCGTATTTGCAGGGTACGGTCTTCGACCTGCCGAGCGTGTGCACAATCGCGCAGCGGAACTTCCAGCAAGGCCCACACGCCGACCGACTGGGCACGCATGCGGGAAACTGCTTCACCGATCCGTTTCCGGAGGGCGCCGACGCCTTTCTGTTCTGTCACTTCCTGACGATCTGGTCCGAGGCCGAGAACCGGCGGCTGCTCGAAAAGGCATTTCAGGCACTGCCCAGCGGCGGGCAGGTGATGATCTTCAACATGATGCAAGCAGACGACGGCCGGGGCCCATTAAGCGCCGCGCTGGGCTCACCGTATTTCCTGACGCTGGCCACCGGCCGGGGCATGCTCTATACGTGGAGCGAATACGAGCACTGGGTACGGGACGCAGGTTTCCAGTCGGTCAGCCGGCTGCGGCTGCCGCGCGATCACGGTCTGATCGTGGGACGCAAGTCCGGATGAAACGGACCCGGGCAGGCCTCGGGTGATGGCGGGTAGCTGCTGCGAACCGCCCGGTCGGCAATGATCGGGAGCGCTGGCCAAGTCAGGAGATAACCCAGTCCTTCAGCTTGGGTATCTTGCCCTGCTCGACCTCCTCGCGGAGCTGGTCGGGCCTCTGCGTCTGGCGTTCGACGAACGCCTTGAAGGCCTCGAAATCCTGCTTATCCATCGACTGGAACGCGATTCCGCAGCCGCGATTGTCCTCGTAGACGACCCAACCGTCGATGGTCACCGAGAACACGTCTTCTCCCTCGGCGAACAGCGTCAGAACACAACTCCGGTCCCGGTCCGACGAGTCGCCGGGGACGAAATCCACACGAGCCCCACTGAGGCTCAGATCCTGCGTCTCGGTTTCGTGGTACTGACCATCCTCCAGACTCAGGTGTCCGGAGAGTTTGAGCGGCAGTCGTGTGTTCTTGCGCTTGTCCATGATCCCTATACCGTACCCGGCGGCCGCCCCATCGGGGCGCGGAGCCTTGGTGAGATCCACGGGCCACCTCGCCTGAATCCCAGTAGCCTGAATCCCAGTAGCCTGAATCCCAGTAGCCTGAATTAAGACTAGGCCGAGGGGCGGCCCTTTTCCAGACGCTTTACCTACCGTTTGAACGGATGATCGCACCGATCGGCGTACAGAAACGGCTTTCGGTCACATTTCCCGGCACAGACAGGCAACGGAACCGGGCCCGGCGGACGCGCGGGCCCGGCGCGGTTCACGGCCGCCAGCGGGTGAACACGTAATCGGAATCGGCCTGCGACTGATGGCAGGCGAAGCAGCCCTGGCCGCCGTCGGACACCAGACGCTGATCCCGCGAGTCACCGGCGAAGCCCTCGAAGCCCCAGCCACCGGTCTCCCGGTAGGTTTCGGCCCCCTTGACCATCACGCCGACCAGCTTGCGCTCGCCTTCGGTAATCGCCTCGTCGCCGGCGTCCGCTTCGAGCAGGTCGAACACGAACACCGAGCCATCGGCATACCGGCCGGTTTGCAGCCCCTCCAGCGCTGGATCGTTCACGTAGATGTGATGGATTCCTGCGAAGGGATCGGCCAGCGGGTGGCCGTCGTGGATCACCATCGACTTCGCGTGGTGCCAGTGACGGTACCCCTCGGGATAGGCCACCGGCTCGGCGAAGACGCCCAGCGGCACTGCGACCAGCGCGGCCAGCGCCGCGGAAGCCAGGAAAGGAAACTGCGTGCGAGTCATGTTTGATCCTCCTCCTTTGTGGTGTCGTGTCGATACTATAGGCCAGGCCGCGGGGATCGTCAAACAAGTTTCGATGCGATACCATAAGACCATGGAACATTCCAGACTGCACGAACTGATCGACCGGATCGGCATGCTTCTGCGCACCGAGGCACGCCGCCTCGGGGCGAATGCCTCGCTCCAGCCGGTGCACCTGCATGCACTGGAGTACCTGCAGCGCTGCAACCGCTACAGCAACACCCCCGCGGCACTGCGCGCCTACCTCGGCCAGACCAAGGGAACGGTGTCGCAGTCGCTGAAGTTGCTGGAACGCGAGGGCTACCTGACGAAACACGACGACCCCGACGACCGGCGGGTCGTACGCCTCGAGCTCACGCCCCGAGGGCAACGCGTGCTCGCGGACACCACTGCTGCGCAGGCCTGGACCCGGGCGGAGCAGACATTGTCCGGACAGGAACGCGAGGCCATCACCGACGGACTCGAGCGCCTGCTGAAGGGCCTGCAGCTAGCGAACGGAGGGCGAACGTTCGGCATCTGCCGCAGCTGCCGCCACTTCCAGACGGTATCGGAGGCAGAGCACCGCTGCGGCCTGACCGGCGAAGCCCTGTCCGATTCGGACAGCGAACGGATCTGCCACGAACACGAGTGGCAGGATTCGGCCTGAGGTCTTGCCGGGTACCACCTCGCAGCGTCGCGCCGCTAACTTCCATGGCCTATGTGGCCACCCCCGGTGGTGAAAGAGCCGTAGGGCGGAAAAGGCCGAAGGCCGTCATCCGCCAGCCGGCGCCCGGGGTACTGTGGGCGCCCGGACACCGCGAACGCCATGTGGCGGATGACGCTGCACTATTCCGCCCTGCGGGACTGTTTACACGCGGATGCGAACGCGGCTGAACGCGGCGACTTCCCGCTACTCGGCCAGATCCAGCCGCCCCTGCACACCCCCGCGCCGCCGTTCGAGCCTTCCCCGTCGCCGGCGTGCCTCCGGCCCTTCGCCGAGCCTCGCCGTGTAGTCCAGCGCGGTTTCCCAATCCCGGCGCACGTGCTCGTGGTACTTGGCGAGGGACTCCACCGCTTCGGGACAGCCGGATTGCGCCAGACGCTCCCAGACCGCGACGGCCTCCGTCCAGCGCCCGGCCCGGCGCAGCCGGCGCGCCAGTTCCAGCGCTCCGCGGACATCGAGGCCATGCCGTGCACGTTCCAGCACGGTAAGCGCCCTACGCGATTCCCCGCGCCGCGACCAGGCATCCGCCGCAGCCAGCGGGTCGGCGCCGAAGCCCAGGGGGTCGTGCAGTGCCCGGGCCAGAACCGGACCGAGCAACAGCAGGCTCAGCACGTCCAGCGCGTTGTGACGGAGCACGCGCCCGAGGTCGTCGGGAGTCCCACCAGCCAGGTAGTCACGCCACGCGCGTGGCGCCTCCGAGCCGGGCAGATCGTCCTCGCGAAACAGTCCCAGCAGCCGCTGCTCCGCGGTGACCAGTCGGCAATCGGGCCAGACGCCGCGGAACAGGCGCCGGGTCGGGTGCAGCAGGTCGAGGTGCGGGGGCTCGGGGAACGCGGGAGCGCGCTGCAGGCGCCGGCGATCGCGCAGCAGCGGGAGGTCGAAGGTCTTGCCGTTGTAGCTGACCAGCAGCCCGGCCCCGGCCAAGGCCGCGTCCAGCTCGGCGAGCATTGCCGCCTCGCCGGCGAAGGCGGTCAGCAGCCACTGGCGCAGGCGCACGCCGTCAAGGCCGGGCTCGGCGATCCCGACCATGAACGCGGCGGTGCCGGTGCCACCGGCGAGCCCCGTGGTCTCGGTGTCGATGCCAAGCACCCTTCCCCCCGGCGCCTCTCGAGCCGGCGGCAGAAGGGAGTAAAGCCCCTCCCCCGCCTGCGGGGGAGGGGTTGGGGCGGAGATTGCCAGCGGCCACAACGACTCCAGCGCATCGGCGAGACGCCGGCGTCCGTGCATCGCATGCGGCGGCAGCACGGTCTCGACCAACACCAGATGTTCCGCGACGACCTGCCCACCCAGTTGGTCGGCAAGCACGGCGGCCGGAACCGGCGTCCCGCGACGCGATGGGCCGGACCTATGCACTCCTGGCCCCGGCGCCGGAAACCTGCCGCCGCCCGCCGCAGCGGCGGCCGATGGCCCCGAACCCACCCGGCCCGCCAGACGCCGCAGACGCGAACGCAGATCCTCGCGTGATTCATCGGCAAGGCTCGGAGCGGAGACGGGGCTTGACGCATCGTCTGGCACGCCCGCGTCGGGCGTGGCGAGGCGGGCAGCGGGGGCGGCTCCCGACTGCCGGCGCAACGCGTCAAGCCGGGCCTTCAGGTCCATGGCTCTGGAACTGCGCGAGCACGGTCAGCGCCGCCGCCTTCGGCGAGAACCCGCGCGCTTCGTCGGACGCGAGGATCGGGCCGATACAGGCCGGGCAGCCGTGACGGCAGTCGCAGTCGCGGATCAGCTGAGCCGCACCTCCGATCACCCGGTCGCGCTGATCGTACAGCGGCGCGGCGAGCCCGACGCCGCCGGGGTAGTTGTCGTACAGGAACACCGCCGGGCGAAAGCGGGTCTCGTGCTCCGGATCCCGCTCGCCGCCGTCGAGGCTGCGCATCTGCCCGCGCCCGTCGGCGCCGACGGTCGCGAACCAGCGGGCATCGCCGTCACCAACCGCACGCCCGATGTCCTGCGGTTCCGACATCGCGATCAGCGCGGCGACATGATGCATCGCATACGCGGCGCCGAGGAACCCGTCCAGTGCCTGCTGGCGGTTCGGAAAGCACTGCGCGAGCACCTCGGGGGCGACCTCCCACCAGGCGGCGGTGGTGTGCATCTCCTGGTCCGGCAGGTCGATGTTCCCGTAGCCGATGTTCTCGTGGCTGTAGTAGCGGATCTTCTTGTAGCCGGGGATGCGGCGGACCAGGTGCACCTCGCCGTGCGCGGTCTCGGTATGCCCGTCCTGGCGGTGCTCGAAGCGGTCGAGGATCTTCAGCCGCGTGTAGTCGATCGCGTCGGTGTAGTAGTCCACCTCGGTCCTGGTCACAAAGGCCTTGCGCCCGGTCCAGTCCAGCCGCTCGACCTGCCAGGTCTGCGCCTGCACCATGTAGATCGCGCCCTCGTACAGCGTCTCGGCGGCGCTGGAGTAATCGACCTCGGCGATGATGTCCCTGCGCCCGCCGGTGGTGTCGACGACGACGAAGTTGCCTTCGGCGACCGAACGCAGGCTCACGCTCTGCGCGGGGTAGCTGTCCTCGGTCCAGTGCCAGGTGTCGGCCTCGCGGTGCAATACGCCGTGCTCCTCGAGGTAGGTCAGCAGTTCCTCGAGGTTCTCGTTGCCGAAGCGGTCGCCCCTGCGGAACGGCAGTTCGAATGCCGCGCAGCGCACGTGGTCGAGCAGGATCAGCAACTGGTCGGGATCGATCCGCGCGTGCTCCGGGGAGCTTTCGAGGAAGAACTCCGGGTTGCGGATGATGTACTGGTCCAGCGGCTGGCTGGTCGCGACCAGCACGCCGAGCGACGGCCGCTGGCGACGCCCGGCCCGGCCCAGGCGCTGCCAGGTCGCCGCGATCGTTCCCGGATAGCCGTTCAGCACGCAGACGTCGAGGCTGCCGATGTCGACGCCGAGTTCCAGCGCCGAGGTCGCGATCACGCAGTCGACGTTGCCGGCGCGCAACGCCTTCTCGGTCTCGCGCCGCTGGCCGGGCAGGTAGCCGCCGCGGTAGGCGGCGACGCGGGCCGGCCGGCGCGGGTCGGAATCGAACACGTCCTTCAGGTACCTGGTCAGCACCTCGACCATCAGCCGCGACTGCGCGAACACGATCGTCTTCAGCCCGCTTTTCACCGCCATCCGGGCGATGCGTGTCGCCTGCGAGCGCGCCGACGCGCGGATGCCGAGATCGGCGTTCACCACCGGCGGGTTCCACAGCAGCAGGTGGCGTTCGCCGACGGGCGCGCCGCTGTCGGTGACCACGGTCACCGGTGCGCCGATCAGCCCCTCGGCGAGTTCCGCCGGATTCGCGATGGTTGCCGAACTGAGCACGAACACCGGGTCGGAGCCGTAGAACCGGCAGACACGCCGCAGCCGCCGGATCACGTTCGCGACGTGCGAGCCGAATACGCCGCGATAGCTGTGCATCTCGTCGATCACCACGTAGCGCAGGTTTTCGAAGAACTGCGCCCACTTGGTGTGGTGCGGCAGCACACCCTGGTGCAGCATGTCCGGGTTCGAGACGACGATGTCACCCCGGGTGCGTACCGCCTTGCGCGCATCGCCCGGCGTGTCGCCGTCGAAGGTGAACGCGCGGATGCCGAGGTTGCCGGCGTCGTTCAGCTCCATCAGCTCGGCGACCTGGTCCTGCGACAGTGCCTTGGTCGGGAACAGGTACAGCGCCTTCGCCCGGTTCGTGAGCGCGTCCTGCAGCACGGGCAGGTTGTAGCAGAGCGTCTTGCCCGACGCGGTGGGAGTGACCACCACCGTGTGCCGCCCGGCGGTCACCGCGTCCCAGGCCTCGCGCTGGTGGCTGTAGAGCCGGGCCACGCCGCGGGCGCGCAGCGCGGACGCAAGGCGCGGGTCGAGTTCGTCGGGCAGCGGCAGCAGCCGCGCCGGGCGCCCGGGCAGCACCACATTCCCGGTGATCCGCGCCTTGTAGCGGGCGTCGAGTCGCCGCACGAGCCGGCGCACCGGGTCGTCGTTCCCGGCCTCCACCTGCACCGCCCCGGCTGCTGCCTCCGACATCACCCGCCGCCCTGCCGCTACATCGCATCAACGCCGTGCAGGATGCACGCGACGCTGCTCACGCGAAACCGACGTAACGTCCGGACGGGGTGCCCGGCGCCCATCGCCGTTTACGGTGCGTGGTTCGCCGCCGCCGCCAGGGATTCCGCAATGGCGTCGGGAGCAGAACGGATGCTCATGAAGCTACCGCTGCCCATCATCGACAGGTCGGGGAAGTTGATGGCGATGCGGAAGCGGGCGTCCAGAGCCTGGACCGTATCTCCATCCACCAGCAACTCGTAGGGCAGATGAGGGGTGTGATGCGGCGAGCGTCCATCGATGTTCCCCATGATGTGGGCATCCGCAGCCTCGCCTCCCAGCAGCGCGACACCAAACAGCACCTGGTCCCGTCCCGGGATGTCGATCCGGTAGACCTGCGCGGTATCCCCTGCCCCGGCCGCTAGGCCGGCTTCGACCGCGGCGACGGCCGCTGCATGGCTGGAATGCGTGGCCAGTGTCAGGGGGTCATCGAACCGGGGCATGCGGATCATGTAGCGATAGCGGTTCAGGTCGCGTACCGACTTGCCTTCCTCGGAGCCGAAATCGCGGGCACGCCCGAGAGCCGCTTCCATCGAACTGGCCACGCCGTCGAGATCGTCACCCAGGCGATAGGCGGCGGCCATGTAGCGGGGATTGGTAAAGGCCAGCTCGGTACCGCCATCGGTGGCGGTCGCTGCAACGCGCTGGGCCGCGGCGTAGGCACCGGAATCGCTGGCGGCAGCCGCCTGCCGCAGTGCCTCGCTGGTCACCACCAACACCCGGGCCTGCGGGTAGGGAGCATACTCGCCGACGACCTCGAAGCCGGCACCTTCCAGCGCGTTGCGCGCATCGTTGAGACGCGTCTGCGGATCACCAGCGCCATCCGGAGCCAGGATGAACGGGCGCATGGCATCGCCGGCAGCGGCGGTTGCAGCAAAGGCGAGCAGACCCGCCAGCAACAGGCCGGCGGCCAACAGAGCATTGCGTCCGGAACGAAGGAATCTCGGCATCAGCGGTCTCCAGTCAGGGGAAGGCGGAACACGCGGCAGCATAGGGCCCTGTGCGTTGCCCGGTCAACGACCCTTCCCGACCACCCTACCACCAGGCCAACAGACGCCCATCCGCGACCCGTGTCTCGAACGCCTTCATCGGGTGTTTGCCTTTGGCGATGCAGTCACCGGTACGAATGTCGAACTTCCACTGGTGTTTCGGACAGGTCAGCGTCATGCCCTCCAGGGCCAGGTGCGGAATGTTGGTCACCTGGTGCGGACAATGCGAATCGTAGACCCGGTAGGAATCCCCTTCGCGGTACACGAACACGGTACGGGTGGCGGATTCCACACGAAGCACTTCGCCGTCCACGATATCGTCGGCGGCCATCACATCGCGCCACTGGGGCTCGGCGGCGATCAGTTCCGGGGAAAACTCCGGAATATCCATCTCCAGAATGATTTCGGTGGCCCAGACGACCTTGGCCAAGCCCAATGCAGGGAACGCCATCATCAGTGCGTCGATGACCTCCATCGGCGTGCAGCCCTCGCGCAGCGCGCGCATCAAATACTGCTTGAAGCCTGCCTCGGTCTGGGAATGGACCTTGGTGATCACCGAGATTAGATTGCGGGTCTTCGGGTCGAGGTGTTTGCCGGCGTCCTTGAGAAACTTGAAGTAATGGCCGAGCGCGTCGCCGCGCACCTGGACCAGGTAGTTCAGGGCATCGCTCATGGTGATGTACCACTCCTGACTGGCGAACCGGGGTTCGGGTTGAGGGAGATGACCACGATTGTAGGGACGCGCCGGGCGCGGAGCCATAGGCCGCTCCGGCAAGGGGGCGCTATGGCAGTCGGCCCCGCCCCTGCCCGGCGTTCGTGGCGGCGAACGCTCTGGTTCGCGGCCAGCCGAGGGATCCGGCGAAGCGAGGTGCGCGCGCCTTTTCCGGGCAGACCTGTCCATGCAGCGGGAACCGAACCACGCCCGGGAACCCTCCGGGCGTCTCGCGCGTCCCTGCAGCACCTCGGGCTACACCCGCGCACCGGGGACCGGATCTCGCACGCGGCGCGTGCAGGTCGATCCGAACCACAACGAAGGAGGAGCACGCATGAAACACCTGACCACGAGCATGCTGGTTGCCGGCTGTCTGACGGCCTTCACCCACGTATCGGTCGCCACCGCGGACGACGGGATGTTCATCATCCGCGATACCACCGACTCGCCCGCGGAACTCGCCGCCAGGATCCGGCAATATGCGGAAGGGCACGACGACTGGCTGTTCCTCTCGGAGCACCCATTGAAGGGAGGAGAAGTGACGATCATGAAGATCTGCTACCCGCCGATCGGCCCGGACTTCTTCCAGGCGGACATGAAGGCGTCCGCGATGCTGCCCTGCGGCAACCTCGCGATCTACGAGGAAGGAGACATCACCCGGATGTCACTGCTGCATCCGCGTTTCATGAACGAACTCTATCCCGATCCCAACCTCGAGAGGGCGGGGGACAAGGCCCTGCCCGCCTTCGAAGCGATGCTGGACACCGTGTTCGACTGAGCGGGGGGATAATCCGGACCTGAACGGAACGAGGAGGCAGGCGTGCGGTGGGTGATCGGAACCGCACGCCGCTTCTCGTCGCGGATAGGGCTTTCGGGAACCCCGGGAAGCAGGAACCCTTGACGACTGCCCGGACGGTGCACGCAGCAACGGCAATCTCTCGCCGAACATCCTTTCGCATCCTATCGAGGTGTCCACGACAATCAGGACACCACAGATGCCCCTTGGGAAAAGCAAACCCCTGCCCTAGGAAGATCTGCGTTGCGCCCGAAATGGCGACGGATGAATCGCCGATCCGCAGGTGCCGCGTTGGCGCGCCCCTGCGGAATGATCCATGATCGAGTCACCGATGGTCTTGACCAGGCGACGTGCCGGACCCCGTTCCGGCAGGGACCGCGAACGATGGAGGATCGGTACAAGGCTTGTCATGGCGGACCCAGGCGCAGACGATGCGAGATCTCTCGGCAGGAGCGAGCGTCGGGACATCTTCGAAAGGACGGTCGATCGGCTCATGGATCGCCTTTATGGCACGGCCCTGCGCCTGGCGGGTGATCCGGACGACGCCGAAGACATCGTCGCCGAGACGGTGGCGAAGGCCTGGGCCAGTTTCGGAGACCTGCGTGACGCGGGATCCCTCGAGGGCTGGCTGTTCCGTATACTGAACAATACGTTCATCAGCGCGTGGCGCCGCCACAGGACACGGAGCCAGGTGGAGCAGCACACCGATCCCGAGATTGCCGATCCGTCCGCGGTCGCGGACTTCTCGCTGTTCGAGAAACTGCACCAGCCGTTCCTGCTGTGGTGGGGAACCCCGGAGGAGCGTTTCCTGAACGATCTGCTCCGGGAGGACCTGCAGGCGGCACTCGACAGCCTGCCGGACGCATTTCGTATCGTCGTCGTGCTGGTCGAGGTGCAGGGGCATACCTATGAGGAAGTCGCCGGTCTGCTCGAAATCCCGGTTGGGACCGTGCGCTCGCGCCTGAGCCGGGGGCGCAGTCTGCTGCAACACCGTCTCTGGGAGATCGCTCGGGAGGAAGGATTGGATCCCGGTGCGACGGGGCACGGGAAGACGCGATGACGGCACACGAAATCAACTGCGAGGAGGTCATTCGGCTCCTCTTCGAGTATTTGGACCGCGAGTTGGATCCAAGCCGGACCAGCGACATCGACCGCCACCTCGAACGCTGCCGGGAATGCTTCAGCCGCGCAGAGTTCGAGAAGAAGCTGCGTGCACGCGTTCACGCAGCCGCCGAGGACGAAGCACCGCCGCGGCTGCGGCGTCGAGTGCGGCGCCTGATCGAGCGGTTCTGAGGGCGGGGAAACCCCGGCGGCGGGCCACCCGAATACCCGACGGGCCTCCGGCCCAGCGCTGCTAGACTCTCTGGTTCGAGACAACGACAGGGAGGATTCCGCCTTGGTCGCCATACTCGGTTACTCGCGGGAGCAGATTCACTCGGCGGTGCAGGACATGTACACCGCCGTGGCCGACCACCCCGACTCGCACTTCCATTTCCCGGTCGGGGCCTCTGCCAGCGCGCTGGTCGGCTATCCGAGCGAGCGCACCGCCCCCCTTCCACGCGCCGTGCAGGAGTCCTTCGCCGGCGTCGGTTACCCCTTCAATGGCGAAGCCGTCCAGCGCGGGGACACCGTGCTCGACGTCGGCGCCGGGGCCGGCGTCGATACTTTGATCGCAGGCCAACTGGCAGGCCCCGACGGACATGTGGTCGCACTCGACCTGACCACGGCGATGACCCGCAAGCTCCGGCACGCCGCCAGCGAATCCGGGGGCGCTCCGGTCAGCGTGATCCGGGGTTCGGCAGAGGCGCTGCCGCTGGCAGATGCGAGCGTCGACAGCATCACCAGCAACGGTGCGCTGAACCTGGTCCCGGACAAGCGACGCGCGATCGGCGAGATGTTCCGCGTGCTGCGTCCTGGCGGGCGCCTGCAACTCGCCGACGTGGTGATCGACCGGCCCGTCACCGTCGACTGCGCCGAGGATCCGCGCCTCTGGGTCGAGTGCGTGGTCGGCGCCACGGTCGACGAGGACCTGCTGCACATGTTTCGCGACGCCGGGTTCGAAGATATACGGGTAGTGGGCTCGCGGGACTATTTCGCCCACAGCCCGAGCCGCCAGACCCGCGAGGTCGCCGCCGGCTTCGGGGCGCGTTCGGTCGAGCTCGCGATGCGCCGTGGTGATCGTGCGCCGTCGCGCACCGCGCAGTTCTTCCGGAGGGCCAGTCCAGCGCGCCTGGCCGCATCGATGTGGCGGCGGGGCTTCGCGGGCGTGCTGGGGCTCGCGGTCGCATTGCTGGCCTGCTACGGCACGCTGGCCGCGCTGGGGCTGCTCGCGGTGCTCGGAATCGGTCTCTCACTCGACGAAGGAATCTGGGCCGGGGCGATCGCACTGTTCGCGGTGCTGACGGCGCTGGCGGTCGTGCCCGGGTTCCGCCGCCACCGCGGGGTCGGTCCGTCGCTGCTGGCCGCGGGCGGCGCCGGCGTGATCGTCTACGCGCTGTTCGTGAACTACCACGCGCTGACGGAACTGACCGGCTTTGTGTTCCTGGCCGGCGCGGTGGGCTGGGACATCTGGCTGCGCCGGCGGCAACAGGCAAGGCTGCTGGGGCTGGGCGCGCAGTCGCCGTAGGTTGTGCCGACACAGGAGGCACAAAAACCCACGCCGCTACCACCGCAGACCCTGGAGCTATCGCGAACGGTCGCGACGTTGTGCCTGCGGCACAGCCTACGGCGGCGTGGGCACGGTCGGACGATCGGGAGCGCGGCGGCAAGCCGCCGCACTCCAAAGGCGACTGCGTTCAGACCGCGGTGGCCGGCTGCCTGCCCTTGTTCCAGAGCATGAACAGCAGGAACGCGGCCACGATCGCGACCCACACGACGTACCAGAGCGTGGCGGCGTAGATGATCGCCATACCCAGTGCACCGGCCGCGAGCACGTAATAGGTCATCGGAATCAGCGCCTTGCGGATCAGGTCACCCTCGCGCCCGATCAGGCCAACGGTAGCCGACGCCGCGACCACGTTGTGCACGCAGATCATATTGCCCGCGGCACCGCCGACCGCTTGCAACGCCACCACGAAGGCGGCGCCGTTCGCATCCAGCCCGATGCTCTCCGCAGTCGCGAACTGGAACAGCGAAAACATCATGTTGCTGACCGTGTTCGAACCGGCGATGAAAGCGCCGAGCGCGCCGATGATCGGCGAGAAGAACGGCCAGGCGCTCCCCGACATCGCGGAAACCCCCTCTGCCAGGACCAGCGGCATGCTCGCGTACTCCGACGCCTGCCCGGACTGGATGAACACCTGCACCATCGGCACCGCAAAGAGCAGGGCCACGCTGGCGCCCAGAATGGTCTTGCCGGACTGCCCCCATGCCCGGGCGTAGGCACCCTTTTCCCGATACATCCTGTGCAGGAAGTAGGTGACGATCGACGCAACCAGCAGCACTGCCCCGGGCAGGTACAACGGCTGCGACGAGGTATTGATGTTGGTGCCGAAGATCCCGGTCCACGACAGCGTCATCTCCGGAGAGCGCAGGAACGCGGTGACCGGCTCCACGGTCCGGGTAATCACCAGCAGGAGTACGACGACGATATAGGGGATCAGCGCCTGCACCATCGTGATCGCGGCACCGGTCCTGACCGGGTCCGGCTGATCCTGGAAGCGGCTGATCCACTCGGGCTCCCAGCGGCTGCGCTCCTCGAACTGGAATATTTCCTTCGGGACCAGGAAGCCCTTCTTCGCCGCTGTAACGACGATCGCGAGGCCGACCAGGCCGCCCACGATCGACGGGAATTCGGGACCCAGCAGCCAGGCGACCAGCAGGTACGGAATCGTGAACGACACGCCTGCGAACAGCGCGAACTTCCACGCCTTCAGGCCCTCGCGGAACGAACGCGACTTGCCGAAGAATCGCGTGAGCATGCCGACCATGATCAGCGGGATCAGGAAACCGACCAGGGTGTGCAACAACGCGACGTTTCCGCCGATCTGCAGCAGGTAGTCGGCGAAGGCGACGTCGCCGATATGCCCTTCGACGATCTCCTGCCCCGACAGGCCGGCGTTCACGCCGACCAGGATCGGCGTGCCAACGGCGCCGAACGACACCGGCGTCGACTGGATGATCAGCGCCGAGAGCACCGCGGCCATCGCCGGGAAACCGATCGCGACCAGCAGCGGTGCCGCAACTGCCGCCGGCGTGCCGAAACCGGCGGAGCCTTCGATCAGCGAGCCGAACATCCACGCAATGATGATCGCCTGGATGCGCCGGTCCGGCGAGATGTTCGTGAACCCCTGGCGCAGCGTCTGCAGCGCCCCGCTCTCGCGCATCGTGTAGAGCAGCAGGATCGCGCCGAAGACGATGAACAGGATATTCAGCGCCGTGACGACGCCGTGCACACTGGCGGCGGCGATCACCTTGAAATCAGTGCCCCACAACAGCAGCGCGATCGCCGCAGTCACCACGTAGGCCAGCGGCATCGCGTGCTTGGCCGGCCAGCGCAGCACTACGAGGAAGACGAACACCGTGGCCACCGGCATCAGTGCCAGCAGGAACAGGATACCCAGGTTCATGGACTCGCTCCTCTGTTCTTATTGGTATCAGGCTCCGCCGCCTCCGGACCGAAAGCAGCGGGCCGGCGCGTGGCGAAGAATGCGGTTGTGGGCCTACAGCAGGGCGCCGCAAGAACCGAAAGGACCGGGGTGCCCTGCCTTCCGGCGGGTGTCGGCAGCAGGGATGCTGCCGTGAAGCCTACAGGGAGGTATTCACGGCTCCCCGCCGGCAGACAGGGCGCCCCGATCCCCCTTCTGACGAGGCCCCTCATCGACCTAGTCCACCAGGAACACGTGCAGGCTGCGCGGTCCATGGGCACCCAGCTGGATCGTCAGCTCGATGTCCGCGGTACGCGACGGCCCGGTGATCACGTTCACGGTCCGGGGCCAGCCGTCCCGGCCCCGCTCGCGCAGCGCGGCCCAGACCTGCTCCAGGTGCGGCACCAGATCACCCGCGCGCAGCACGACCATGTGGTGGTCGGGCAGGAAGTTCAGCGAGGTCGGATCGTCGGGGCCGGACAGCAGCACCAGGCTGCCGTTCTCGGCGGCACCGCGCCAGGCCAGGCTCACCCCGGCATAGTCGCCGCCCCGGGTGGGTCCGACGTTCGCGGCGATTCCCGCCCCGGCCCAGTCGAGCTGTGCCAGCGACGGCGCCACCGCCGCCTCGGGGCCCAGGCCATGGCTGGACAGGTAACCGGCCACCGCGGCCGGCACTTCGGCCAGCGACTCGAGTTCCGACATCGTCCCGGCGACCTTTTCGAGCCCGGCGCGGAACACCTGCGCCAGTGGCCCGTGCGGCAGCCTCGGCAGCAGCAGCTCGCTGTCGGTCGCGCCCTGGCGGCGTTCCAATGCCCGTCGCGCGTCGGCCCCCAGCGGGCCGCGTCCGAGGCCGCGGCGGATCGCGGCCAGCACGGTGTCGCGCCCGCTCACCGGCCCCGCTCCTTCTGGCGGCGCTTCCACACCGCCATGAAGGTCTCGCCCTGCGGCGCGGGCAGGTCGCGCCCGCCGCGGAACCAGCCGCCGGCGAGTGGCATCCGGGTGAAGCGGCCCTTGCGGCCCGCGAGCAGCGCGAGCATCCGCGCCTGCACCCGCGTGCCCAGACGGTAGATGCGCGGGTGCGAGGTGAACCAGAGCCAGGCGGCAAGCCCCCAGCGCAGCGGCTTCAAGCCCAGCTTCAGCTGGTACTCGCGGTGGCGCAGCGTGCGCAGCAGGTCGGGCAGCGGGATGCGCACCGGGCAGACCTCGGCGCAGTGCCCGTTCAGTGTGCAGGCGTTCGGCAGGTTGCCCGCCTCCTTCAGCCCGACCGACAGTGGCGTCAGCACCGAGCCCATCGGCCCCGGGTACACCCAGCCGTAGGCATGGCCGCCGATCGCCCCGTAGACCGGGCAGTGGTTCATGCAGGCCCCACAGCGGATGCAGCGCAGCATCTCGCGGAACTCGTCGGCGAGCATCGTCGAGCGACCGTTGTCGACCAGCACCACGTGGTATTCCTCGGGACCTTCGGGATCCCCGGGGCGCTTCGGACCGGTGCTGAAGGTGGTGTAAGTGGTCAGGTCCTGGCCGGTCGCGCTGCGCGCGAGCAGGCGCATCAGCGTGGTCGCGTCCTCGGCGGTGGGAACGACCTTCTCGATCGCGGTGATCACGATGTGCACCTTCGGCAGCGAGCAGGTCAGGTCGCCGTTGCCCTCGTTGGTCACGATCACGCTGGTGCCGGTCTCGGCGATCAGGAAGTTCGCGCCGGTAATACCGACATCGGCCTCGAGATACTTGCTGCGCAGCACCTGCCGGGCTTCGTTGACCATCTCCGGCACCTCGTTGAGCCGGCGCGTCAACCCGTACTGCTGGTGATGCTGGTGGAACAGATCGGCGATCTGCCCGCGCGTCTTGTGCACCGCGGGAACGATGATGTGGCTCGGCGGCTCGTTCGCGAGCTGGATGATGTACTCACCGAGGTCGGTCTCGACGACCTCGAACCCCGCCGCCTCGAGCGCCCCGTTCAGGCCGACCTCCTCGCCGACCATCGACTTGCCCTTGGTGATCATGCGCGCGCCGGCGGCACGGCAGATCTCCACCACGGCGCGCCGCGCATCGTCGGCGGTTGCGGCCCAGTGCACGGTGCCGCCGCTACGCTCGACCGCGTCGGCGTAACGCTCCAGGTAGTAATCGAGGTGCTCGAGCGTGTGGTTCTTGATCGCGACCGCGCGGTCGCGCAGCGCATCGAACTCGGGCAACCCGCCAACCGCGTTCGCGCGCTTGACCGCGAAGCCGTCCTTCGCCCGGTGCAGCGCGACCTGCAGCGTCTCGTCCTGCAATGCCGCGACCGAGCGTTTCTTGAAAGCGTGGCTGAGCGGCTGCATCAGCGCGTTTCCCTGCGGGACTTCGGCGGGTCGCCGAGTCCCGGGACGTCGGCGATGCCGGCGAGCACCTCGGCGACGTGATAAACGCTCACCCCGCCGCCCTCGCGGCCGAGGCGGCCGGCGATGTTCAACAGGCAGCCGAGATCGCCGCCGAGCACGACCTTCGCCCCGGTCGCGCCGATGCTGGCCGCCTTGTCGGCGACCATCCGTCCCGAAATCTCGGGGTATTTCACGCAGAACGTGCCGCCGAAGCCGCAGCAGATCTCGGAATCCGCCATCTCGCGCAGCTCGAGCCCGCGCACGCTTTCCAGCAGCCGGCGCGGCTGCTCCTTGATTCCGAGTGCGCGCAGCCCGTGGCAACTGTCGTGGTAGGTCGCCGTGCCGCTGAAGGCGGTGTCGACCGTGGTCATGCCGCGGACGTCGGTCAGGAACGAGATCAGCTCGTGGGTCTTTTCGGCCATCGCCCGCGCGCGCAGACGCCAGCCGGGCTCGGCTTCGAACAGGCGGGGGTAGTCGCGCAGCATCCCCGCGCAGGAGCCGGACGGCACGACGACGTAGTCGTAATCCTCGAAGGCCTCGATCGTGCGGCGCGCAGTGCGGGCGGCACCGGCGAGATCGCCGTTGTTGTACGAGGGCTGGCCGCAGCAGGTCTGCGTGTCGGGCACTTCCACGGTGCACCCGGCCTGCTCGAGCAATGCGACCGCCGCAAGCCCGACGTTCGGCCGGTAGATGTCCGCGAGGCAGGTGACGAACAGCCCGATTCTGGGCTTGCCGCCGCCGCTGGTGTCGGACGACTCCGGCCGCGCATCGCTCATGAGATCGCGCTCATCAGATCGGGACGCCGCTTGACGACATCGCTCCTCGTCCACGGGCCGGCACGTCTCCCGGCGCGGGGGTGCTGTCGCCGGGAGTCACGCACACTACCCTTTGCGTTTAAGTGACCTCGAAAATAGCCCATAACGGGGCCGGCCGAAAGTCCCTCGGGTGAATTGCGGTGGGTTCTCGCGCCGCCCGTGGATCACGGCGGTCGGCGACAACACAAGGCCGATCCCAACGCCCGTCATCGAGTCCGCGGGTAGGGCGGAAGAGGCCAAAGGCCGTCATCCGCCATTCGCTTCCGGGGTCCACGAGGGGCTTGGGGATCGCGCTGACTCCCATCGGCGGATGACGCTGCGCTCTTCCGCCCTACCCAGGGTGGGCCGCGAGCGCAGGGCGGAAAGGGACAAAGGCCGTCATTCGCCGACGCGGGTCAGGAGCGGCAACGGTGCCGGGAGGACGGGCGCAGGCTCACAGCAACCGGTGCGCCTGCTCGTCCTCCAGACGCAGCACCTGTTGCGCGAGCGCTATCGCCTGTTCGCAAAAGGCGTCGAGATCGCGCCAGCGGCCCGACACGTCGAGTTCGCGCTCCAGGTCCGGCGCGAGCACCCGCAACGCGCAATCGTTGGCGGCACCTGGACTGTTGACGGAAAGCACGTAGAAACCAGGCTCGCTGGCACCGTCCTGCACCATCGCGAAGACGTAGCGGTAGGCGATTCCGTCCTCGCTCTCGATCTCGCCGAGCACCACGGCGGTAAAATCGCCGATCCGGTAGCGCCGCTGCGGGATGGCGGTTCGAATGGCCGGTCGTTTCATCGTGGGGTCCCCCGTTCGGACCGGTGCCGCAGCCAACGCGGCACACGGCGGTTTCCAGAGCCCCTGGAAGCTAGCATGCGCGACGCCGGACGAACCAATAGACTGCGCCCCATAGCGTTTTCGGGATTGTTCACGATGCCATCGCCCACCCGCCTGAAGGGAGACCTCCTCGGCGAGGCCGAACTGCTCGATGCCCCGGGCGGCCCATTGCTGCGCCTGCGCTTCGGTGGTCCGTTCGAGGGCCGGGAGGTCACCTGGCAGGCCACGTTCGTGGCCCAAGCCGTGGCGGGCCGGCCACGCGAGCCGCGATTCATCGAAATCGGCGCGGACGCACCCGACGGCAGCATCCCGATCGCGGTCGGCCTGCCGGTGGAATCCATCGACCTGCCGACCGCGCGCAAAGCCATGATCATGATCCGCCGCTACAAGCGGCTGCGCCGCGGCCGTTACGAATACGAGAGCTGAGCCCGATGGACCGCGAACGGAAGCCACCAAGCGATCGCTCGGCAGCGTCGACCGACGGCCGCCCGGTCGGAGCAGGTGCACGACGCCATCGTGCTCCCGCCGCCCCTCAGCCCTACAGCCACGGGGGCAGCGACCCGGGAACCCTATCGAAGGCTGATGCGTCCCTTGAAACAAGAGGATCGATTTTCGCTGGCCCACCGCGCCGGATGCCCTCATCCCCGCTTGACGCGGGGCCATAGGGCCGCTCCCCGGGAACGCCAGCGGATGCACCGCGGGGCAACCGTCCCGCAGTCCCGGGAAACCGGGCGTTCATGCCACCAGCAAGGAACGGACACCAGGAGGAGGACCATGACGAACGATTGCGAGCTGACGTTCGATCAGCAACGACTCAAACAGGAGATCCGCACCACCTACGCGCGGGTCGCAGAGGAACCGGACGGCGACTTCCATTTCCATCGCGGTCCGGAATACGCCGCGTCGAGGCTCGGCTACGACCGGGCGGAACTCGACACCTTGCCCGACTCCGTCACGGCACCGTTCGCGGGCGTCGGCAACCCGTTTCATGCCGGGGAACTGCCGCGCGGTGCGCGGGTGATCGACCTCGGGGCCGGCAGCGGCATGGACTGCCTGCTGGCCGCCCGCCGCGTCGGTCCGCAAGGCGAGGTAATCGGATTCGACATGACCGACGCGATGCTGCGCACGGCTGCCGAGGGCGCTGCCGCCGCCGGTGCGAACAATGTCCGTTTCGACAAGGCAGACATCGCCGACCTGCCAATCGCCGACGCAACGGTAGACGTGGCGATTTCGAATGGGGTGATCAATCTGAGCCCCGAGAAAGCGCGCGTCTTTTCCGAACTCTACCGCGTGCTGCGCCCCGGCGGGCGCGTGCAATTCGCCGACATCGTGATCCAGACCGAGCTGTCGGCGGCGGCGAAGAACGACATCGAACTCTGGGTTGGCTGAATCGCGGGGGCTCTGCAGTCTGCAGGCTATCTCGCGGCACTGGCCGACGCAGGTTTCGAACGTGCGCAGGTCGTCGCCTACTTCGATCCTTTCGCCGGCACCAGCAAGGAAGGCGCAGCCCGCCAGTTCGGCGTTCAGGGCGCGACCTTTGTCGCGTTCAAGAAGTAACTCTTCAAGGGTGCGGCCATCGCCCCGGGATCGGGGCCCTGGCCCACCAGCCAACGGACAGGCAAGGGGATACCTCGCGCCCGCCGACTTCGAACGCGAGCAGGACCGGGCCTTCTTCCTCCACGCCGACAGCCACTGGCTGCGGGAAGCCGCGCGAGCACCCGGTCATGGCGGATGACCGCGCCGGCTGACGCGGCTCGCTACCCGTCTTCCGTGCCGAACGGATCCGGCAGCGGACCCTCCGGGTGGGCGAGCCACATCCGGGGCGGCTCGCCGGGGGCAAGCGCCAGGAAAGCGACCTGCCCGAAGTCGAGAGCGAGCCGGTTCAGCCGGTCGCGGCCGATGCCCGGGACCAGCAGGCTGGTCTCGTCGGGCCAGTGTCCGGCGGGGTCGCTGGCGTAGCCCACCAGGGCGTCGAAGCCTTCGGCCCGCAGGCGCTGGAACAGCGCCTGGTGACGGCGCAGGTTCTCCAGCAGCGGCAGCGCGCGGCTGCCCGGGTTGAACGCGCTGAGCCAGCCGGACGGGCCGTGCTCCGCGAGCCATCGCCGCATCGGCTCGGGCGGCGGCTCGCCGATGCGCAGCCGGCAGACGCGGGGGCCGACCGGCACCACGTACAGCGCGGCCCGGTACGCCGCGAGCAGCTCCGGTGTCGCGGCGGGAGACTCAGCGCTCATGGCCTCGCCACCCGCCTGCGGCTGCCATCCGGCAGGCCCGCGTTGCGCGCGACCGCAGGGTGGCCGGCGCCGCGCTGAACCCGACTGCTGCCCGGTCATCGATCATCGTCTGCATCCCTGTCCATCCGAACGGTGGCCCGGCGCAGCGCATCGCCGAGACCGCTGCCGCGCAGCACCCGGCGCGCGATCGCCTGTTCCAGCACCCCCTCGCGCGGTTCCAGCAGCGTGAACCAGCGCCGAGCACGGGTGATCGCGGTGTAGAGCAGTTCGCGGGTCAACACCGGGTTCTCGCGCTCCGGAAGCAGCAGCGCCGCGTGATCGAACTCCGAGCCCTGCGCCTTGTGCACCGTCATCGCGTAGACCGTCTCGACGTTGGCCAGGCGGCTGGGCAGCACCCAGCGCAGGCCGCCGCTGCCGTCGCCGGCCGGAAACGCGACCCGCAGCCCGCCACCCGCCTCCCCCTGCGCGGGCAGCGCCAGCGTGACGCCGATGTCGCCGTTCATCAGGCCTAGCCCATAGTCGTTCGCGGTCACGATCACCGGACGTCCGGGATACCAGATGCCGCCGGCGGGAATCAGGCCCTCGGCGCGCAGCGCGGCCTCGACCCGGCGGTTCAGCGTCTCGACGCCCCAGGGGCCGCGGCGTACCGCGCACAGCAGCTGGAAGCCCGCGTGGGCCTCCAGCACGTCCCGCGCCCAGTGGTCGAGCGCGTCGGGCGTCGCCGCCGCGCCGGGATGGGCCTCGTGCATCCGCCGCAGGTAGGCGGCATGACCGGACGGCCGGGCACGATCCGTACCGGTCGCGAACGACGGCCCGCCCCCCTCGAGCACATGACGCTCGAGCACCGTATCCGGCGCGCCGCGCAACACGATCCGCGCGACATCGGGCAGCGGCCCCGATGCGGTGATGCGGCGCGCGGCGTCGGCGTCACTGCCGTTCACGGCGCGGGCCAGCCGTCCAATCGCGCTCTGCTCCCCGAAGCGGTAGCTGCGCCGCAGCATCACCACCTGCTGATCGAGGCGCTCGCCCCCCGGATCGCGCATCCCCTCCGGCACCGCCTCGCCGCTGACGCGCTCGAGCCAGGCCGCGGTATCAAGCGTGTAGTGACCCGCTTCGGCACGGGCACAGATCTCGCCGAGCACGGCACCGGCCTCGACCGACGCAAGCTGGTCCTTGTCGCCGAGCAGGATCAGCCGGGCCTGCGCCGGCAGCGCGCGGAACACCGCAGTCATCAGCTCCAGATCGATCATCGACGCCTCGTCGACGACCAGCACGTCGAGCGGCAGCGGATGGCCGGGGTGGTGCCGGAAGCGGCGGCTGTCGGGTCGGCTGCCGAGCAGCCGGTGCACGGTGCTGACCTCGGTCGGGATCGCGGCGCGGATATGGGCTCCCAGCGCGTCCGCGGGCATCGCCAGCGCGTGCACCGCACCGGCGACCGACAGGTTCAGCCGCGCCGCCGCCTTGCCGGTGGGCGCGGCCAACCGGATCCGCAGCGGCGCCTGCGCGCCGTGGCCGAGATGCAACGCCTGCAGCAGTGCGAGCAGGCGCACGACCGTCGTCGTCTTGCCGGTTCCGGGGCCCCCGGTGATCACCGCGAAGCGGGTGCCGGCGGCAAGCGCGCAGGCCGCGCGCTGCCAGTCGGTGCCGCCTGCTTCCGGCTTCGCGCCGAACAGCCGGTCGAGCCAGGCCCGCACCGCATCGGCGTCGAGGTTCGCACGCAGCGCGGCGGAATCGCCCAGCCGCTCGCCGACGGCCTCGGCGATCCGCTGCTCGCATTCCCAAAGCCGGCGCAGGTACAGCCGCTGGTCCGCGAGCACCAGCGGCGTCGCTCCGGCGCCCTGCCCGACCAGCCGGTCGTCGCCGAGCGCGGCGTTCCACGCCTGTGGGGTCGTGCCCGCAAGCACCGACGACGGCCGCGGCGGCGGCGCGGCATCCGGCTCGCCGTCGGGCGGCAGCGACAGCGCACGGTCCGGGTCCGCCAGCGCCGCCGCGAGGTCCAGGCAGACGTGTCCCCGCCCGAACTGGTGGCTGGCCAGCGCCGCGCCGAGCAGCAGCAGCGGCGGTGCCTCGGGTACCTGTTCGTGCAGGAACTGCGCGAACGAACGGTCGAGCGCGCGCAGCCAGCCGTGCTCCACCCAGCGCGCGAGCAGCTGCAGCAAGGGTTCAGGCCCGGAAAGTGCAGCCGGCTCGGGCCGGGTCATCGCGGTGCCTCCTGCCGCAGCGGAGGTTCCGCGCGCACCATGCGGTCCAGTTCCACGATCAGCGCGCGCGGCGGGCGGTCACGGTGCAGGCCGGCTCCGGGCGCGTCGACACCGCGCAGGAACCAGGTCACCGCGCCGCCGACGTGCCGATCGTAGTCGTAGTCCGGAAGCCGCGACTGCAGCAGCCGGTGCAATGCCAGCGTGTAGAGCACGTATTGCAGCTCGTAGCGGTGCTCGAGCACGCGCGCGGCGAGCCGCCCGGGCGCGTAGTCCGCCGGGTCCGGCCCGAGCCAGTTCGATTTGTAGTCCAGGGTGTAGTACCGCCCGCCGTGCTCGAACACCAGATCGATGAACCCCTTCAGCATCCCGTTCAGCCGCAGGGGAGCGACACCCGGACGGACCGCCCTGGGCAGGATGTGGGTCCGAACGCGGTCGTCGATCCGCGTGGCATCCACCGCATGGGTCTCGAACCAGAACTCGAGCTCGGGCTGAAAGACCGCGAGCTCGCGCAGGCGCGCCGGCCGGTCGGCCTCGGGCAACGCGAGCGGTGCGTCGAGCAAGCGCGCGAGCCAGTCGCTGACCGGATCGACCCAGTGTTCCCAGTTCCGCCGCCGGCAACGCCGGGCCACGACGTCGCGCAGCCGCGCCGGATCCTGCGCGACTGCGCCGAAACCCTCCCGCGCCGCCCATTCCAGCAGCCCGTGCAGGAAGGTGCCGGGCTCGGGGCCACGCGGGAAGCGGTGCGGACCGGCGTCGGTCCGGCCACTTCCGGAGGGCTGCGGCAGAGCGGGCTCGTCCGCCGCCTCCGCGAAGCGCTCCTCGAGCGCGGTGTCGGCGGCCTCTGGGAGCGGGGCCGCGGCTTCGGCCACCGGCTCGCCGCTGCGTAGCGCGCTGTAACTCGCGATCCACCAGTGCTCGCGCGCGGGTCGTTCCGGCCGGCGCGCGCCGCCGGTCGCGGCCCCCGCCGCGGCGACACGGTAGGTCAGCTCCTGCGGTTCGGGCGCCGGCGTCACCGCGATGTCGCGGCAATCCCCGGCGAGACGCCGCAACGAGTTTTCCAGCGTTCCGGGCGGAATCGCTTCGCCCCCGGAGAGCAGGTGGCCAACAGCGCTGCGGTGCAGCTTGCTCGCGCCGCCGCCCACCGCGAGCGGCCCGATCCCCAGCCAGCAGGCATGCCGCGCGCGGGTCACGGCGACGTAGAGCAGGCGCAGGTCCTCGGCCAGGCGCTCGCGGTCGGCAGCATCCACCTGCTCCGCTTCCGGCCGCCAGCTGGTCCGGGGCCGGCCGTCGGCGTCGCGGTAGAACAGCGGAACGTTCTTCCCATCCTGCTCCCGGAAAGTGCAGATGAATGGCAGGAACACCAGCGGATACTGCAGACCCTTGGACTTGTGGATGGTCACGACCTGCACCAGCCCCTCGTCGCTCTCGAGCCGCAGCACCTGCTCGTCGGCTGCGCCGGCCGTGCCGTCGAGGTGCCGGGCGAGATGGCGGATCAGCGCCTGCTCGCCGTCGAGCTCGCCGGAGGCCGTTTGCAGCAGCTCGCTCAGGTGCAGCAGGTTGGTCAGCGCGCGTTCGCCGTCGGTGCGCCGCAGCAGCGCTGCGGGCAGGCCGAAGTCGTGCAGCAGGCGGCGCAGCATCGGCAGCACGCCCTGCTCGCGCCAGATCCGCCGGTACTCGCGGAACTGCAGGACCCGTTGTTCCCAGTGCGCCTCGTCGTGATTCAGGCGGTCGAGCGCGGGCAGCTCCAGCCCCAGCGTCGCGGTAGCGAGCGCGGCGCGCAGCAAGCGCTCGGACTCAGGCTCGGCGCAGGCGCGCAGCCAGCGCAGCAGGTCGGATGCTTCCGGAGCGTCGTACACCGAGTCGCGGTCCGACAGATAGACGCTGCGCACGCCGCGCCGCCCCAGCTCGCGGCGGATCTGTGCGGCCTCGTTGCGGTCGCGGACGAGCACGGCGAGGTCGCCGGGCTGCACCGGACGCGCTTCCCGGACCCCACGGAACGCCGCTTGCCCCGACTGGCCCGCCTGCAGCAGATCGACCATCGCGGTGGCGCAGCTCTCGGCCATATCCTCCAGGTATCGGGTCTTGCCGATCCCCTCGGCGTCGTCGAGATACGCCAGCGTCAGCGCCGGCAGCGCCGTGGCACCGACCTCGAAGACCTCGTCCAGCCCCTGCGCCCGCACCGGCAGGAACGGCACGGGATTGGCACCACTGGAATCCCGGAACAGGAAGGCGCCGGCTGGCTGCGCCTCGCCGTGGCCGAACAGCCGGTTGCAGGCCTGCACGAACGCGTCGGTGGCGCGGTAGTTCGTGCCGAGCGTGTAGTGCCGGCCCTGCGTCGCCGCGCGCGCCTGCAGGTAGCTGTGGATGTCCGCGCCACGGAAGCCGTAGATCGACTGCTTGGGGTCGCCGATCAGGAAGATGCCCTGCTCGGACCGGTTCTCCTCGAGCCGGTAGATCCGGTCGAAGATCCGGTACTGCGTCGGGTCGGTGTCCTGGAACTCGTCGATCATCGCGACCGGGAACTGGGCACGGATCGTCTCCGCGAGGCGCTCGCTACCGGGCCCGGCAAGCGCCGCGTCGAGGCCGGTCAGCAGGTCGTCGAAGCCCAGCACCGCGCGCCGGCGTTGCTCGCGTTCGAGCCGGTCGCGGACCCAGGCCGCCGCGTGGCGCAATACCCGCTCGGGGCTCTCGTCCGGCAGTCCGGCGTAGCCGTCGAGCCGCTCGAAGGCAGGGTGCAGCGGCTCGGGCAGGCTGCGGTTCTTCTTCAGCCGCTCGCGCATGCCCTGCAGGCTGAAGCGCTCGGTGCCGCCCCCGGTGATGTCCGGCTGTGCCAGCGCGGGATCCTGCGCCCAGGCGCGCATCTTCTCGAGCAGCGTTTCCGCGTTGCGGTACTTGCCGCCGTGCAGCTCCGGCAGCGCCGAGCGAAAGCTCGCTGCGACCGCGTCGAAGTCCTCGCGCCACGGGCGTTTGACCCGATCGAGTGTTTCGAGACGCCGGTCGAGCGCCGCCTCGAGTTCGTCGATCGCGACCGGCCGGGGCGGTTCCAGCGCCAGCAACGGCGCAATCGCCCGTTCGAGATCGGCCGGGTCCGAACCCACGATCGCGCACAGCAGCTCCAGCCGTGGCGAGCGCTGCGGATAGACCATGCAGCGCCAGTAGTCGCGCACGACTTCGCTGCGCAGCTCGGCGAGGTCGGCCTCGAGCCGCTGGTCGAACAGGCTGCCGCTGTCGAACGCGTGTTCGCGCAGCATGCGGTGGCACCAGCCGTGGATCGTCGAGACCGCGGCCTGGTCCATCCACTCCGCCGCGACCTCGAGCCGGCGCGCAGAGGCGGCGCGGGCCTGCGGATCGAGATAGTCGTCGAGCAACCGCTGCAGTGAAGCGTCGGGTGGGCATCCCGCCTCGCCCCGGAAATGGCGCGCGGCCTGCAGCAGCCGCTCCTGGATCCGGGAGCGCAGCTCACGCGTCGCGGCATCGGTGAACGTCACCACCAGGATCTCCGGCGGCGCCAGCGGCCGCGCGAACGCCTGCTCGCCGCCGTGTCCGAGCACCAGCCGCAGGTACAGCCCGGCGATGGTGTAGGTCTTGCCGGTACCCGCGCTGGCCTCGATCAGCCGGCTGCCCCACAGCGGCAGACCGGCGGGGTTCTGCAACTCCAGGACGCCGGCATCAACCGCAGCCCCTGCGTGTGGCGGACCCGGCGGCAAACCGCGGCCTTCCGGCGGCTGCTCGGCGCGCGACGGCCCGGAACCGTGACGGTTCATGCGCCGGCCTCCGCGTCCGCTCGGGTTGCCTGCAGCAACGGCCCGTACAGCACCCCGGCCCAGTGCCGAAACGCCAACGCCCCGATCAGGCTCTCGGCAGTGGGGTAGACCCGGGCGTGATACGGGCTGCGTCCGACCTCTCCGGGCTGATTCCAGTTGCCCGCGTAGACCTTTCCGGCCGAATCGGCCGGATCCTTGTCCATGGCCTCTGCCTCGAGCCAGGCACAGGCGGTCTGGCACGCGACCGGCAGCGGTGCCCGCTGGCCTTCGCGCCAGCCATCGAGCAACCCGCGCAGGGCTGTTTCGGCTGCCTCGCGTTCCAGCGGGCGCCATTCCAGATCGGCATCGGTGCCGACGACCAGCGTCGTCAGTCCGAAACCGGTCGCATTGGCCAGCAGGTGCTGCACCCACGCGAACGCCAGCGCGTCGTAGCGCCAGGCGGGAGCCGATCCGCGCAATTTGGCGACGCGATGACGCAGCACCGCCGGCCGCCCCTCCGGATCCGCCCGCAAGCCGGCCAGCTCCCCTTCGACGGCGACGCCGGCATCGGCGAAGGCCAGCCGCCGCGATCCCTCGATCCGGCCGGGGAAGCGCGCGGCGCAATGCCGGTAGCGCTCGAGCAGATCGCCGACCTCGTTCTGCAGCCCATCGGCCAGACGCGTACCGATTCCGCCGATCGGGAACCAGCCGGAGCGGCGCAGCCCCTGCAGCGCCGCGTCGATCCGTACCGGCCAGGCAGCGGGTTCGTCCGGCTGCGCGAGCGCCGCGGCCGCAAGCCGGTCGCGCACCTCCCATTTCCCGAGCCCGTCCAGCGAAAACGGCTCGTGGTCCTCCGGGGCGGCGGCCTGTTCGTCGAAGAACACGCCGAGACGCCGGTTGAAGAAGTGCTGCACCGGGTTGCGCAGAAACCTGCCGAGATCCTCGGGCGTCAACAGCGCGTCGACATCCCGCTCCGGAAGGGGGGGGAAGGCCGCGGCGCCCCCCGTTTCGGCCGATTCCGGCCCGCGGGACCCCGAATCCGATGCAACTTCCGGCGCCGACCGGTGCATTGGCTCCCACTCGCGGGCATAGGTGAACAGCGGCCCCGTTCCGTCGGCGGGAAAGTTCCGCGGGCTGAACGGCTGCAGCGGATGCTCCACGGTCAGCGCCTCCAGCAGCCCCCTGCGCTCCCCCGCCCCGGCAGAATCCTCCGGCGCTGCCAGGCGCCAGCCCGCCGCGACGTGGTCGCGCAGTTGCGTGACCAGCACCGACGGCGGACGCTCGGAGTCATCGCGCACGCTGCGGCCGACCCAGCTGACGTAGAGCTGTTCCCGCGCCGACAATAATGCCTCGAGGAACAGGTAGCGGTCGTCCTCGCGGCGCGAGCGGTCGCCCGGCCGGTAATGGCGCGCCATCAGGTCGAAATCCGCCGGGGTCGGAATGCGCGGGTACTCGCCGTCGTTCATGCCGAGCAGGCAGACGATCCGGAATGGCACCGCGCGCATCGGCATCAGCGTGCAGACGTTGACCGCGCCGCCGAGAAAACGCTGCGACAGCCCGGGTTCGTCGATGGTCGCGAGCCAGCTCTCGCGCACCACGGTCAGCGGCAAGGGCTCGTCGGTGCGGGCGAGTTGGCAGGCCGCCTCCCAGTCCTCGAGCGCGTCGTCGAGCCGGGTCAGCAACCATTGCTCGCGCTCCTCCTCGGGTTCGAAGAAATCGCGCAGCAGCTCGCGCAGGCGTTCGGCCCATTGCGAGGGCGACGCATCCCGACCCAGCCGCGACCACCAGCGGCCGAGTGCCGCAAGCAGCGCGTCGAGCTGGCCGACCAGCGCGGCATCGAGCCCTCCGACCTCGTCGTAGGGCTCGATGCCGTTCCAGGCGCCCGGATCCGAGCCCGGCCCGCCGACCGCGTAGCCGAGCAGCATGCGGCGCAGTCCGAATTGCCAGGTGTTCTGCTCCAGGCCGTCGGGCAGACCGAGGCTCGCGCGCTGCGCGGCATCGAGCCCCCAGCGGATGCCGGCACCCTCGATCCAGGCGTGCAGCCGCTGCAGCCCGTCGTCGCGGATCCCGAAACGCCGGCGCAACGCCGGCACCTCGAGCAGATCCAGCAGATCGCTGACCGCGAGGCGCGATTCGGGCAGGGCGAGCAGCTGCTCGAGGGCCACCAGCAGGGGCTCGCGGCCGCGCCGGCTGCGATCCGACAGCGCGAATGGAAGATAGCGCGGATCGTCGGGTTCGACCTGCCCGAACACCGCCTGCACCTGCGGCGCGTAAGCCTCGACATCCGGAACCATCACGATCACGTCGCGCGGCCGCAGTGTCGGGTCGCGCTGGAAGCGGTCGAGCAGTTGATCGTGGAGGACTTCCACCTCGCGCTGGGGGCTGTGCGCGACATGAAAGCGCAGCGACTGATCCAGGGCCGGGTTCACCGCCGGCCAGTGCGCGCGCGTCTCGTGCAGCGGCCGAAGTTCGCGGATGTCGTCCTGCAGCTGGTTCAGGAGCGTCGTGCCGCCATGGGATTCGAACAGGTCGATCCGCTGCCAGCGCAGCGCCTCGAGCAGATGACCGTAGCGCTGCGGATCGTCGTGCAGATCGAGCAGGCGGATGTAGTCGCGCCCCTGCTTGCCCCAGGCTGCCAGCAGCGGGTGCGCGTGCTGATGCAGGTCGGCGTCGCCGAGATCCTCCGGCATGCCCGGCTTGCGGGCCTGGCGCTGGCGCTGCGCGCGCAATAGATCCCGGTCCGCGACGATGTCGGCCCAGTAGTGCTCGCAGGGATTGTGGACGCAGAGCAACACCTGACACAGACGCCCGAGCGCCTCGAGCGCCTCGAGCGCCTGGGCAGGCAACGACGAGATGCCGAACACGATGACCCGCCGTGGCAGCCCGGGCGGCCGCTGGTCGAGCCCGGGGATTCGCGCCATGAAGCGCCGATGCACCGCGGCCCGACTCTGCTCCCGCTGCCCGGGCTCGAGGTCGTCGAGCACTGCGCGCCACAGCGCCGCCTGCCAGCACTGCCCGTCCGGCAGCGGGCGCGGCGCCCCGTGCGCATCGCGCAACACATCCCGCCGCTCGGCCCAGTCGTCGAGCCAGTCGGCACGGTAGACCTGGTACTGGTCGAACAGATCGGCGAGGCGCCCCGCGAGCTGCCAGCGCTTGCGCAGGTCGGGGTCGTCACCAAGGAAACGCGCGAGCGAAGCGAACTGGGGCGCCTCGAGGCATTCCGGAAGCAGGCGCATCAGGCGCCAGGCGAGCGGCGACTTCGCAAGCGGTGACTCGTCGGGCAATGCGTCGGCGCCGAGCACCGCCCGGTAGGCGGACCACAGGAAACGTGCCGGCAGCTGCACGTCCAGCGCGGCCGCGATGCCGCAGCCGCCGTCATCCTGCCCGGGGTCGCGGGCCAGGGCCAGCTTCAGCCACTGGGCGATGCCGTTGCTCTGGACGAGTATGACCTCGTTTTCCAGCGGCGACAGCGGGTAGCGACGCAGCCATTCGACGGCCAGCGCGCGCAGGTCGTGCATGCGGTTGCCGTGCACCACCATGAAGCCGGGCACCAGAGACCCCGCATCCGCCATTTGCAGTCTCCATGGGAAAACACCGGGGACGATACCAGACCGGGGCGGCAGTCGGGATGGTCAGGCAGGCCGACACCACCGCAGCCGGCAGGGCCGGTTCACGGCGACAGGGGACCAGGCGCCAGCGGAGACCGTGGCTCCAAGGGTGTCATTCGGTTCACGGCCGGTTGACCAGGAAGCAGGTCCCTTCGGGATTCGGCCGTCGCGGCAAATCCCGGCAGCGGAAAAAAGCGCGTTGCTCCCGTCGTGCCGCAGACGCTGGATCTGCAGGCAGTGCCGGCAGACTTGATGAAGCGGGCGGGTACGAAATCTACCGGACGCCCTGCCGGGGCGAAGGGCTCAGGACTCTACAGCCCGAGGCGGGCGCTTCTGGGAACGCATCTGCGGTTTGCGGCCCTTGGAGTTCCGTCCGGACCGACCCTCCCCGCCCGGGGAACCGCCATTGGTCCGCGGATGCCGATCGCCACCGCCGGAGAGCTGGTTCACGGCCGCCAGCGAGATCTCGAGTTCGTTCAGTTCGTCCCATTCGGCCTCGGTCCGCTTGCTGTCCGGGATCGCCAGCAGTTCCTGCAGGCGGCGGCGCGGCGAGACGGCTTGAGGTTCATTCATTACGGTGTTGTCTCCTTGGGTTTCATCATGAGCGCGACGGGGGAATCCGCGGGCAGGCGGATTCCGCACGATCTCGCGGTCGGCGCTTGGCGCTTGGCTGGGGGGCGGAGCTCGGTTTACAGGGGACCGGCAGGCTACTCGAGCCTCAGCATCACGGGGCGCGCATGCAGCCCCAAGTCACTCCTACCGGGATTATAGCCGGAACGGACACGGCAAGCCCATTACCCTGGAATTATGAACGGTAACCGGCGACTCGGGAACCCGCACAAGCTTTCCCGGGCGATTCCGCCCGCTGCCGGGCCTCGGCTGCATCAGGGCCGCGCGACGCCCGGCTCCGATCGCCCCCCGCTAATCCTGGGAACGCCAGGCTCCGCCTCCGCGCCATCGGCCCCAAGGCCACTGAGCCCCGGTCGCCCAGCGCGGAAGCCGACGGAGAAATCGAGCCCAGCCAGGTCGCGGTCGACACGCAGAAGTTCGAACAACGTCAGCGTGGGATAGGCCCCACAGGCCTCCCCCGGGTCGCAGATCTGGCGATCGTCGTCCATGTCGGTACCCGCGACGACCCGGTAGTCGCCCGGAGGCACGTTCTCGAACCGGAAATGGTATAAGCCCGCGTCCGGGTTCACGCCCACCTCGGCGACGGTGTTCCCGGAGGCATCTACCAGAAGTACATAGACCCTGCCCACGCTGTCCTCCGCCAGTTCCGGAGCCGCCACCCGCACGCTCACCGGGATCGAACGCTCGCCCCCACCCTCGAGCGCCACCCGGATCGAGGTTCGGTGGTCGCCCGGTTGCAAGCCTTCGCGTGAGACCTGCGCCCGATACCCGCCCAGGCCATCGCGATCGATCGCCTCGGGCGTTACGGAAAGCCAGGGAGCGTCGGCGGTCACCTCACCGATCCGCAGCGTACCCCCTCCGGAATTGCGCAGCGAGAAAGCCAGCGCGGACTCGGTGAACCCGAACTCCAGGCGCTCCGGCGTGACCGACAACAACGGCGGCAACGGCTCGCCTCCGGCCCACTCGCGCACCGCGCCCAGAACGCGGCGCGCATTGATCAACCCCCATCCGGTTTCCGGATCCCAACCGGCTTGACCGAGGTCGTCGGTGAGCGCTCCGGAGCGCAGCAGGAAGTCGAACGCGTCGGGCGTAAGGCCCGGTTCGGTCGAGCGCGCGAGCGCGACGACTCCGGAGGCGACTGCGGTGGCCATCGACGTGCCCTGGTAGAACGCATACGCGCTGCGGCGGCTTCCGGTCGTATCATCGGCGACCGTGCTGAGGATGCCGTCACCGTAGCCGTCACCAGTTCGATCGACCCGCATGTCGCCCCCCGGCGCCACCAAGTCCAGCCCATCCCCGAAACTGCTGTACGGCGCGCGCTGATTCAGTGCGTCGGTCGCCCCTACCGCGAACACCGCGTCGTAGGCGGCTGGAAAGCCTACCGACCCGGCACTGTTCCCGGCAGCTGCGACAACGAAGATTCCCAGATCACGGATCTGCTGGTAGAGATCGGCCTGCGCCTGGGCAAACGCCCCGCCCCCCAGGCTGATATTGATCACATCGGCCGAGCGCGCGGGCACGGTGCCCGAGTCGTTCGGCAGCCCGGCCGCAAAGCGAATCCCCTGCAGCGTGTCGTACAGCAGGCCGCCGCCCTTGCCCACCGTGCGTACCGGCATGATGCGGGCACCCCAGGACACACCGGCGATTCCGATCGCGTTGTCGGTGGCAGCCGCGGCGGCGCCGGCGACATGGGTTCCGTGCCAGGAGCTCTGACCCGGCTGCGACGAATCGCCGGGATCGTCGGGGTTGGGATCGATCCCGTCGCCGTCCCGGGCCACATCCGGGTTCGAAATGAAATCGAAGCCGGGAACCA
The DNA here is from genome assembly GCF_000227685.2 of Thioalkalivibrio paradoxus ARh 1. Classification (GTDB taxonomy): domain Bacteria; phylum Pseudomonadota; class Gammaproteobacteria; order Ectothiorhodospirales; family Ectothiorhodospiraceae; genus Thioalkalivibrio; species Thioalkalivibrio paradoxus. The sequence continues at coordinate 143,836 of NZ_CP007029.1, read as the reverse complement.
GCCGGTCGCGCAAGTCCTCGTGATCGAGAAAGACGCCGGTGTCGATCACCGCGATGATCATCTCCGCATCGGGCGCCTGCCCGGTCGACACGTCCCAGGCGCCCGGAAGATCGATGTTCCGGTGGTACCACTGCAGCCCCTGCAGCGGATCGTTCGGCAGTCGTTGCGGTTGCAGCCGGTAGTTGGGCGAAACCGAGGCAACTCCGGGCCGCCGTTCGAGTTCCTTGAGTGCGATCAGTGTCTGGTAGCGCTCGAGATCCTCGGGGTCGGAAAAATGCAGGGCATTCACCGCGGGGCTGCGCTCACCCAGGATGCCGAGCACCTGTTCCGCCTGCCCGGCGGGGATGCGCCACAACTGTTCGCGGTCGGGAGCGCCGGCCACGGTCTTCAGACCGACGGATTGCGCTTCGATCTTCGGCTGCACCGGACCTCTGCCGGCGTCGGCGCCGAGCCTCACAATCATCTCGCCGGGCGCGAACCGGTCGGAGAGTCGCGGCCCGCGCGGCACGGATGCCTGCGTCAGCGCAGACACGGCATCGAGCCGCAGGGAATAGTTGGAGCGACCGGCATAGGCATGGACGGCGACGAAGTAGCGGTCATCGCGTGGAACCACCAGCGACTGCCGGGAACCGACTCCTAGCGAAGCATCGACGATCGTGCCGCTGCGATCGGAGAGATAGAGATCGAGATCGGCGACGGTGGCGTCGGGAAACTCCAGCACGATGGGCTGACCGGCCTGCAGGTCGACCTGGTAGATATCCCACTCGTCGCCCGCGGGACCAAACCGGGTAGCCGTAAAGGGAGCCGCCACGAAGCCGCCGATCAACGCCGGCGCCGGCACCTGCTGTGCCTCGCCGGCGGTATTGTTGCGGATCATCGGGGTTTCCGGATCGTTGGTATCGGAATCGACCCGGTTCAACGCATCCGCCTTGATCACGCCCGACAGCGTGAACCCGGATGGTGCGTCGCCGTCGCCGCCGCCTCCACAGGCAACGAGCAGCAACGCCAGCGCGCTCACGGTTACCACAGGCCAGTTCATCCGGACGCTCCAGTCATCGTTCGCGATGACCCAACGTTAACGTGAAAGTCACGGCCTGTCTCGTGTCCCGGGCGACCCGTAGGGCGGAATAGCGCAGCGTCATCCGCCGTACGGCGTTCGCGCCTCCCCGGCGCCCGCGGCGACCCAGGCGCCGGATGGCGGATGACGGCCTTCGGCCTTTTCCGCCCTACGCCTCTTTCATCATCGGGGGGTAGCCGCTGGCCATGACTGTCAGGCGCCTTTCGCTGCCAGGTCCATCCCGCCGGCGATGCGCCAGCGCGGGGCACCGGGCTTTCTTGCCGCCGGCCGGCACTACACCGTATGTTGCCGGCAATGAGTGATCGGCCTGCCAAAGCGCCGGAACGTGAGCCGGACCCGCCAAGAACCCGCTTCCGGCGCGCATTGCTGTGGCCGCTGCTCGGGGTCGCCGTGCTCTGGACGATCGCCGGTATCCAGGCGGCGATGAGCGCGAACTGGATACGACTCGGCGTGTTCCCCCGCGACCCGGCGACGCTCACCGGGATCCTGACCGCCCCGTTGATCCACGAATCCTGGATGCACCTGATGGCCAATACCCCCGCGCTGCTGGGCCTTGGCGCGCTGGCCACGTTCGGCTATCCGCGGGCGACCCGGCTCGCCGTCCCGCTGATCTGGCTGTTCAGCGGCATCGGAGTCTGGCTGTTCGCTCGCGAGAGCTTCCACATCGGCATCAGCGGCCTGACCCACGGGCTGATGTTCTTCATCGTCGTGATCGGTTTTCTGCGGCGCGACCCGATGGCCATCGCGCTCGCACTGGTGGTCTTCCTGGTGTTCGGCGGCATGGCGGCCGGCATCTTTCCGCAGGAACCCGGCGTGTCCTTCGAATACCATCTGTTCGGGGCGCTGTCGGGCATCCTCTGCGCGCTGATGATGTACCGGCTGGATCCGGCCCCGTGGCGGAGACAGCAGGAGCCGCCCGAGGAAGACGAATCCGCCGACGCGCAGACCGCAGACGGGGAGTCCCAGCCAGCGGATCTGCATGAGAGCGGGGCGTTGCCACCCGAAGCCGAACCAGGCAGCCGGACCGGGGATGACAACCGGCCGCGCGGGAATTGACGAGCCCTGCGGGCAGCATGCGGGCGGCAGCCCACCGTCGCTCCGGCAGGCCGCCTGCCTGCGTCACTCGGCGGGCGGCACCCGGTGGCGAATCGGCTCGAGCGACTGCAGATAGACGGCCAGTGCACGGCGGTCTTCCACAGTCAGATGGCTGGTTCCTTCGCCGATCACGTCCCCCATCGACCCTCCGGCGAAATCCCCGTCGGGATCCATGCCGAGATCGAGGTAGCGCACGATGTGCGAGGGCCGCCAGCGGCCGATCCCGGTCTCCCGGTCGGGGGTGATGTTGGGCGCCGCGTCGCCATCCGCCAGGCGTGCACCCGCATAGCGCCGGTCCGGATCCAGGCCGCCGGTTCGCGTCCTCGGGGAGTGGCATTCGGCACAATGCGCGAGCGCGCGGGACAGGTAGGCGCCCCGATTCCACTCGTCCGAAGCGGCCGAATCAGGCGTGAACTCGCCTGCCCGGAAATGCAGGAACTTCCAAACGGCCAACGCCGGGCGCGCCCGCACGTACCAGGCCAGATCGTGCTGCCGGTTCTCCTGGTGCACCGGCTCCACCGTCTGCAGATACGCCCAGAGGGCGGCCACGTCGTCACGGCGCATGCGGGTGTAGGATGTGTACGGAAACGCCGGGTAGTAATGCCGACCCGACGGGCTCCGCCCATGACGCAGCGCGCGTTCGAAGTCGGCCTCGGTCCAGCCGCCGATTCCGGTCTCGGAGTCGGGCGTGATATTCGGCCCGTAAAAGGTGCCGAACGGGCTCGCGATGGGCCGCCCGCCTGCGAGAAACGGCGCGTCGTCCCGCTTTTCGGTATGGCAGGACACGCAGCCGGCCGCCCTGAGCAGGTACTCGCCCTGACGTACCGGGTCGGCTTCGCTGCCGCTTGCCGTCTGGCTCGCCGGACCCAGGCCCGAAAACGCCAGCAGTGGCGGCAGGAGCGCCGCCGCGAGCAGCGAACGCCCCCGCACCAACCGGGTCGATCTTGCCACGCCCAGGGAATCAGTCGCGGTGGCGGAAGTCTTCGTGACAGGACCGGCAGGACTGCCCCAGGGCCCGGAAGCCCTGCCCGATCGCGGCGTCATCGCCCCGCTCCACGGCTTCGTGCAGCGCCACCGCCGCTTCGTGCGTCTCGCGTGAGCGCTCGGCAAACTTCTCGGGCTCTTCCCAGACCGCAGCCAGCGCGTCGGTCTCGCCGAAGTCCGAGCCCTCGGGAAACAGTCCCGGAATGTCGCGGGTCGCGTCGACCAGATAGCGGGTGTGCATCTCCAGATTGTCGCGGTAATCCGCCCCGTCGACCACGATCGCCGCGGTGGAGGCGACGTTGCCGCCGATGGCCCGCATCACGCCCTGCCGGTAGTCGATGGTGGCCTCGGCCCCTTCGTCGAACGCAACGCCGCTCGCAGGCAGCCCAAGCGCGAGTACCGCCGCGGTTGCGACGAAGACATTCCGGCTCATTCGCATCGTTCGCTGCATCATCCCTTTTCTCCTGGTGGTAAGCATCATGGATACGGCGCCGGGAGAACTCCGTGCCGGATTTCGCCCGCTCGACCGGCAATGGCCCAGTGGCGACTCGCACTGGCAAGCCCCTCGCGGCCGGGGCAACTCCGCCGGGCCGAATGCGCACGACCGCGGTACCCCGCCCGCCCACAATTTAGCGTGAAAGTCACGGCCTGTCTCGTGTCCCGGGCGACCCGTAGGGCGGAATAGCGCAGCGTCATCCGCCGCTCGGCGTTCGCGCCTGCTTGGCGCCTGCGGCAACCCCGGCGCCAGCTGGCGGATGACGGCCTTCGGCCTCTTCCGCCCTACGCCTACGCCTCTTTCATCATCGGGGGTGGCCACATAGGCCATAGAAGTTAGTGGCCGCTACGGCAAGCGTCAACCGCGGTGGCCGCATCGCGGTGCCTGCCGCCCACGGGCAGGCTCAAGGCACGCGCTTGCGATGCGCTCGCGGCTCACTGCCGGCCCTGCGGGCTGCTCCGTTTTTGGTATAGACTCAGCCCACGCAGAATGCCCGGAACCTGTCCCTCGTCGGCCAGGCACCTTAGGAAACGGAAAAGGGAGGATTTCCGACGAGGGGCCGTCGCGCCAGGTCAGGGACCGCACTTGCGCAGTCGGCTGGCCCGACCGCGTCCGAAGGACAACCAGCGCGATGGCGACGACAGAGATGGGATGGAATAAGAGGAAGCAGACAGCGGCGGCTCAGGGCGGATCCGCGGCGGTTCAACCCGAAGAGATCGAACTGAAGGGGTTCAACCGCACGCTCGCCGAAATCGAGTGGTTGCTGCTGATCCTGATCCTGGTCTACCTCGTGATCCCCGGGGTAGATATCAACGCGCTGGCGATTTCGATCGCGTGTGGCGCCTTTGCGCTGCTGATCATCGGATTCCGCTACCTCAACCTGTTCACGACCGAAGCACGCTGGAAGCTGACCGTCGAAACTCTGGGCATGATCGCCCTGACCGCGTTCGTGATCTGGCATACCGGCAAGTCCGACAGCCCGCTGGTGAACCTGTACCTGCTCCCGATCGTGTTCTCCGCGCTCACACTCGGCAAGTACATGGCGCTCGCGCTGGTCGCGCTGATCACGCTGCTCTACCTGCACGCATCGCACTCGCTGCTGGGTGATGCGTTCTATACCTACGAGACCTTCAGTTCCCTGATGTTCAACTTCGCGCCGTTCGTGCTGGTGGCCTACCTCACGGCCCTGCTGGCGGCCGATATGAACTTTGCCCGCCGGTTCCTTCAGCATCTCTCCGAAACCGACGACATGACCGGTCTTCCGAACATGCGGGCCTTCTATGCCGCGATGGAGCGCGAGAGAATCCGGGCGACTCGGGAGAATACCGAACTCACCGTGATGATGATCGACACCGACAACCTCAAGGGCATCAACGACGAACTGGGGCATGAGGTCGGGAACCTGCTCATCATCCGCATGGTGGAGACCCTGAAGCACACGCTGCGTGGCTCCGACCTGATCGCGCGCTACGGGGGCGATGAATTCATCGTGCTACTCCCCAACACCGGCAAGGCCCCCGCCTACGAGGTCGCCGAACGGATTCGCAAGGCGATCGAGCACATGACCTTCGATGCCGACGGCAAGCGGGTGAACACCACGATCAGCATCGGCTTCGCCAGCTATCCAGAGGCCGCCGGAGACATCCAGGAACTGATCTCCCGCGCCGACCAGGCGATGTACATGAGCAAGAAGGCAGGGCGCAACCGCGTGACGGCCTATGGCAACGGGGCGGAGCAGGGGCTCGGGTAGCAGCCGTACCAGAATGCCCCACCCACCCGAGCGCCAGGAATACTAGCCGCCCCCTTGCCACAGGGGGGCGGCGGGAGAGCGCTTACCTCAACGGAACAGGCTGTTCCGGGGCACATCGACAGCGGTCGGGGCCACTGGCGGACAGATTTCTTCAGGATCGATCACCGGCGGGTCACCCACGTCCGGCATGTCGTCCCGCACGAGCTCGAGTGCTGGCAGCAGGCGCCCGAGACCGGTAAGGGTTTCCGCCACCGCAATCTCGCGATCGAACTGGCCATCGACGAACGCCCGGCGCGCTTCGAAGTACTCGTTCTCCGTATCCAGCAGATCCAGCAGCGTCCGCTGGCCAATCGTGAACTGCTGCATATAGGCGGTCCGCACGCGGTCGCTGGACAGCTGGTGCTGATCCAGATACACGAGACGCTCATCGAGCACCTCGATATCGTTGAAAGCAATCGCCACCGTCTGACGGATGTTGCGGCACACGGTTTCCCGCTTGTCCTTCGCGACGTTGGCCTCTTCGACGAACTGGCCGATTCGCGCCTGATCGGCCAAGCCGCGGAACAGATTGAAGGTCAGCACAAGGCCGATCACCGTATCGGTCACCCACTCCTCGCCGCTATCCGTAAAAAAGTTGTTCAGGGCATTGTCGCGGCTCGCCTGAACCCGAAAGTCCAGCCGCGGATGATAGTATGACCGCCCAACCCGGACCTGCTCCTGCGCCGACAGGATGTTTTCCACCGACGCGAACAGCGCAGGATTCGCCGCAAGCGCGTCGACCAAGGCCTCATCAACCGTTTCCGGAATGTGATCCGCCGGCAATACACCGATCATGTCGATGTAGTCGTCGGGCGGAGTATGCCCCACGATACGCAAGAAACGCGCGGTCACGTCGTGCAGGTTCGCGATCTCGGTGAGCAGATTCGACTCCGCCAGAGCCAGACGCCCGGTCGCCTGTTCCAGATCCACCCGGCGCCCCACGCCCGTGCGGACCAACTCCTCGACCTGGTCGTAAAGATCCCGATGCGCCTGGTAGTTCTGCTCGGCCAGGAAGACCAGCTCGCGGTAGCGTTCCACGTCCGCATAGGCACGAATCGCCTCCAGCGCCGCTTGCTCCGCCGCCTCCAGCAGCTCGTAATAGCGCACCATCTTCGCGTGCCCCAGGCGCGCCACGTCCGCCTGGGTGAAGAAGCCGTCATAGATCATTTGATTCAGCGTCAGGCTGGCGCTGAGCGGATCCCGCGTGAGACGCCCGAAATCGCTGCTTTCCTGGTACTGTCGAGCGGCTGACAGCGTCAGATCCACCTCGGGGAAAAACCGGCCGCGCGCGACCTTGCGCCCCTCTTCGGCCGCCAGGAACGCATGCCAGCGCTCCTGCACCTCCGGGTTCGTGTTGATCGCCTCGACGATCGCCTCCCGCAAGGGCTCGGGAATCGAGGCCTGGGCCATAGTACCCATTGCCGCCAGCATGGCTGCAACGGCCAAGGATAATGCAAAGCGCCTTAGACTCTTCATGTCGTCAACCCACCTTTTTGATCATTCGCATTGACCGCAGACCGACCCCCACCAGCTGCGCCGGCGGCCTACAGCCACAGTGCAGCACACGCGGGCCAGCAACCACCAAACGCACCTGTGGCCCCGGTTCGACCTCCAACAACCCGCACCTTATCCGCGGCAAGCACATCGCGTACCAGGGCGGCGTGGACCGTCTTCATGTTCTTGGACGCCCGAAGCCTGTCGGATCGCATCACCCGAGTGACAAAATTCGTCACTTTCCCGAGACCACCGGCTCTCCCTCCATGCCGGACAAACCCGCTAACCAAGCCGAAAGCCTGACGGAAGCGACACACGCGATCCATAAATACCTAATCTAGATGCTGGCTATGGCTACCGTCAATGCACAGCGCGACATTCTTGCGACAAATCCGACCGGTTCAGTGGGTATTTTGACACACATCCGATCATTACTGACGCCCCCAGGTCCGCCACGAATATGCGTAGCGGCCCATTTTGACGACTGCGCCCCGCATCGACATCCTGGGTCCTCGCGTTTGCTCGAATCCTTCCCTACCGAGAAGGGCACCGATAAAGGAGACTCGTTATGACGACGATCGAGCCCTTCGGTTATAGGCTGCGGACCGCGCCATCACCTTTCCTGGCTCCCGTGGCGCGCATTCCAGCGAACGGGAGCATTACGGAATTGTTCTGGCTCATCCAAGCAGACCGATTAGCGCTGCCTTGGACCGCGTAGGAGCGAGCTTGCTCGCGAACGCGCCGCAGGCGCGCCGGGACCGGGGGTCGCCGAGCAGGTTCATCCCCCATTGGAATAAATCCGTAATGCTCCCCGGCGAACCTGACCGCTGATTCCGGTGATCTTGACCGGCGTGCCCATCGGAAACTCGCTAGAGCGGGTCTTTTACTTAAGGAGATCACGTTGGTCCGGAATACGCAACGGCAGGATTAGCTTTTCCCAAAATTTTTCCTTCTAGGACCGATCCACCTTCTTCGGCGACGCACCTAGCGGCAATTCGCACTCAATCCCGGTTGAGCCCCATCAAGAACCCAGCACCACACTCGGCACATTATCACCGCTCAGCCCTCAGCCCTCAGCCCTCAGCCCTCAAGCACTTTCTTATGCATATACAAAGAAGCCAACTGCTTGATCCGTTCGGCGTCCCTCATGAATTCAAGATTCTCAATCACGCGGTTCTCACGTGCCCAGGAAGACGATCGCAACGTAAATGTGGAGAAACAGTCGGTCAAAACCGATTCCCGCCAGTTGACCACCTCCTGGCCGATACACTGGAGACTGTGCTTTGAGCACAGCTCCTCGAAAACCGCAGGAGACACGTTTCGCGCCCGCATGTGGTTCCGGATCAGCCACCGAGGCTGAACGACTGCGCTTCTCAATTGATTCGGGATCCGCTCGATGGCGTCGAGCTCTTCGCGGTGAATTCCCATGGCGGAGTGATGAAAAAACCCGACACCATCCGGCTTCAGCTTCATCGCGAGCTGGCCCAGATAACTGTCCAGCACATCGGCCTCCGCATGAACGAGCGAATCGAAGGAAAAGGCGAAGTCAATCGATCGATCTCCAATCATCCCTAGGGAATACCCGTCGTTCACGTGATAGCCCATGGTGCGCAAACCCTGGAACCGCTCCTTGCATGCGGCAATGCAGGCTTCGCTCAGGTCGACCATTTCTAGGCGATTGCAGCACCCTGAAAGAAAACTCGTCCACCGGCCGAATCCGGGCGCGATCTCAAGGATCGTGTCCGCGGGGAGGAAGGACTGGATCCGCGGAAGGATCAAGAAACGCCACTGTGGCACCGTGCCGCCCCAAGGGTCCGACCATTCATCCCCTCCACGACCCCAATTGTAGCCACCATCCCACAACCGCTTGTTGGCATCGACGGTTGGCATTTGCCACTCCTCTTCTTTCGGACACGTTTGGCATCGCTGCAGCCCGCAGCCCGCAGCCCGCAGCCCGCAGCCCGCAGCCCGCAGCCCGCAGCGCTCTAAAGCGATAACTTCGAGCACAAGGTCGCGACAGGCGGTCGCGCAATATGTTGCTACAGCGCTCCGCGACAATCCTTGTTCCGCCTTACCGGCCCCGCGCAACCTCTGGTGACACCATTGGATTCTACTTATCCTTAATCAAGCTGAAAAAGTGCTGGAAGCAACGCAACTTATCCCCTGCGCCAGCCAGCTTCCTTTCCCCCTCTTCCGACATCCACCACTTCTCAGACGGGGTATTATGCAATAAGCGCTGATCTCTATCCAATGACCTTCTACGCACGACCAGCGTACCGTCCTCTTTAACCTCCCTAATGCTGACACTACGTTCATGGCGACTATCCGACCAGTCTTCCACCCCGAATTGATGCAAATAGGGCTCCTTGTTTAGCAAAATACAAAGGTGCCTGAGCATTTCCTGCTCATGCCCCCCCTTGAGAAATACTGGAAACCCACCGTTGGAGCGCCACTCGGCAAATCTCGATGCCTGCCCGAACAGACATGCAAGGTCCCAGTGTTTTATGACATCAAAACAAAATACACTTGCCTGAAACCAAAGCTTTCGCTTGCCCACAACCGAATCCCCATATGATCGGAATTCCTCACCCACAAACTCAAACTCCGTGGGGTTCAGGGGAGGATATTTCCATAAGTTAGTGACAATCCTGCCCTGCTCCGCAAGCTGAAAGACATCATCCATCCGACCCGTCAGAACGATATCGGCGTCAATCATATAAACGACTTTTACCTTGCCTATCAGATAGCCAAAAAGACCGCACCGCACATCAAAAAAAAGCTTACGCACATTCCCACCATACGCTCCCGGATCGATCGTTTGGACCACAAAAATCTCCACGGGATGCTTGCGCAGGCTTGCAATTTGTCCTTTCGAGAGCCCAAGATCGAAAACATACACAGGATATTCGTCACCATGATATGCGTAGATGCTATTGATCAGAGACCAGATGCCAACGAAATAGTTCTTATCGGCAATGCAAGCAAACGCAGCCTGAACCATATCCTTACCGGACGGCACGCTCATCAAACCCTCCTATACACGATTACGATCTCCGCACAGCATCAACACGACGCAGCACCGGGACTGCTCACGAACCCACCGATCCAATCCGCAAGGCGGCAAACCGGAGGTCGTTGATGACAGCCCGTCAAGCACTACGCCAAGGCTGCATGACGATCTAAGCCCCGCCCTAGGAACCGTCACCATCGTAAAGAAACACGGCTCGCATGGTTCACATGCATCGATCACGATACCTATACGGCTATTGGAACTGCCACTCTGGAACCCATGTCGGCCTGACACCGCCGTTTCGCAAAAAACGGTTTAAAAAACTCCTGGTTTCCTCTGCGCACTGCTGACCGCTTCCCGAGCAGTTCCTGCGACTGGCTGACGCTCATTGCGGGACCAGAGAAAAACTGGAGCTTGCTCTATCGCAAGCAAAACGAACCCAGCCTCCACTATGGTCAGGACACCGCAGGCATGCGCTTCGGTTCCGGGAGCCACTTCTGGGCCCAAGCCAAGCTAGAAGCTCCTCGGAACCCGACTTATAGAAGGCCGATGATAGCGTCACTACACTCCGGTGTTACGGTTGAAAGCTTCAGGGCGCTCCGCACGTGTTCCACCCGCCGCATACCAACAAGGGCGCAGCCCACTCCCGGCGCACTTCTCGTGAACTGCAGAGCACGCACGTACGGATCTTCCGTACCAGGAACCACCGGCAACCTTGAGCGGCTACGCTGCCCTAGGGTCCCGGCTCTTGCCACTGATGCGCTGGCGAGAACAAACATGTCATGCTCCGACGCGAATGAAAGGGCTGCGACCCACCGACCTTGAACCAACTGGTTCCGGCGCCGAAGCGCTGAGGCGTCATTGACGTTCAAAGGCATCTCCAAGATCCGGAAATGGTGCCGCGCCCCACCAGCTGCGAGTCGCGCGCATTCGAGCGCCTTTGCAAGTGGAAGGAGCGACGGGCTCCTCAGATCGGCCCTGATTGCATCCCAAAGTGCCAAGCCATAGTAACGCAACTGCCCTTCAGCGACTTTATCTTCGAGAAGCGAAAACGTCTCGGTCAGTATCCGCCAAAATTCCGCCCCCGTCCTCACGAAAAACCGCTCCGGGTTGTGCAGTAGATAGGCATCGACTTGTGATAGACCTAGGTTATTCAGACTTCGCCGGAGGGACTCTTCGATCCAGTCCTTGCGCAGGCAATGCCGGACCAGGGCATCCGCAGGATCCAGAAACCCTGGTTGCACCAACTCTTCCTGCACCCAGACCGCGGCAGGCCGGCTGTCACTTGAGTCGTGGGGGACGAACCCCCCCTTCGTGGTCACGAAGACGGACTCTCTTGCCCCGCCGCGCTCGATATAGCTCTGCACCGCGCGCCCGACCACGCGCTCTGCGCGCATCGCGCGGTAATTGATGGCTGTATCGATGACGTTGATACCTCCGTCCAGCGCCACACCGAGAGATTCAAGATACTGAGCATCAGTAAACTCGTCCGCGTCACCTCGATGAGTCCCGATCCCAATCGTCGAAAGAGACATTCCGTCCAGTTGGCGGTAATTATCAGCGGGATGGAGGCCCGTTGTCGGTCGCACAGGGCTTCTGCGAACAGCGTTGCCACAGGAACCCGAAGCCATGGTGACCTCGCCATCTCGGGTCCCCATCGGACGGAGCCGCCGGGCAAGCGCTAGCTCTTGGGATCGGAGGTGATAGTAAGGGCGCACCTCGGTCATACGAACAGCGTCCAGAAGCTGGGGCAACCACACCCGGGGGGGCGTCGGCCGCCAACCAAGCGCCTTGAGGCTTTCGCTGGACGCGAGTGAACAACGCGGCCCTCGCCCGTACGGGGCATCGTATCCACCTAGACCGACGGTGACGAGATCCTCATCGGACACGCGCGCAATCCGGGGAGTCTTTCCCGCCGCTTCGCATAGAGCACGGACGAGCCGTTCGTGTGTCCAGAGTTCATCGCCGGCAACGTTGAATGACCTCCCCGCCGCCTGTGGGTGAAACGCTGCGAGATAAAGAGCCCGCGCCACATCCTGCACCCAGGCAAGCTGGAAGACACGCCGGTCCCTCTGCGGCAAGAGTATGGGCTGCCCATCGATAACGCGCGCAGGCAGGTGCAGCGAGCGCCCCGCACCCGCTTGGCCCAGTGCCCAATACCGGGGGCGCGGTGCGATCGGATCTTTCGGGCCGGTCACAATGGCAGGACGGACCACACTGAACGGTATGCCGGAAGCTTGAAGCACTCGTTCGCAGCCCCGCTTTCCACGCAGGTAGCGCTCTGCGGATGGAGCACCATCAAGAGTAAACGGTTCGAGCGGACCATCTTCGGGACGCCATTGCCGTGGAACGGCTTGAGGATAGATGTCGACGGACCCTGTCAAAACATACCGGCCGCAACGATCGCCGAGCAAGTCGATCAGGCTCTCGACATCTTCGGGCTGAAACGCAATATTATCGAAAACCGCGTCAAAGCTCTGGTCCGCGAAGTAACTCCTTAGCCCGTCCAGAGCACGGCGGTTTGCCTGGACGAAGCGGACGGATCTTGCCATGTCAGCAGATGGTGGATCAAGCGCCAGAACCGTGATTTCATGCGTCTGCGCCAGCAAGAGTGCAAGCAGCTCGGCCCCAATAAATCGGTTGCCGCCAAGCACGAGAACCCTCATCCCAGAGACCCCTCTGAAAGAACCGGGAGCTGAAAAGCGGGCGCAATAAATGCCGCCGCCAAGTCCTCACGGGAAAGCTGAAAAAAACAATTGGGATGCCGGTCCTGCACGTTCCAGTCGGTTATCAGATCAAGGGCACGCAGCAACGTGTCCCGATCCGGCTGGCTCACCAGTGGCCTTATGGAACATTGATAGCCCAACGGTGCACCATGAAGATCCGGGGACACCAGGATACCCTTTCGTTGCAGTTTACCGCCCACCTGCTCATCCTTGATCGACCCGCCAGAGACATTCAGGATGAGCGCAGGGGCTTCGTCACGTCGCGCCTCCAGCGGCTCGATCTCTGGCAAACCGTCGCCCGTCGGGCGCTCCCTTGCCAACCCGAGCAACCTCACGGTTTTCTCACTTGCGCCTGCCAGTGTCGCAGCAAGCCATGCTTCCACACCCCGCCCGAGAACCCAAACCTCGCCTTCCGGAAGCTCTTTGGGCCATGACGCAAGGAGCATGCCGAGCGGAAAGACAAGCAAGGCCGCGTAACCTAAGCTGTTAGGGATATCCAGCGCCGCCGTGGTCTCGTCAAGTGACTCCATTGACAGCTCGCCGTAGACAAGTTTCCGCCGTTGCCGCCCCTCCGTCGGAGAGACCTCAACCAGCATTGGCGCAACCAATGCCCGCCGAATTCCGAGAGCGTTCAACTGCGCCGCTCTTCGCTGAACATCCTGCCCCACGCCGACCGCCAGCGTTTTCCATGGTTTCGGTGCTCTCGCGTGCGGCGCAGCGACCATTCCCTGTCCAGATTCCCCAGCTGACCTGAGCACCCAGCCCGCCACGCTGCCGGCTCTTGACACCGACGCCGATCTCCCTACCGACGCCGATCTCCCTGAAGCCACAAGCGAAAGCTCAGCGCTTCGGATCTCCGGATTGAGGCGCCTCGGCTGTTCCTGCAATTCCCGGACCAAGTTCCTGATGAATCGCATGGGCGGTGTTGGTGCCCACCCAAGGTCTACCAAAGTAGACGATGGTGCCAGCAACGCTGATCCATTGCGACCAGCCATAGGTCGACGCAATCCGGCTCGGTCCCATGCCGAAACAGCGATATATTCGATCGCCCCCGACGAGCCAAGAGCGTCTGCTACAGCCAGCGCATGAAGCGAGGGCGTCAGAATGCCGTCGGAACAGACATGCAGAACTTTCCCAAACGCCTCTGGCATACCCAATACTGCCAAGATGGCTCGACCGAGATCCCGCGTAGAAACGTGACGGTAGGGTTGTTCATCTTCATACGGCAGACAGATGGGCTCGGATGACACCGCCCGCTCGACAAACCAACGCGTGTGAAATGGATCTGGGTCGTGGGGTCCCTCTACGATCGCGGGCCTGAGAATCGTCCAGTTTGCGTTTCGGCCCGCTACCATCAGCGTACGCTCCGCCAAGCGAGCGGCCTGGGCCTCTCCAGCTCCAGCAAGCGACTCTGCTGTAGGGTCGAAACCATTCTCGGACCAGGGTATTGATGAAGGCCCGGATGGAAGGGCGAGGTACGTGGAGACAAAGATCACGTGGCAGGTCGGCGAAACCCAGCCCAACACCGCACCTACTCGATCTGGATCGGCAACATTGGCGAGAATGATTGCATCCAAACCATCGCAGTCGGCACCCGACAACTTGCTGAGATCGATCCCCCGGACAATGTGTCCTGCACGACGTGCCTCAGCCACAATGGCGCGGCTCGCCACATGCCCAGTCACGCGCACCCCAAGAATCATCGGAGCATCCCCACGAAACGAAACAAGATCCTATCAACACCCGAAAAACCCGCAAGGGAGGCGGGTCTCAGGGTGTCACGACCACCGACCACAGAAAAATGAAACGCAGAGGAGCGATCCTCAAAGTAGGCTCGATACCTGCGGACCACAGGCGCACGGAGCGCGGCTGGTTGTATCCGAACCTTGATCATCCTCTCCTCCCGCTCAACCAGTCACAGTACGAGACATAACCCGACAAATAGTGCTGAACGTCATCGATCCGCACCCGAAAACCATAATGTCGAATGAAAAACGCACCCAGGATCTTAGCAGGCGCTTTGAAGAACATCGCCAACTCGGGAAAGAAATACCCGTTCAAAAGGTAGCGGGCACGATAATTCAGGGCACGATCAAATTTTTCAAGATCCAATTCAGCGTGAAGGATCTCACGCAGGCGGCCGTCATTCTGCATCCGCGCAAACATCTTCTCAGCCGCCATCATCAATTCCAGCAGCGTGGGGTAGGTGGTCAGCCGCGTCAGAACGAAGTCGAGGTGCTCGCGTACATTCTGAATACCGAACAGAAAATACTTTTCTTCAGGCACATGCTGCGTGAATTCGGTGATGCAGTAGCCAAGCCAGTGGTCGTGCGCTCTCCAATGCTCAGAGGCTATGAAATGGTCCATCGCCTTATGCACGGCCTGTAGCCATCGTGGATCACCCGTCAGCTCATAGAGCCGCAAGAGCCCGAAGGCGGCTTCGCCGTCGTAGTAAATCGTCCTGGTCGTTTCCTTGAGCGCAAGCGAGGGGTATTCGAGTACGTGAACGAAGCTTCCGGTCGCCGGGTCCTGCATGGCCAGCAGACCGAGGGCGAGGTTTTCCATCAGGGAGTAGCGACTGGTATCACCGGTCAGCTTGGCGTGCTTGGCGAGGGCCAGAAGACTGACCGCGTTGCCACCCAGCTTGATTTCGTTGCCAACATCCACGAGGTAGGAGACTTCGTTGCCGTTTGGAAGCCGCACATCGTGGATCAATTCGCGGCAGAGGTACTCCAGTGCCCGCTCAGCAGCCGCCAGGTGCTTCGGTTCCTTCGTCAGCTCCCAGCCTTCAAGGAGCGCGTAAGCTGAACTCGCGTGCCGCAGCGAATTGTAGGACGGGAGCGGCTTATCGAAGGCCGGAGCCCAACCGTAGTGCCACCGGCCATCCGGCCTCACCTGGCGGGCAAGATAAGCACTACTCCGGCGCACCACCTCGCGTACTAGTCCGACATCCAGCGTTTCGATCCTTCGCACACCCGCCATATTGCCTTCATGTTCGAGAGCCAGAGTCTCGTGCCCATTGGCGAACACGGCACGCGTTCGAAAGACCCACATCGGGTCGCTGTCTGACTTGGGCCATCCACGATCGACACCGAATCGGCGGTTCAACAGTCGGTGCAAATTACGCTGATGCGGTGTGCAGGCCCTAATGTCCCCGGTGTACAAAGAACTCGTACCGCTCAATTCCTGCTCAAGGACTGCGATTCTCAGCTCCTTGTCCCAACCGATCCCCCACTTGAAATAATTGGTCTTGGTCTTTGCAAACGTGTCTTTCAGCTCGAGCCAAGAGAGCTCCCGGATTTCAGAAACCGCGTCTACACGAAGCCAGCGAGGCGGGGTTTTCTGCCGCTTGAGCCAGAAACGGAGCCGCTGCATGCCGTTCGACCATGCCTGTTCGAAATCATCGCCCCGTACATTGACGACGTGGGCGCGCTCAGTTCCGTTACAGACGGCGAAGAAGAGAACCCAGCCACAAGCGGGAACAGAATACTCTGTCTCTTCAAGGAAGCGTGACAGTACAGGCTTTGCCGACGACGCGAGTTGGCCGAGACTCATCGAGGTGCAGCCCAGCGATTCAGACTCTCGGTGAAGCAGGGGGCACGCAGATTATCATGCATGTTCCGCAAATTGTGACGGTCCGTCTTCGAAAGCACCGTCATCACGTGGAGCGACGCGACGCGGCGATCAAAACGGCATCGACCCTCCCGAAGCCGCTTGGATTGCTGCGCTACGCTCGCAATGACGACTTCCCCGAAGGGGTGGCGCGGTCGGGGTTGAGGTGTAGTGATAATCAAGAGATGCATTGGAAGCTCTGGCCGGTTTTCGAGCGCTCAACGGAAGCCCCTTGAAACATAGGATACGCGCAGGGGCTGCTCATTCCAAAGCCTAGTAAATGAGCTTCGCCGAAACAAGCAGGGGCGCACTCGTGATGGTCACGCAAGCGACGCCGACCGTTCCGCGAAGATCTCGGTTGGACACGAGATGCCGGAACCTTACACGTGGCCTATGCGGGGTTTTGCGAAAGTAGAGCGGCGTTGGGGCTTGGCTCCTTGATGCACACGGTTCGTGCGGCACATTCGCGGCGATCACCAGGCTTTTTTTTCAGCGGTTGCACAGCACGCGATCAGATTATCCCGTCACGCTCGTCGAAAAGGTCGAGATCGCGTCCGGTCTCGCGAAGGGACTTCCGTGCCAGCAGTTTTCGCTGGGCGGGTTCGGGAAAATCGGTGAAGCTGATCAGTCCCCGCTGCGTCAGGATCTCGATCAGATCTTCCAGTACCCGAATGGTATCGAGATCGGAGGCCGCTAACTCAGAGACCGCCCCTGCCTGAAGGGTTGCGGCGAATGTGCCCAGCTCGGGACTTGAATCCGGTATCGACTCGGACACCTCCGGCGTTTGGATTCGGCTGACCGCGACGATCTCACCCTGTGGGTTACGTAGTACGAACATCGTCATTGCCCTGAAGCGATCGTTCCGTGCATCCGACAATGCGCTATCGGCCCGGGAGAATCAAGCGGGGACAAGCCCAGATCCGAGGTTGAACGGCCAGTGCTTCCAAACCACGAGTGCCGGGATAACGGCGGGTGCGAGCGTGGGGGCTGCCAGTCAACCCCGTTTGCCAACCCATTCCGCTGGCTAATCCGATGGCGCCCGCTGTTTCGGAGCCACCAGCCGTCGCGGCCCAATTAGCCTGGACTTTGCGGGAGGCGGAGCGCTTCATGAGGAAGCGGGGCCACGACCCTGGGTGCGAGCGGTCGTAGCCCCGAGCTACGCGTTAGGGGTTGTCCTCGCCATCCGTGGTATCAATGTCCCACTGATCGTCGTCGTCGAACGTCCCCTGGCCCTCGTCCGGATCGGTGTCGGTGTCGGTGTCCGTGTCGTCATCACCCTCGTTGTCGGCATCGTCCTCACCCTGAGTGAACAACCGATCCTCATCTTCGTCGGTGACGTCCAAGCTGCTAAGGGAGGCGGCCTGGAGCGACGACTGAGTACCGCCGTCCGTATCGGTGTCCGTATCGGTGTCCGTATCGGTGTCCGTATCGGTGTCCGTATCGGTGTCCGTATCGGTGTCCGTGTCGGTGTCCGTGTCGGTGTCCGTGTCGGTGTCCGTGTCGGTGTCCGTGTCGGTGTCCGTGTCGGTGTCCGTGTCGGTGTCCGTGTCGGTGTCCGTATCGGTGTCCGTATCGGTGTCCGTATCGGTGTCCGTATCGGTGTCCGTATCGGTGTCCGTATCGGTGTCCGTATCGGTGTCCGTATCGGTGTCCGTATCGGTGTCCGTATCGGTGTCCGTATCGGTGTCCGTATCGGTGTCCGTATCGGTGTCCGTATCGGTGTCCGTATCGGTGTCCGTATCGGTGTCCGTATCGGTGTCCGTATCGGTGTCCGTATCGGTGTCCGTATCGGTGTCCGTATCGGTGTCCGTATCGGTGTCCGTGTCGGTGGATCCGAGCAGATCGCCAATGTCGGCCGAATCATCACTCTGGACAAATGCACCGCCGTTCACAAAGCCATTGGCATACGACTTCCCATTGACCTCCGTGGTCCCGCCTCCAGTGCCTTCCTGGCTATCGATCGCCCACTGCAGGTCGGGCCGCCCATCGAACGCGTACCCCTCGCCTAGCTCGCCCTCAATGCGCGCGAGCAGGAGACCGTCCTTGTCGTAGAAGCCCGTATCCGCAGCTTCCTGTCCGTGCTTGACAACAAAAGTGTCCACTTCTTTCCCGGTCTGCTCTTCGATCGCCGAGTAGAGCTGAGTCGGATGCAAGGGACCGCTGTCGTGGTAATCGACCTTGAAGGTACTGCCATCCGCTAGCCGGAAGATCACATGTGAAACCCCGGGCTCGAAGTCGGTATCCGTATCCGTATCCGTATCCGTATCCGTATCCGTATCGGTGTCCGTGTCGGTGTCCGTATCGGTGTCCGTATCGGTGTCCGTATCGGTGTCCGTATCGGTGTCCGTATCGGTGTCCGTATCGGTGTCCGTATCGGTGTCCGTATCGGTGTCCGTATCGGTGTCCGTATCGGTGTCCGTATCGGTGTCCGTATCGGTGTCCGTATCGGTGTCCGTATCGGTGTCCGTATCGGTGTCCGTATCGGTGTCCGTGTCGGTGTCCGTATCGGTGTCCGTGTCGGTGTCCGTGTCGGTGTCCGTGTCGGTGTCCGTGTCCGTGTCCGTGTCGGTGTCCGTGTCCGTGTCGGTGTCCGTGTCCGTGTCCGTGTCCGTGTCGGTGTCCGTGTCGGTGTCCGTGTCCGTGTCCGTGTCCGTGTCGGTGTCCGTGTCCGTGTCCGTGTCCGTGTCCGTGTCCGTGTCCGTGTCCGTGTCGGTGTCCGTGTCGGTGTCCGTGTCGGTGTCCGTGTCGGTGTCCGTGTCGGTGTCCGTGTCGGTGTCCGTGTCGGTGTCCGTGTCGGTGTCGGTGTCGGTGTCGGTGTCGGTGTCGGTGTCGGTGTCGGTGTCGGTGTCGGTGTCGGTGTCCGTGTCGGTGTCCGTGTCGGTGTCCGTGTCGGTGTCCGTGTCGGTGTCCGTGTCGGTGTCCGTGTCGGTGTCCGTGTCGGTGTCCGTGTCGGTGTCGGTGTCGGTGTCCGTGTCGGTGTCCGTGTCGTCCAGCTGGATCAGCTCATCGCCGACATCGATCTCCGGAGTGGGCGCGCCAAACAATCCGAACTCATACGCGACAGGAGGGACGTTTTCCGACACACGGGACAGCCACACGGCACTGCCGCCTCCATCGCCGTCGGCGCCACCGCCAAGCCCGGCACCGGGGGCCTCGATCAGGTCATCCAGAGCCTCGCCGGCCTCCAGCGCCGCGATGACCTCTTCGACAGTCAGGCCCTCAACCGGGGACTCGTCGATGTCCGGTGGCGTCGAACCCGCGACGTCCTCGCTGATGGTGACCTCATCGCCGCCGCCCACGACGAACGGAGTACCGTCGCTGAACGCGAGCACGACGGCCGCCCCCGGCTCGGTAATAATGACTTCGCCCGGAAAAATCGGATCGTTCGGGTTCAATGTCCGGACGTTGCCGTCCGCGTCGCGCACCATCGCCGCGCCCTGAATCTCGCTAACGACCGCGATTGCCTGTTCGGTTGCCATCTGGCTTTCCTCCGCTCGACGGGCGAGCCAATTGCTGGATATACCCTTTCAGCATCAAGGATAGCCAGATGGCAAAGGGCAAACCAGATGAACCGAGGTACAGGGGGGCGACTCTGGCAGCGCCCGCCAACTCTCTTCGTTCAGCGACCGGCAAGGATTAACGCGCTGGAGCGCCGCGCGTAAGATAAAGCACCAGATGTACGCGGTCCCTGACGCCGAGCTTTTTGAAAATCGCGCCCAGGTGCATCTTCACGGTGCGCTCCGTCATCCCCAGCTGCTCCGCGATGTCCTTGTTGGACGCTCCTGTAGTAACCGCCAGCGCCACCTCCCGCTCCCTGGGGGTGAGGCGACCGAAGTCGGCCGGAGGGTAGGCAGGATCATCGGGGCGAGCAGCACGCACCGCACGGATCATGCGCGCCATCACCGCAGGGTTGACCCACAAGCCCCCACGGGCCACCGTGTTCGCGACTGCACGCAGAATCGACACGTTGGCCAGGCTGTGACAATAGCCATGGGCCCCGGCCTCGAACGCCGCCACGGCCTCATCGTCGTTGGGGCGCCGGGACTGCGCCACCACTCGGCCTTTCGCAGACTGCTCGCGCACGAGCTCGGACCAGCGCTCGAGTCCGGTGCTGATCCAGCAGACCTCGACCTTGCCCACGGGCGGGGAGGCAAACGGCGGCCGCTCGACCATGGACCCAGGAAACGCCTCGGCCCAACGTTCGGAGGGGTGCTCGTCCGGCGCAATTCTGAACACATGCATCGCTAACGCTCCGTGAATGCGACTTCGGTTGCACGTAGCACCGGCTTCAGCAGGTACTGCAACACCGTGCGTTTGCCCGTCAGAATATCGACTTCGGCGACCATACCCGTCATGATCGGCTGCTCATCGCCAAATCCAATCTCCTCGGTACGCACCCGCACCTTGTAGAAGGTATCCCCCTGCTCATCCACGATCGAATCGGGACTGATATGCTCAAGAGTAGCAGACAGTCCGCCGAAGATGGCGAAATCGTACGCAGTAAACCGAACCCTCGCCTCCAAACCGGGCCTCAGGAACGCGATGTCCCGCGGCGAAATCTTCGCTTCGATCAAGAGCTGATCGTCGAGCGGCACCACTTCCGCCACCTCCCGCCCAGGCGCAATCACCCCTCCACGAGTGGTGACGAACAGGCGTTGCACGACCCCTCGCATCGGTGAACGGACTTCCGCCAGGCGCACGCGGTCCTCGAGGGCGGTAGTGCCCTCAGCCAGCTCGGACAACCGGCCTAGCGTGTCGGCGAGCTCGTTACGCCATCGGTTCTTGAAGCTCAGTTCGACTTCCCGGATTCGGCTTTCGGATTCGCTGATCGCTGCCTGAAGCCTACCGATCTGCGCAATCGCCTGGTCGCGGTCGCCGCGGGCTCGCGCAACCTCGCGCCGCAGGCGCAGCACCTCGACCTCGGACACGGCACCACTGGCCACCAGCGGTTCGGTCACGGAAAGCTCCTGCGACGACAGCTCCAGCGAACGGATCGCCTGTATCCGGCGCGCCTGCGCTTCGTTCAGTTCCTCGCGGCGTTGCCGCAATTGGTCCTCGGCGATCGCGATCCGTGCATCGAGCTCCGCCTGGCTGGTTTCATACAGCCGCTGTTCTTGCTCGACCACCGCAGCCGGCACCCTCATCAGTTCGGGCGTGACCAGAAACTCCGTCCCGCCCACCAGCGCCGCCAGTCGTGCCGCACGTGCCTGCAGCGCACCCTCGCTCGCCCGGGTTTCGCCGAGATCGGCCAGGAAACGCGTGGGATCGACGCGCAGCAGCACCTCGCCCTCCTCGACGATTTGCCCTTCACGCACCAGAATCTCGGACACCACTCCGCCATCGAACGACTGAATCACCTGCAGCTGCGCCGATGGAATCACCCGCCCGGCTCCCCGGGCCACTTCGTCGATTTCCGCCACCGACGCCCAACCGACGAGCACCACCAGCGTAGCAACAAAGCCGTAGAGCAGTATCCGGGCTCGAATCGGCCGCTGCTGGATCAGCGCCCACTCGGCGTCGGAATTCCAGCCTGCCAGATCATTGCGAAGTCCGCGGGCGTTCATTCTAGACCGATTCATGGCCACACCCCGAAGGGAAAAGATCGGCATATAGGGGTTGCTCAAACATCGGCCTCATGTCCTGGCTTTCTTGATGCGCCCCTGCCGCAGCGCCTCCATTACCTGCTCCTTGGGTCCATCCGCAACGATTTGACCACGATCCATTACAATGATGCGGTCGACGAGTTCCAGAAGCGACGTGCGATGGGTAATCACCAGCGCCGTGCGGCCTTGCAGAAACTCGCGAAGCTGCGCCTTGATCGCCCTTTCGGTGGAATGATCCATCGCGCTGGTCGGCTCATCCAGAAGCAGGATCGACGGCTCGTGGATCACGGCTCGGGCAATTCCGACACTTTGCCGCTGGCCGCCCGACAGGCGGCTCCCGCGCTCGCCCACCTCCATGTCGACCCCTTGGGGATGACGGTTGATCAGGTCCTCCATGCCGCTGATCCGAATCGCGTTGAGAATCGCGTCGTCCTCGGCCAACGGGCTCCCCAGCACGATGTTGTCGCGCAGCGAACCATAGAACAGAGTCACATCCTGGGAGACGTGGCCCATGCCGCGGCGGAGTTCAGCGGGATCGAGCTGCCGAGTGTCGACGCCGTCGATCAGAATCGCGCCGTCCGTAGGCTGATACAGGCCAAGAATCAGCTTTGCAACGGTGGTCTTGCCGGAACCCACTCGCCCCAACACCGCCACGTGCTCCCCTGCGGCAATGCTGAACGAAACCTCGTCGAGCGCCGGCGTACCTTGGTTGGGGTAGACGAAGGATACGCCACGAAACTCGATGTCGCCCCGGATGCGCGGGCGGCTGAGGAACGCGGAGCCTGGGGGGCGCTCGACCTCCTGCGTCATCAGTCGGTTCAGCGATTGCAGCGCGGTGGAGGCCTGATGATAGTGAAGCATCAAGCCGGCGGTACGGCCGATGGGCGACATCGCCCGAATGGAGATCAGGTAGGCAGCGATCAGGCCACCGAAGCTGAGCGCTCCGTCCATGATCAAAAAGACCCCGCCGACAATGATCGCTACGCCGACCATCCGCTGGACCCACGAGGCACCGTTCGAGACACCGGACGAAAGCAAGCGGTTGCGCACATTGTGTTCGGCTAGATGCGCGGACGCCTTCTCCCACAGGGCCTGCACGCGGCCTTCCGCACCCAGTGTCTTGATCGTCTCCGCAGCGTTCAGGCTTTCGACCAGTGTCGAGTTACGCTGCGCTTTTACGCGATAGATGGTTTCCGCCAACCCGCGCAGTTTCCGGTGCACCACCAGCACCCAGACCAGCAGCACGAGCGCGCCAACCACCACCGGCACTGCCAGCGGCCAGGCGATCAACGCGATCACCGCAATAAACAGCAACACGAACGGGAGATCGACAAAGGCCAACACCGTCGCCGACGAGATGAAGCTGCGGACCGCTTCGAAGCTGTTCAGACGAGAAGCGAACGCCCCCACGGAGGCGGGGTAGTTCTCCATCCGCATTCCGAGCACGCGCTCCATGATCATCGCCGACAGTTTTACATCGGCACGTGCCGCCGCCTTGTCCACGAAATAGGCGCGCATCGTGCGCAGCAGAAGATCGGCGATCAGCACGATCAGCACGCCGGCGGCGAACATGAACAGCGTCTCGACGGCATGGTTCGGAACCACGCGATCGAATACGTTGCGAACGAACAGCGGCATCGCCAGGGCAAACAGGTTTACGAGGAACGCGGCCACCAGCACGTCCCGGTACAGGCCCCTGTTCTCGCGCATCACGCTCCAGAACCAGTGCCCCCGCGACTCCTTCGAAACCTCGGGGCTGCGCGCGTCGACGCGGAAGGTGGGTCGCGCGTAAATCGCCCAGCCCGTGTACGCCGCCTTGAGCTGAGGCCAGGGCAGATCGACGCGCGCGTCGCTCAGATCCGGGTAGACGACGGTCGCCACGCTACGGTCGTGGTTCCAGCCAACAAGAACACAGGCCTCGTCACCCTCGAGCAACAGCACTGCTGGCAGAAGCTCGTCGCGAAGTTGCCGGGGATCGCGCTGCACGACGCGACTGCTCAGCCCAGCGCGGCGGGCTGCGCGCTCAAACAGCGCGGGAGTCAGCCTGCCGTCGGCGGCAGGCAGCCCCGCCATCGCGGCTTCGCGCGTGAGCTGGATCCCGTGCGTCCTGGCGATCAGTACCAGGCTGCCGAGCAGAGAGTCCTGTGCTCGGCTGTCGCCTGATCCCCGAGCAAGCGCATCGTTCATGCTTGCCGGCGCCTCGGCGTCCGTTGCCGGACTGCTGGCTCGGGACCGGCTACGCGTGCGTTCTTCACTCTCTATATCTCCTGGGCTGCGGACCTGCGCCGACTGACGGGACCCGCGCTTCACACCATCACAAAGACAAGAATTCGGTCAAGCGGTCCTGGAAAGACTCGGCAACGGATGGGGAGCACGCGATTCGCCGGCCTTTCAGGGCCGGCGCGTAGGCGTCGGATATCGGCCATCACCGGAACGGCGACGGCATCAGCGTTTCGGGGCGCGTGAACTTGTTGATATCTACCGACATGCGGCCCATCGTACCGGTCATCTGCCCCATCGACTGGTTCATCTGCGACATCGAACGGTTCATCGTTCCGATATTCCCGGCCATCCCACGGATGTTCACCGCGAGGTCGTTCATGTTGTCGGCCATGCTGCGCACATCGCCCGCCATCAGCTCCATTCCGGACCGCACCCCGGTCAGATCCTGCGACATCCCCGCCTGACCCTCGACCATGCTGTCGGCCATCACCGCCATGCGCCCGCTCATGAACGTCATGTCGTCGGCCATCGCCGAGACGTCGAGGCCCATCTGCGTGACCGCCTGGGTCATCGTGCTCATGTCACGGCCCATGTTGAACATGAACAAACCCATGCCGGTGAAGGCCAGCGCAGCGACAATCAGGAGCACCCCGACACCCGCCTTGCGCGCTGCCGCGTTGGCGGCAGCAGGTTCCTGTGCCTCACCGGCATTGCTACTCGACATTCCGCCCTCTCCTCTGGTCACTCGCCCAACCCCCTGCAACGTCCGGTACGGACACCCCGCCTCGCACACCGGCGCCGGCGAACGACACGATCCCCGGAACCCCCGGGAGCCCGGGCCCAACACGCTGCCCGCACCAATCGTCCAGAGTGTAGTGCAGATCCGCAGTGGCCGGGACACAGCCCCCCCCCGGCGCAGCGACCGCAGCGGCGCATGCACACCCTCGCCCAGGCGCCTGCGGCAACCCGGGCGCCAGCTGGCGGATGACGGCCTTCGGCCTTTTCCGCCCTACGCCTCTTTCATCATCGGGGGTGGCTGCCCGCGCCATGACAGTTAGCACTGCAGGATCGGATCGGCGACACTGCCGCTCGCCCTCGCCCCTGGAATCCCGACGCCCGTGGACCTGATCTGGCAATACGCGCTGGTGTTTCTGGCCGCCGCGACCCCGTGGCTCGAGATCATGATCGTGATCCCGGTTGCGATCGGTGTCGGGCTCGCGCCTGTTCCGGTCACCGTGGTCAGTTTCATCGGCAATGCCCTGCCGGTGTTCGGGATCATCGCGCTGTTCCGGGCCTGGGAACGCCGACGGGGGCCACTACGCCGGCGCTGGAGCCCCCGGGCCCGCCGCATCTGGGAGCGCTACGGGCTCCCCGGAATCGCGCTGACCGGCCCGGTGGTCACCGGCATCCACCTCGCCGCGGTAATGGCGCTGGCACTCCAGGCCGACCGCCGGCGCACCGCCATCTGGATGACATTCAGTCTCGCGCTTTGGTCGGTCGCGACGGCCGCGCTCACGCTGCTCGGATTCGAGGGCTGGCGGTGGCTGTTCGGCAACGGGTGAGTTAGTCTCCCGAGTCCGCCCGCAAACCGCTGGCCTGCCGCTTGCATTCATCGTTCGGGGAAACCACCACGCGTGCTGTGCCCGCCGGTTCAGCCGGCCGTCCGTTCGCATCGGCGCACGGTCGCTGTGCACGCCGCACTCGAACGGAGCAGCCGCCGACCAACCAACCATCGCGCCCAAGAACATAGTCAGCGTCCGGGCACCCACCGACCCCGGCGGGCTCGCGGTGCGGGCGCATCGCACCGCCGGCCCGCAGCCCGGAGCCGCCGTTTCTGCTCTAGACAGCCGTTCCCGAACCAACCCTAGCGAGGCACGCCATGAACCGAGCGCACACGAAGAACCCCGAATTGCGGGCCTGGATCGACGAGATCGCGGCCCTATGCGAGCCCGACACGATCCACTGGTGCGACGGCTCCGATGAGGAGTACGACAACCTTACCAACGAACTCGTGCAGGCCGGCACGTTCCGGCGTCTGGATCCGGAAAAATGGCCCGGCTGCTTCGCCGCGCGCAGCGATCCCAGCGACGTTGCGCGGGTCGAGGACCGCACCTACGTCTGCAGCATCAGCAAGAAGGACGCCGGCCCGACCAACAACTGGGTCCACCCGCGGGAGATGAAAAAGACGCTCAAGGGCCTGTTCGAGGGCTGCATGCGCGGGCGCACGATGTACGTGATCCCGTTCAGCATGGGCCCGCTCGGCTCGCCGATCGCGCAGATCGGCGTCGAGTTGACCGACTCGCCCTACGTGGTCGTGAACATGCGCATCATGACGCGCATGGGCAGCGCGGTGCTCGACGTGCTCGGCGACGGCCCGTTCGTGAAATGCCTGCACAGCGTCGGCGCGCCGCTGGAACCCGGTCAGGCCGACGTCCCGTGGCCCTGCAACCCGGACACGAAATACATCGTGCATTACCCCGAGGAGCGCAGCATCGTCTCCTACGGCAGTGGCTATGGCGGCAACGCATTGCTGGGGAAAAAGTGCTTCGCGCTACGCATCGCGTCGACCATGGCCCGGAACGAGGGCTGGCTGGCCGAGCACATGCTGATCCTCGGCGCCGAATCGCCGGAAGGCCAGCGCACCTACATCGCCGCCGCCTTCCCCAGCGCCTGCGGCAAGACCAACCTCGCGATGCTGGTCCCGCCGAAGCCCTTCCTGGACGACGGCTGGAAGATCACCACCGTGGGCGACGATATCGCCTGGATCAAACCCGGGCCGGACGGACGGCTGCGCGCGATCAACCCGGAAGCCGGTTTCTTCGGCGTCGCGCCCGGCACCAACGAGCACACCAACCCGAACGCGATGGCGACGATCCGGCGCAACACCATCTTCACCAACGTCGCCCAGACCGAGGACGGCGACATCTGGTGGGAAGGGCTGAGCGACACCCCGCCTGCGGGCCTGATCGACTGGCACGGCGAACCCTGGGATCCGGCGAGCGGCCGGCCGGCCGCGCACCCGAACGCCCGCTTCACCGCCCCCGCGGCCCAATGCCCGTCGATCGATCCAGCCTGGGAGGATCCCGCCGGCGTTCCGATCCATGCGTTCATCTTCGGCGGGCGGCGCAGCACCACGGTGCCGCTGGTGCTGCAGGCGTTCAACTGGAATTTCGGCGTCTACATGGCCGCGACGATGGGTTCGGAAACCACCGCCGCCGCGTTCGGCGAGCAGGGCAAGGTTCGCCGCGACCCCTTCGCAATGCTGCCGTTCTGCGGCTACCACATGGCCGATTATTTCAACCACTGGCTGCAGATCGGCCGCGAACTCGCCCATCCACCGAAGATCTTCGGCGTGAACTGGTTCCGCCGCGACGAGCAGGGGCGCTTCCTGTGGCCCGGCTTCGGCGAGAACATGCGCGTGCTGAAGTGGGTGCTCGACCGGGTGCACGGCCACCGCCCGGCGGTCGAGAGCGCGCTCGGCCGAATGCCGCATTACGAGGATCTCGACTGGCGCGGGCTCGAGGGCTTTACCCGCGAGCAGTTCCACGCGCTGATGTCGATCGACCGCGACGACTGGAAACGGGAGGTGCACTCGCAGGACGAACTCTTCTCGGAACTCTACGACAAGCTCCCGAAGGAGTTCATCTTCATGCGCGAGCTGCTGCTCTCGAGCCTGTGGCGCTCGCCCCGGCACTGGGGCCTCGCCCCGGAACGCGACTGACCCCCCGCAAGCAGGGAGTCATCGAACCCCCTCCGTCATGAACGGTAGCGGGGTGGGAGCGTGCCAATGCTTCAGCCCAGCCATGGTGCGCTTGCCTTTTCCCCACGCCCGCGCCGGCCGGACGAACGGCTTGCGCAGCGCGGGCGCATCTGCTAACGTTCACCGCCTTTCGTCAAGGCCGAACCCTTTCCTGGAGTTTCCGATCATGGCCCGAGTCTGCCAGGTGACGGGCAAGCGCCCGATCACGGGGAACAATGTTTCCCACGCCCACAACAAGACCCGTCGGCGCTTTCTGCCGAATCTGCACACCCACCGCTTCTGGGTCGAAAGCGAGAACCGCTTTGTGCGTCTGCGCCTGAGCAGCAAGGGGATGCGCGTGATCGACAAGCGCGGCATCGACTCCGTGCTGGCCGAACTGCGCGCGCGCGGCGAAAAGGTCTGAGGAGGGCAACGACATGGCCAAAGGCGTACGTGACAAGATCCGGCTGATCTCCAGTGCCGGCACCGGACATTTCTACACCACGACCAAGAACAAGCGGAACATGCCAGAAAAGATGCAGATCAAGAAGTTCGATCCCGTCGTCCGCAAGCACGTGATGTACAAGGAAGGCAAGATCAAGTAAGCGGGGTTGGCAGCGGTCCTGCAGACAAGGCCCGGCTCAGTCCGGGCCTTGTCGTCTCCGCAGCACTCCGCGGCCGCGCCGCACAGGCCGACGCAGCTGGGCCCGCCACCGGGGTACGGGTGCATCGGGTGCTCGCCCCGAGCGAGCGGCCCGCGCCGGAACCGCGCACCCCCGCTGCCGGCATCCCCTGCCAGTTAGCGTGAAAGTCACGGCCTATCTCGTGTTTCGGGCGACCCGTAGGGCGGAAAAGCGCAGCGTCATCCGCCGTACGGCGTTCGCAGTGCCCAGGCGCCCGCGGCAATCCGGGCGCCAGCTGGCGGATGACGGCCTTCGGCCTTTTCCGCCCTACGCCTACGCCTCGCTCATCCTCGGGGTGGCCGCTGGCCATGACAGGCGTTCGGATCGCCCCCCGCATCTGCGCAAACCCCGGCGTGGGAATGGCGGATGACGGCCTTCGGCCGTTTCCGCCCTACGCCTCTTTCACCATCGCGGGTGGCCGCCCGCGCTGACAGTCAACCCCAGCGTTGCATGAACCGGCTTACCGCCATCGCGGACGCTGTAGGCAACAACTCTGGGCTACAGCATGGATCGGGGTGATAATTGCGGTCTTCGCCGACAGCCGCAAGGCTGACCCGATACACACCCAGGCCGCGCGAGAGGACATGCATTGGCGCTTCGGCCCACCGCAAGCCCGCTGGCCGGCGTAAACCAATTTGGCGCAACGATATGAACGACAGGCTTGCCTGGACAGGGATGAAACGCCCCCTGGCTTTCCCGCGCCGGCCGTGACTCCCGGGATTTAACCATGAAACTACCGTTGAGGAGCCGCCTGCTGGACACGGACGTCGCCGTTGCCGCCGAGGCCGCACAGAACGCCTGCCTGCACCTGCGCACCGACCATCCGCCCGGTGTCCTGCTTGCGAGCCACTGCCTGACGATCTCGCCAGGGCTGCATTCCCTCGCCGGGGACACCAGGATCGAGGAATGGAGCGCGCACGGTCCCGGCCGCGCAGCGCACACCGGCGCGATTCACCTGGTCGAACACGACCGGGTACTGTTCGCAGCCTGGCACCGGCCCGACGACCCGCTGGAGGCCAACACTCGGGACGCCTACCGGGACCTGTTCCGGGCGATCCGTGAGCGCGGCTTCCCGCACGCTGTCCGAATCTGGAATTTCTTCAGCCGGATCCACGGCGACGAACGCGGGCTGGAACGCTACCAGTCGTTCTGCATCGGCCGTGCGCGCTCGCTCGCGGAACTCGAGATCGCCGAAAAACACATGCCCGCGGCGACCGCGATCGGCACCGGCGCACCGGGCCTGTTCGTCTATCTGATCGCTGCGCGCGAACCCGGCGTGGCCGTGGAAAACCCGCGTCAGGTCAGCGCCTACCACTATCCCGAGCAATACAGCCCGGAGAGTCCGGCGTTCGCCCGCGCGACCCGGATCGAAACTGCCGACGGCCCGCAGCTATTGCTGTCCGGCACCGCAAGCATTACCGGCCACGAAAGCCGCCATGCCGGCGACTGCCCGGCCCAGGCCCGGGAGATTCTCGCGAACCTCGATGCGCTGCATGCCGCAGCCGGTTCCGACATCCCGCCCCCGGCCTGGCTGCGCGTGTACCTGCGGCGCCCGGAAGACCGGCCCGCGGTAGCACGCGTGCTTGCCGAACACTACCCGCGGCTCCCGCAGCTGCAATGGGTGCAGGGCGACGTCTGCCGTCGGGAATTGCTGGTCGAGATCGAAGGCGTCCATGCCCGAACTCCCTGAGGTCGAGACGACCCGCAGCGGCCTCGAACCCCACCTGCAGGGACGCCGGATCCAGCAACTGATCGTGCGGGAGCCGCGGTTGCGCTGGCCGGTGCCGCCAGACCTTGCGAAGCTGCTTTCGGGGGGGCAGGTGCGGAGGCTCGACCGGCGCGCGAAATACCTCCTGCTCGGAACCGACGGCCCCGGCGTGCTGCTGCACCTCGGCATGTCCGGAAGCCTGCGCCGCTGTGCGGCCGATACGCCGCTACGGCCGCACGACCACCTGATCTTCCGGCTTGACGATGGCTTCGAGGTCCGGCTGCACGACCCTCGCCGCTTCGGCTGCTGCCTGCCGCTACCGGATCCGCCGCAACACCACCCGCTTCTTGCGGGGCTGGGTCCGGAACCGCTCGGCGATGAGTTCGATGGCGACTACCTCCATTGCTTGAGCCGCGGGCGCCGCGCGCCGGTGAAAGCCTTCATCATGGACCAGCAGGTGGTCGTCGGCGTGGGCAACATCTACGCCAGCGAGGCATTGTTTCTCGCCGGCATCCGTCCGGGGCGGGCGGCAGGTCGGCTATCCCGAGCCCACTGCCGCGCGCTCGCCACCAGCATTCGCACCGTGCTCGCCGAGGCCATCGCAGAGGGCGGCACGACATTGCGGGATTTCGTGCGCGAGGACGGGACCCACGGCTACTTCCGGCAACGCCTGCGCGTGTACGGCCGCGAAGGCCTGCCCTGCGTTTCCTGCGGGACCCCGATCCGCAGCCGCCGCATCGGCAACCGCGCGAGCAGCTACTGCCCCACCTGCCAGCGCTGACTCGGCGCGATCCGCATCCCCCTCTCCCGCAGGCGGGAGAGGGTCGAAGCCTCGCTCGTGGGCCACCTATTCGGCAGCAGCGAGACGCTCGGCGAGTTCGCGGCCATTGCGTACGCAGTCGTTCATCGCGATCCCGCGGTAGGCGTTGCCGCCCAGATGCAGCCCGGGATAGCGGTCGAGCTGCTGGAACAGCGCGTCCACCGCCGCGATGTGGCCGATCCGGTAGGAGGGGATGCCGCGGGTCCAGCGCTGCACGAAGGTCACGTCCGGCTCACGGTCAACGCCCATCGTCAGGCGCAGCCCGTCCCGCGCGGTCGCGATCAGACCCGCGTCGTCCTGGTCCACCAGTTCCGGATTGCGCTGGCCGCCGATCATCACGCGCACGCTCTTGGCCCCGTCGGGGGCACGGTCCGGGAAGATGCTGCTGTCCCAGAGCACTCCAAGCACTGGCAGTCCCGCTCGGGTGGTCGTCAACAGGCCGAATCCGTCGAGCGGGTGGCCGAGCTCCTTCCAGCCGAAACCGACGACCGCCACCGGCGAATACTCGATCGCGGCGAGGCCGGCGGAAAGATCGGGATCCAGCCGCCGCAGAACCGCGGCAGCCACGTGCGACGGAGTGCTCACCACGACCTGGTCGAAGCCTTCCTCGAAGTCGCCGGCACGCACCCGATAGCCGGAGGTCGCGCGCACGACCTCGGTCACCGGCACGCCGAGGTGCCACTGCGCTGGAGTCTGCGACCGCAGGTGCTCGACGAACGTCCCGACCCCGCCCTTGAAGCTCATCAGGATTCCCCCGGGGCCGGCCTGCTTCTTGCGCCGCGCCAGCATGCCGCGGAACAGTCCACCGTGTTCCTGTTCGAGGCGCACGACCAGCGGGAAGGCCGCGTTGACCGAAACGCGATCCGGGGTGGTCGCGTAGATGCCGGCGGTCATCGCATCCAGGAACACGTCGGTGAAGCCCTTGCCCACGCGCCGATAGCCGAATTCCTGCAGGGTCTCCTCGCCGCCGCGGCGCCGGGGCGGCACGAAGATCTCGCCGGCCACGCGGAGCTTGGCGCCGAATCCGATCAGTTTCGAGCGCAGGAACAGCCCCGGGGATTCCGGCAGCCGGTGCAGCCGATCGGTGAAGATGTAGCGCTTGCGGGCCAGGTCGGAACTCGGCATCAGCAGATCCTGCGCCCCGGCGTCGCTGGCCAGTTGCATGCTGTCGGGCTTGTTGGTCAGAAAGCCGTTGCCGCCGGCCTCGAAGTGAAACCCGTCCAGCGTGACCGTGCGCATCGTTCCGCCCGGGATCGCTGCCGCATCGAACACATGGACCTCCCGGTCCGGCCGCTGCCGAAGGAGGTAGAAGGCCGTGGTCAGGCCGCTGATGCCGGCGCCGATGATCGCAGTACGCATGATGCACTCCTGGAGGGATGGGGTTCTCGACAGCGGAGACGATGGGACCGGTGTCCGGAGCATTATCCACAAGCGGCCCGGCGGCGGGCAGGTGGCCGGCACAAGGAAACGCCACGGCGGGCATGCCCGACGCCCCGGCCGGGCTGCACGGGGTTCGCTGTTGGTGGATAATGCGCGCGTACCCAGGGGACGATGGAGCGCAATGGCCGAGCACAGCCAAGGGGTGGGCCGCCTCAGCCGGATCAACGCCTTCCTGTTGCGCGTCGGCCTCCTGCTGGCGATCTGGTGGATCCTGACAGGCAGCGGCAGCGACTGGTGGTTCGGCGTCCCGCTGGCGCTCGCCGCCGCCGCTCTGAGCCTCTGGCTCACCCCGCCCGCGAGATACCGGATGCGGGTGCTGCGTTTCCCCGGTTTCGCGGCATTCTTCCTGTGGCAGTCGCTGCTTGCCGGCTGGGATGTCGCCCGCCGGACCCTGGACCCGAAGCTTCCGTTGCAGCCCGAGATCCTGCACTTGCCGCTGGCGCTGCCCGCGGGCGCACCGACCTGGTGGCTGATGCTCACCATCAGCCTGTTGCCTGGAACGCTCAGCGTGCGTCTGCATCAGCAGCGCGTGCTGGAGGTCCACTGTCTCGATTCCCGGCTCGATGTCGCCGGCAGCGTGCGCGAGACCGAATGCCAGATCGCGCGCCTGTACGGCCTCGGCTTGGACACACTGGAACGCCTGGATCCGCGATGACCTGGCTGCTGGAAACGGTTGCCATCCTGCTGCTGCTGACGCTGGTGCTGGGGCTGGTGCGCATCTGGCGCGGCCCGACGATCGCCGACCGCATGCTCGCCGCGCAGCTCTTCGGCACCACCGGCGTCGGACTGCTGCTGGTGCTCGCTGAACTGCAGGACGACCCTGCGCTGCGCGACGTCGCGCTGGTCCTGGCGCTGCTGGCCGTGATGGCCGTGCTGGCCTTCGTCGCCCGTGTCTGGCGCAAGGGCTCGGAACACGACCCGGAGGATCGGCGATGATCCTGGTCGAACTGCTGCGGGCGATCCTGCTGATCGCGGGCGTGGGTTTCTTCCTGGTCGGCACCGTCGGCATCCTGCGCTTTCCCGACGTCTACACGCGCGTGCATGCGCTCACGAAGGCCGACAACCTCGGCCTCGGCCTGATCGTGTTCGGGCTGCTGCTGGGCGCGGACTCGCTGCCGGTGGCACTCAAGCTGCTGCTGATCTGGGGCCTGGCGCTGGTCGCCAGCGCCACCGCCGGCTACCTTGTGGCGCGCGCGGCACGCCGGCGCGGCGTTCGGCCGTGGAAGGCACAACACCGGGAGGACGCCTGATGCCCTGGCTCGATCTGTTGCTCGGAATCACGCTGGTCGCCACCGCTGCGTTGTCGCTGACCGCGCGCGACCTGTTCCGCGGCGTGATCATGTTCATCGTGTTCGGGCTGCTGATGGCACTGGCCTGGGTGCGCCTGCAGGCGCCCGACATCGCGCTGGCCGAGGCCGCGATCGGCGCCGGCCTGACCGGGGTGCTGCTGCTCGATACGCTGGGCTATCTGCGCCGCCCGTTCGGCAGCCGCGCCGACCCGACGGACGAACGGTCGTGAGCCTGCGCGCGGGGCTGGCGGGGCTGCTGTGCCTCGGGGTCACGCTGGCCCTGGGCTGGGCAGTGCTCGAGCGCCCGCAGCCGGCCGAGAATCTCCCCGAACGCGTCGCCGGGGCAATGCCCGACAGCGGGGTCGAACATGCCGTCACCGCGGTGCTGCTGAACTTCCGCAGCTACGACACGCTGCTCGAGATCGCGGTGCTGCTGCTGGCGGTGGTCGTCGCCCTGGCGCTGCGCGAAGCGCAGCCGGACCGCCCCGAAGCGATGGGTCTGGAAAACCCGCTGCTGCGCGCGGTGATGGCCTGGCTGCTGCCGCTGATCCTGGTGGTCGCCGGCTTCCTGCTCTGGGCCGGCTCCTACCAGCCGGGAGGCGCGTTCCAGGCCGGCTCGGTGCTCGCCGCCGCCGGCGTGCTGCTGCGTCTGGCGGGCGTGACCACCGCCTGGCTGGACAACGCCGCGCTGATGCGCACCGGACTGGCGCTGGGGCTGCTCACCTTCCTGGGCATCGGCGTGCTGGTGATGGCCCCGGGCGTGCCGTTCCTAGCGTACCCGCCCGAATATGCGGGCACGCTGATCCTGACGATCGAACTCACGCTGACGCTGTCGATCGGCCTGACCCTGATCAGCCTGTTCCGGCTGACCCCGCCGTACGCCGACGACCCCGACGACGCGCGCAGCGACCGGGAGGCGCGACCGTGAGCGGAGCGCTGGCGTTCGCCTGGTCCGGTGTGCTGCTGTTCGGGCTCGGGCTGTTCGGCTTCATCATGCACCGGCACCTGCTGCGGCGGCTGCTGGCGTTCAACATCATGGGCAGCGGCAGCTTCCTGGTGCTGGTCGGCCTGGCCCAGGACGGCCGCGGCGTCGACCCGGTACCGCACGCGATGGTGATCACCGGCATCGTGGTCGCGGTCGCGTCGACCGCGCTGGCGCTGGTCGTGTTCCGGCGCTGGTACCGGGCCAGCGGGCGCACCGACCTGCCGGAGGACACGTGATCGGGCTGTGGTCCGTGCCGCTGCTGTTCGCGCTGCCGCTGGCGCTCGGCATCCTGACCGTGCTGGCGACACCGGCGTGGCGACCGCGGCTGTCGCTGGCCGGGCTGCCGCTGCTTGTGGTCGTGACCGGCGCAGTTTTCCTGGATCTCGTGTGGTCGGGTCCCGGGGTCTACCGGCTCGGCGACTGGCCTGCTCCGCTCGGGATCAACCTGAACCTCGACGGGCTCGCCGCGGGCATGGTCGTGATGACGACGCTGATCGCGGTCCTCTGCGCGGTTTATGCACGGTCCTACCTGCGCGACTATCCGGCCTCCGCAAGCTTCTTCTGGCCGCTGTTCTGGTTCCTGTGGGCCGGGATGAACGGCATCTGGCTGGCCGAGGACATCTTCAACCTCTACGTCGGGCTGGAGGTGATGGGACTCGCCGCGGTCGGGATGGTCGCGTTGCGGGCCACTCCGCAGGCACTCGCGGCCGCGATGCGCTACCTGCTCGCGGCACTGCTCGGTTCGCTGGCCTATCTGCTCGGCGTCGCGTTGCTCTACGGCGCCTACGGCACGCTTTCGATGGCCGGGCTGCAACAGGCGGCCGCCGACAATCCCACCACCCAGGTCGCGCTGGCGCTGATCATCCTCGGCCTGCTGCTGAAGACCGCGCTGTTTCCGCTACACGCCTGGCTGCCGCCCGCGCACGGGGGCGCGCTGACCCCGGTCAGTGCGCTGCTCTCGGCGCTGGTGGTCAAGGGCTCGTTCTACATCCTGCTACGCCTGTGGCTGGTGCTCGGACCCGAGGTCACGCCGCTGTTCACCGCCCAGCTGCTCGGGGTACTCGGCGCCGGCGCGGTGTTCTACGGCGGCTGGATGGCCTGGCGCCAGCACCAGCTCAAGCAACTCGTCGCCTACTCGACCGTGGCCCAGATCGGCTACCTGTTCCTGTTCTTCCCGCTGGTCACCGGCACCGGCCCCGAGGCGGCTCGGCTGGCCTGGGACGGCACCTTGATGATGCTGATCGCGCACGCGCTGGCCAAGGCCGCGCTGTTCCTCAGTGCCGGCAACCTGATCCTCGCAGTGGGCAGTGCGCAGATCGGCCACCTGGTCGGGATCAGCCGCTTCCGGCCGCTGTCGCTGTTCAGCTTCGGGCTGGCCGGCGTCAGCCTGATGGGCCTGCCGCCCAGCGGCGGCTTCACCGGCAAGTGGCTGCTGCTGCACAGCGCGATCCTCAGCGGCCAGTGGTGGTGGCTGATCGTGCTGTTCCTCGGTGGACTGCTGAGCGCGGCCTACATCTTCAAGGTGTTCCGCATGTCGTTCCGTGAAGGGCCGCAGATCGACCGCTCGGTCCCGCCGCCGCTGACGATGGACGTCGCCGCGATGATCCTGGCGGCCAGCGCGATCCTGATCGGTCTGACCGCGCATCTGCCGCTGCACTGGCTGCGGGCCGGCGCACTGCTGGGTACCGGCTGATGGACTGGAACGCGCTGATCCTGTTCGGGGTGCTCGCGACGTCGCTGGTGGCGTCGGCGGTGATCTTCCTGCTCGCCGAGTGGCGGCACACGCTGCGCAGCGTGTTCAACCTCGCCGCCGCGGTGCTGAAACTGCTGCTGGTCGTCTGGATCATCTGGGGCGTCTACCAGAACATCGAATACGAACTGCGGTTCACGATCATCGACGGCGTCGACTTCATCCTGCGCGCCGACGCGCTGGGGATGATGTTCGTCGGCCTGTCGTCGCTGCTGTGGCTGTTCACCACCATCTACGCGATCGGCTATCTCGAGGATGCCCCGAACCGCAGCCGCTTCTTCGGCTTCTTCAGCCTCTGCGTGGCCAGCACCGTCGGCATCGCGCTGGCCGGCAACCTGTTCACCTTCCTGCTGTTCTACGAACTGCTGACGCTGTCGACCTACCCGCTGGTGGTCCACCGGGGCACGCGCGAATCGCTGCGCGCCGGGCAGATCTACCTGTACTACACGCTCGGTGGCGGCGCACTGCTGCTGTTCGGGGTCGTGGCATTGCACGTGCTCGTCGGCGACACCGAGTTCGTGCCCGGAGGCGTGCTGTCCGGGCTGGATCCGTCGCTGCACCCGCTGCTGATCGGCATCTTTCTGATGATGGTGATCGGCCTGGGCGTGAAAGCGGCATTGGTCCCGTTGCACGCCTGGCTGCCGATGGCAATGGTCGCGCCAGCCCCGGTCAGCGCGCTGCTGCATGCGGTTGCGGTGGTCAAGGCGGGCGCCTTCGGCATCGCGCGGGTGGTCTACGACGTCTACGGAATCGAGTTCGCGTTCTCGCTCGGACTGCTCGGGCCACTCGCGGTGGCCGCGGCGATCACGATCCTGTACGGCTCGTTCCGAGCGCTGGCGCAGGACGACCTGAAGAAGCGGCTGGCGTTTTCGACGGTCAGCCAGGTGTCGTACATCGTGCTCGGCATCACGCTGTTCGGGCCGGTGGGCACGCTCGGCGGACTGGTGCATCTGCTGCACCAGGGCCTGATGAAGATCACATTGTTCTTCTGCGCCGGGAATTACGCCGAAACGCTGGGCGTGCACAAGATCAGCGAGCTCGACGGCGCCGGCCAGCGGATGCCGGCGACCAGCGTCGCGTTCACACTCGGCGCCTTCGGCATGATCGGCATCCCGCCGATGGCGGGCTTCATCAGCAAGTGGTACCTGGGCATGGGCGCGCTGCAGGCGAACATGAACTGGGTGCTCGCGGTGCTGATCCTGAGCAGCCTGCTGAACGCGGCCTACTTCCTGCCGATCCTGTACCGCATCTGGTTCCGCACGCGTGACAAGCCGTGGTGCGAGGAGAAGGCGCTCGGGCGCCACGAGACGACGCTCTGGCTGCTGATCCCGACGCTCGCGACCGCGGGCTTCGCGCTGATCGCTGGGCTATTCGCGGGAATGCCGTTCAGCCCGCTGTACTGGGCCGACCTGATCGTCAGCCGCGAGTACCTGCAATGAACGCTCCCCGGGCCGGCCTGTTCCCGAAGCTCGCGCCGGCGCCCTTCGCCGCGAGGCCGACACGATGCCGCTGGCTGCGCCGGAGCATCGCCATGAGACTGTGCGTGAAAGTCACGGCCTGTCTCGTGCCCCGGGCGACCCGTAGGGCGGAAGAGCGCAGCGTCATCCGCCGCTCGGCGTTCGCGCCTCCCCGGCGCCTGCGGCAACCCCGGCGCCGGCTGGCGGATGACGGCCTTCGGCCTCTTCCGCCCTACGCATGTTTCATGGTCGGGGTTGGCCGCCCCCGCGCCGTGACGGTTCGCCCCGAGCCCGGCCGACCCGAGGGCTGGGAATGATCGCCACGTTGATGCCAGCGTGCGTCCCGGCTAAACGGGCGAAATCCACCGCACACCGGAAACCCCCGCTGTGAGCGCGTCACTCAACGCAGCGTTGCTGGTCCTGGCCCCTGGGGTGCCGCTGCTGCTGGGGGTGCTATGGAGCATCCCGCGCCTGCGCGCAGGCATCGGCCGGCTCACGCCCTGGGCGCCGCTTCCCGCATTGCTGCTGGCGCTGGTCGGGCGCCCGGGTGACACCGTCGAACTGAGCTGGCTGCTGTTCGGCGGCTTCGTCGGGCTGACGCCGACCTCGCAGGTGTTCCTGTTCTTCACCGCGCTGATCTGGCTTGCCGCCGGGATCCATGGCCGCAGGCACCTGGAGCAGGACAGCCATTGCGAGCGCTTCTGCGTGTTCTGGCTGTTCACGCTGGCCGGGAACATCGCCCTGATCGTCGCGCTCGACGTCGCGCTGTTCTACACCGGCTTCGCGCTGATGACCTTCGCCGCCTACGGGTTGATCGTGCACGACGGCAGTGAGCGCGCGCGCCGCGCCGGGCGCGTCTACCTGGTGCTGGCCGTGCTCGGCGAGGCGCTGATCCTGGCCGGCCTGATCCTGGCCGCCCGCGCGACCGCGGCACCGCTGCTGCCGATGCTGGGCGAACTGCCCCAGGCAATCGCCGGCGCCCCCGAACGCAACCTGATCATCGCCTGCCTCTGGCTCGGTTTCGGTGTGAAGGCCGGACTGCCGCTACTGCACTTCAGCCTGCCGCTGGCCTACGGCGCTGCGCCGGTACCGGTGGCGGCGGCGCTGGCCGGCGCGATGATCAAGGCGGGGCTGCTCGGCTGGCTGGTCACCTTGCCGCTGGGAGCCGATCTGTTTCCCGGCTGGGGCGAGGCGATGATGCTGACCGGCCTGTTCGCCGCGTTCTTCGGCGCACTGGTCGGGGTCCACCAGAAACAGCCGCGGATCGTTCTCGCCTATTCCAGCATCAGCCAGATGGGCCTGATCTCGATCGCGATCGGCGCCTGGATGAGCTTCCCGGACCTGGGGCCGCTGCTGGCGACCGCAATCACGATCTACGCATTTCACCACGCGCTGGCCAAGGCCGCGCTGTTCCTGGGCACCGACGTGGTGCGCCATCGCACCCGGCGGCCCGGGCCCTGGCTGTGGATCGGTCTGGGCATCCCGGCGCTGGCGCTCGTTGGCGTGCTGCCCAGCGGCCTGATCGCGAAAGGCAGCCTGAAGGACGCACTCGCGGCAGCCGAAACGGCGCCGGACGCCTGGCAGCACCTGCCGCTGCTGCTGGCGCTGGCCGCAGTCGGCACCACCGCGCTGATGGCGCGCCACCTGTGGCGGTTACGACTCGACGCCGGCCGGTACGATGCGCCACCAGGCGCTTGGCATGGCTGGGCGCTGGTTACCGCCGCCAGCCTGTTCGGCGTCCTGGTGCTGCCGCTGTGGGGTGTGCACGGCTCCTGGCCGTTCGCTGTAAAGGATCTGCTCGGCATCGCGTGGCCGGTCGCGGCAGGCGGGGTGCTCGCGGTCATCGCCTGGCGGCTGCTCCGGCCCTGGCCGATTCCTCCGGCCGACGTGCTGGCGCTGCTGACGCCGCTGCCCGGGCTCGCGGTGCGCGCGGGGCGCGCAGTCGGCGTGACCGGCCCCGCGATCCAGCGCCTGCTGCGCCACCTGCAGGCGGTCGTACTCGCGGGCTACCAGCGCGCCGACCACCGCGTCGGCCGGTTCACCGAGCACCTCTGGCGCCGCGACGCCTCGCTGCTGTTTGCGCTGCTGCTCGCCGTCCTCGCCCTCGCTGCGCTTCACCTTTCATAGCGTCAAAGGCCCGCAGGTTGTGCCGCGAGGCACAACCATTCCCCGGCGCCGACTCACCCTCGGCACCCGCGATCGAGCGCGTTGTGCCTGCCGGCACAACCTGCCGAACTCGCGTAGGGCGGAAAAGGCCGAAGGCCGTCATCCGCCATGTCGGCGAAGGCGACGCCCAAGCGCTCGCCTTCGCCCTCGCGTCCTTCCGGCCTACAACGCCTGCTCGAGGCGCTCGCAGAGGATTTGCAGCGCGCGGACCCGGGCCCAGCGCTTGTCGTTGCCCTCGATCAGGTTCCAGGGCGCGAATCCGGTGCTGGTGCGTTCGACCATGTCGTTGACCGCGTGCGCGTAGTCGTCCCATTTCTCGCGGTTGCGGTAGTCCTCCTCGGTGATCTTGTGCTGCTTGAAGCTGGTCTGCTCGCGGGCCTTGAAGCGCAGCAGCTGCTCGTCCTTGTCGATGTGCACCCAGAACTTCACCAGCACGATCCCGTGATCGGTCAGCTCCTCCTCGAATTCGTTGATCTCCCGGTACGCGCGGATCCATTCGTCGTCGGCCGCATAGCCTTCGACCCGTTCCACCAGCACGCGCCCGTACCAGGAGCGATCGTAGATCGTGAAGCGCCCGGCCCGGGGGATATGGCGCCAGAATCGCCAGAGATAATGATGCGCCCGCTCCTCGTCGGTCGGCGCGGCGACGGGGATCACGCGGTAGCTGCGGGCATCGATGGCCCGGGTGACCCGGCGGATGATGCCGCCCTTCCCGGCCGCGTCCCAGCCCTCGAGCACCACGATAGTGCTGACCTTGCGTTCGCGGGCCTTGCGGGACAGCACGTTCAGTCGCCCCTGATAATCGGCCAGCTGCTTGCGGTACGCCTTCTTGTCGAGGCTCAGGCCAAGGTCGAGAAAATCCAGGATCGTCTTGTCGCCCTCGCGCGGTCGCTTCCAGGCCGTGGTGGTACCGCGCAGCGTCTTCGGGTCGAGCTCCATCCGCCTGCGCACCACTTCGAGAATGTGATTGCCGGTGGTCACATTGCGGTGGCGCTCGTCGAAACCCTCGATGATCATCCAGGGCGCTTCGCCGGTGCTGGTCAGGCGCAGGGCCTGCTCGGCCACCGCCCGAAACCGGTCGTAGGACTTCAGCGCGGCCAGATCCCGCTCGCTGACGCGCCATCGGGTCTTCGGGTTCTTGCGCAGCGTGCGGATGCGCTTGACCTGCATCTCCTTGCCCAGGTGGAACCAGAGCTTGATCAGCAGTGCGCCGTCGTCGACCAGCATCTTTTCGAAGGTGTTGATGCGCTTGAGCATCACGTCGAGCCCGTCATCGTCGACGCGATCGGCGACCCGCTCGGCGATCGGATGGCTGTACCAGGAACCGAACAGCACGCCGATCCGGCCTTTCGCCGGCAATGCCCGCCAGAAGCGCCAGAACGCCGGGCGTTCGCGGTCCTCGTCGGACGGTTCGTCGAATGCGGCGGTCTCGATCCAGCGGGGATCCATCCAGCGGTGCAGCAGGTTGACGGTCTCGCTCTTGCCGGCCCCGTCGGCACCCGAGATGAGCAGGATCACCGGGAAATCGCATTCGCGCAGATCCTGCTGGAGGTTCAGAAGCCCGGTCCGCAGGCTCGGAACGATCTCCTTGTACACGTTCCTGTCGAGCGTGCGCCCGAGTTCCGCGGCTTCGAACACGATGCTTTCCCCTTGCTCTGATCGGCTGACAGCCGGTAACGCTTGTCAGCCTACACCCCTCGCGGCACAGTCTGCGACCCGTAGGGCGACCGGTAGAGGCTCCGGCGAGCGAGGCGCGACGGCCGCCAGGCCCGCCGGTGCGGGCAGCGCCGCGCTCAGTCGGGGCGGTTCCGGTCCATGCCGCGCATGCGGCGGATCAGCCCATCGCCGCGGCGGAGGCTGAAGAACAAGAGCGCAAGCCCGGCAAGGCCGAGCGCCCAGGATGGCCACGGAAGCCCCTGCCAGTAGGCGAAGCCGTCCATCCGGCTCGCGACCCCCGCGCCAAGCAGCAGGCCGATGCCGGCGAAGGCCTCG
The DNA here is from genome assembly GCF_000227685.2 of Thioalkalivibrio paradoxus ARh 1. Classification (GTDB taxonomy): domain Bacteria; phylum Pseudomonadota; class Gammaproteobacteria; order Ectothiorhodospirales; family Ectothiorhodospiraceae; genus Thioalkalivibrio; species Thioalkalivibrio paradoxus. The sequence goes on along the minus strand of NZ_CP007029.1, from coordinate 101,697 downwards.
GCCCGGCGCCGCGCGTCGCGCTGCAGCGTCGCCTTCAGCGCGCGCAGCTCGGCGCGCAACTCGGCGTCGCGCTCGGCGCGGTCGCGCTCGGAGTCCAGCACCGCCTGCAGCCGCATCGGCAGTTCCGGCAGCTGCACCAGCACCTTGGGCAGGTTGCGCTCGGCACTGCGCAGGAACGCGCGCACACCGACCTGTTCCGACATCCAGCGCTCGATGAACGGCTTGGCCGTGGTCCAGAGGTCGAGCTGCGGGTACAGCTGCCGGCCCAGCCCCTCGATATTCAGCAGCGTCTTCTGCAACAGCACCAGCTGCGGCTGCACTTCCATGTCGAAGCGCCTCGCCGTCTGGAACAAGCGCAGCAGCAGGTGTCCGAACGAGATCTGGTCCAGCGGCTTCTGGAAGATCGGCTCGCAGACCGAGCGGATCGCGCCTTCGAACTCGTCCACCCGGGTGTGGCGCGGCACCCATCCGGACTGCACGTACAGCTCCGCCACCCGCCGGTAATCCCGGTTGAAGAAGGCATAGAAGTTCTCGGCGAGGTAGTGCTGATCCGAGTCCAGCAGGCTCCCGACGATGCCGAAATCGACCGCGAGGTAGCTCGGGTCGTCCGGGTCGGTCGCATCGACGAAGATGTTTCCGGGGTGCATGTCGGCATGGAAGAAGTTGTGCCGGAAGACCTGCGTGAAGAAAAGTTCGACACCGCGTTCGGCGAGCAGGCGCAGATTCACACCCAGCGCGCGCAGCACATCGACCTCCGCCACCGGAATGCCGCTGATGCGCTCCATCACCATCACGTTGCGCCGGGTGTAATCCCAGATCACCTCCGGGATGTACACCAGCCCGCTGCCCTCGAAGTGGCGCCGGATCGTGACCGCGTTCGCGCCCTCGCGGATCAGATCCAGCTCGTCGAGCACGGTCTTCTCGTATTCGGCGACGACCTCGCGCGGGCGCAGGCGCCGGCCGTCGGCCCAGTACCGGTCGGCCAGGAACGCGATCAGGTGCAGGATCTCCAGGTCGGCGCGGATGGTCCGGTCGATCCGCGGGCGCACAACCTTGACCACCACCGAGCGCCCGTCGCGCAGCCGCGCCGCGTGCACCTGCGCGATCGACGCGGACGCGAGCGGCGCGTCGCTGAACTCGTCGAACACCGCAGCAATCGGCTGCTCCAGTGCCTTCTCGATCTCGGCCCGCGCCTGTTCGCTCGGAAACGCCGGTACCCGATCCTGCAATCGCGCCAGTTCCAGCGCCAGGTCGTCCGGCAACAGATCGCGCCGGGTCGAGAGCATCTGCCCGAACTTCACGAAGATCGGGCCGAGGTCCTCCAATGCGCAGCGGATACGCTCGCCGCGGGTGCCCTTGACCTGCCGGAACCAGTTCCAGGGCAGCAGATACAGCAGGAAGCTCAGCGGCCGCAGCGGCTTCAGCGTGAACAGGATCGCGTCGAGCCGGTAGCGCACCAGCACCCGGCCGATGACCCACAGGCGCAGGCCCTGATGAAAGCTGCGGATCATTCCGGTCCGGAGGAACCGGGATCGCGTTGCCGCGGAACGCGTGGCCCCTCCAGTCGCTCAATGCGCGCCTCGAGCCGGGCGACATCGTCGCGCAGATCGGCGACGTCGGCGCTGAAGGCGTCGAACTCGCCTGCGGGCGGCAACCAGTGGATCTCTTCCTGCAGGTATTCGGACAGATCGCTTTCGCCACGCCGGAAAAAGCGCTCGACCTGTGCTCGCGCCGTCTCGCCGGCCCTGAGCAGCGGCGCGGCACTGCCCGCGCCCGCCAGCATTTCGAACCAGCCGGCCCAATCGACCGACACGCCCGCGAGGGCACGCTGCAGATCCCCGAGCACGGTCGCGTCGCCGCGGATCGCGATCCCCGAGCGGTCCCCGCGCGACAGCGCCGCCGCCAGCGCCAGCGGGGAGCCGGTCACGGAGCAGTCGGGCTCTTCGCCTTCCAGCTCGCCGAGCACCTGGATCCGGTCCGCCGCGCCCAGAAAGACCAGACCGAGCCCGGGCGGGTCGATCGCTACCGCAATGCTGCGCCCGGACAGGCATTGCCGGGCCGACGGCGGCCCGGCAGCGAGCCAGCGGCCCAGCGCCGTTTCCAGCAGCGCCGTTAACGCGGTGGGCAGGGCCAGGGGGGGCGAGGCGGTCATGCCGATCAGAGCCGCGTACCCCGGTGCAGCGCGACCACGCCGCCGGTCAGGTTCTCGTATTCGACGCGCTCCAGCCCCACGTCGCGCATCATCCGGGCCAGCGTCTCCTGATCGGGGTGCATGCGAATGCTCTCGGCGAGGTAGCGGTAACTGTCGGAGTCACCGGCGATCAGCCGGCCCATCATCGGCAGCACCTTGAACGAGTAGGCGTCGTAGAAAGGCCGCAGCGGCGCGACCGGCTGCGAGAACTCGAGCACCAGCAGGCGCCCGCCGGGCTTCAGCACCCGGCGCATCTCGGCCAGCGCGATTTCCTTTCGGGTCACGTTGCGCAGGCCGAAGGCGATGGTGACCCGGTCGAAGGACTCGTCGGGATACGGCAGGCGTTCGGCGTCCGCCTGAACGAAGTCGAGGTTGCCGACCTGCCCCTCGTCGAGCAGCCGATCGCGCCCGACCACAAGCATCGACGCATTGATGTCGCACACCACCACCCGGCCGCGCGCACCGACCCGCGGTGCGAATGCGGCCGCGAGGTCGCCGGTGCCGCCGGCAAGGTCGAGCACGCGCATGCCCGGACGGACCGCGGCCCGCTGCACCGTGTGCCGTTTCCAGAGGCGATGGATGCCCATGGACATCACATCGTTCATCAGATCGTAGCGGGTCGCGACCGAGTGGAAGACTTCCCCCACCCGAGCGGCTTTCTCCTCTTCCGCGACGGTCTGGAACCCGAAGTGGGTCTTGCGGCGCTGTGGGTCGCTCATCGCCGGGGCATCAATGCGTCTTGCGCTGGTGGCCGGCCGCGGTGAGCTTGTCCAGGTACTCCTGCCATAGCTTGTCCTGCTCCAGGCCGAGGTTGTACAGGTAATCCCAGTCGAAGATACCCGTGTCGTGGCCATCGGAGAAGACCAGCTTCACCGCGTAGTGGCCCACCGGTTCGACCTCGGTAATGTTCACGTCTTCCTTGCCCAGCTGCAGCGTTTCCTGCCCCGGGCCATGCCCGCGCACCTCGGCAGAGGGCGAATACACGCGCAGGAACTCGCAGGGCAGGCGGAAGGTGGTGCCATCCGCGTAGCCGAGCTCGAGGATTCGGGACTTCTGGTGCAACTGGATATCCGTGGGGCGATGTTTGCTGCTCATGGTCTGCTCCTCAGCATGGCCGATTCCGGTTCGAAACGATTGATGCGCCTGGCGCGGGCCGGGATCGGCGTACCCGCCGTCCCGCCCCAGGCGTCGCGGCGGGCACGGGGTTCGTGCCGTCCGCTGTGATCCTGCAGCCGCCGCGTCAGAGAATGTACCGGGACAGGTCCTCATCCTGTAGCAACCCTCCGAGGCGCTGCTCGACCATTGCCGCATCGACGATCACCGGCCCGGACACATCCGGAGCCTCGAACGCGACTTGCTGCAGCAGGCGCTCGAGCACCGTGTGCAGCCGGCGCGCGCCGATGTTCTCGGTACTCGCGTTCACGTCGTGCGCGATCTCGGCGATCCGGCGCACGCCATCCGGGCGGAATTCGAGCGTGACCCCCTCGGTGCCGAGCAGCGCGGTGTACTGCTCGGTCAGCGACGCGGTCGGCTCGGTCAGGATGCGCACGAAGTCGTCGACCGAAAGGGCGTCGAGTTCGACCCGGATCGGCAGGCGACCCTGCAGCTCGGGGATCAGATCCGACGGCTTGGACAGGTGAAACGCGCCCGAGGCGATGAACAGGATGTGGTCGGTACGCACCATGCCGAGCTTGGTGTTGACCGTGGTGCCCTCGACCAGCGGCAGCAGGTCGCGCTGCACCCCCTCGCGCGAGACATCGGTACCGCCGTGCTCGCCGCGTTTCGCGACCTTGTCGATCTCGTCGAGAAACACGATGCCGCTCTGCTCGACCCGTTCCACCGCCTTCAGCTTCAATTCGTCCTCGTTCACCAGCCGCGCCGCCTCCTCGTCGGTGAGCAGGCGCATCGCGTCGCGCACCTTCAGCCGCCGGCTGCGGGTGCGGTTGCCACCCAGGTTCTGGAACATCGACTGCAGCTGGCTGGCCATTTCCTCCATCCCGGGCGGCGTCATGATTTCCAGACCCGGCTGCACCGCACGCACCTCGATCTCGATCTCGCGGTCGTCGAGGCCGCCTTCGCGCAGGCGCTTGCGCAGCTTCTGGCGCGTATCGCTGTCGGCGGGTTCGGGCTCGGCGGTATAGCCGGTCGCCCGCGGGCGCGGCAGCAACGCGTCGAGGATGCGTTCTTCGGCTGCATCCTCGGCCTTGCCACGGTGCCGGACCATCTCCTCCTCGCGCAGCTGCTTCACCGAGGCATCGGCCAGGTCGCGGATGATCGACTCGACATCGCGGCCGACATAACCGACCTCGGTGAACTTGGTCGCCTCGACTTTCAGGAACGGCGCCTTGGCCAGCCGCGCCAGCCGGCGCGCGATCTCGGTCTTGCCGACACCGGTCGGGCCGATCATCAGGATGTTCTTGGGTGTGACTTCCTGGCGCAGCGCGTCCGGCAGCTGCTGCCGGCGCCAGCGATTGCGCAGCGCCACCGCCACGGAACGCTTGGCCTCGCTCTGGCCAATGATGTAACGGTCCAGTTCCTGGACGATCTCGCGCGGGGTCATGTCGGTCATCGGGGAATCCTTGCGTCAGGCGCGGCGCGTTTCCGGCCCGAGGTGTTCGAGCGTGATCTGGTGGTTGGTGTAGATGCAGATGTCGGCGGCAATGCCGAGACTCCGTTCGACGATGTCGCGCGCCGGCAGTTCGGTATTCTCGAGCAATGCCCGCGCCGCGGCCTGGGCATAGGGCCCGCCGGAACCGATCGCGATCAGGCTGTGCTCGGGCTCGATCACGTCGCCGTTGCCCGAGATCACGAACGAATGTTCGCGATCCGCCACTGCCAGCAACGCCTCCAGCCGGCGCAGCGCGCGGTCGCTCCGCCAGTCCTTCGCGAGCTCGACCGCGGCGCGGGTCATGTTGCCCGAGTGCTTCTCGAGCATGCCCTCGAAGCGTTCGAACAGCGTGAACGCATCGGCGGTTCCGCCGGCGAAACCGGCAAGAATGCGGTCATGATAGACGCGCCGGACCTTGCGCGCGTTGCCCTTCATCACCGTATTGCCCAGCGAAACCTGGCCGTCGCCGCCGAGGGTCACCTCGCCGTTGCGCCGGACGCTGACGATGGTGGTGCCGCGAAATTGCTCCAAGGATGACCTCCTGTTCGCGCGCCCGGCGCGCGGCTGCATGGTTCGGGATCCCGGCGAGACGCGCGGCAGGATACTCTGCGCGCGCGCCTTGCTCCTAGGCGGGTTCTTCGCCTGCCGAAGTCGCGCCCTTGCCGCCCGCCGGAGCGCGCGATGGCCGCCGCGCCCGCGGGTGTGCGCTGTCGTATACCTGCGCCAGGTGCTGAAAATCCAGATGGGTGTAGATTTGCGTGGTTGCAAGATCGGCATGCCCCAGCAGTTCCTGCACCGCGCGCAGATCGCCGGACGACTCGAGCAGGTGACTGGCGAACGCATGGCGTAGCCGGTGCGGATGCAGCCGCTCGGGCAGACCCGCCCGCAGCCCGGCCTGCGCGAGCCGATGCTGCACCGCGCGATTGCCCAGCCGCCGGCCACGCTGTGACACGAACAGCGCCGGCTGATCCGGCCCGGCCCAATCCGCCCGCACTGCCAGCCACTCGCGCAACACCGCGCGGGCCGCCCGCCCCACCGGCACCGTGCGCTCGCGTCGGCCCTTGCCCAGCACACGGACGAGGCCGGTGTCGAGGTCGAGCCCGCCGAGATCGAGTCCGGTCAGCTCCGACAGGCGCAGACCGGAAGAGTAGAAGAGCTCCAGCATCGCCCGGTCACGCAGTTCCAGCGCATCCTCGCCCTGCGGGCGCATCGCCTGCTCGGCCTGGTCGACGTCCAGCACCCTGGGCAGGGGGCGGCCCCGCCGGGGGCCGCGGATCGCCGCCGCGGGGTTGTGATCCATCCATCCCGCGCGCACCGCCCAGCGCCCGAAACTCCGTGCCGCCGACAGGAACCGCTGGATGGTCCGCGGGTTCTGCCCGTCGCGGGCCAGCGCGGCGGCAGCCCGACGCAGGTCCGCCGGCTGCAGTTCCTTCCAGGCGCCGGCGACCAGCCGCCGCAGGCGCCCGAGATCGCGCGCGTAGGCCGAAAGGGTATGCTCCGAGAGGCCGCGCTCGCTGCGCAGATGATCGAGAAACGCCACGACCGCCGGATCGTCCGGCAGCGCGCGATCGGACTCAGCCTCGGCACGCATCGGGATTCGGGACCGGGCCCGGCGGAAGCGAAGCTGGCCCTGCAGTCAGGGCTGCGCGGTACAGCGCCAGGCGGCGCGGGCGCCGCTCGACCGGCATGGCCTATTCCCCCGCGCAGCGGCGGCCGGCATGACAGCGGATCGCCTCTGCCAGCAGTTCGCCGAGATGCGTGACGAAATACGTGCCCATGTCCGGCTGAAAACGCTCGGCCGACCGGCTGCCCAGCGCCAGCACGCCGGTGCGCCCGCCGCCCTCGGCCACCAGCGGCATCAAGATCGCCGATCCGACCGCGCTCGCCTCGTCGCCGAACATCACCGCGAGCATCGCTCGCGGCAGCCGCCCGCACTGCGCCCGCCCGCGCACGAACAGCTCATCGAAATGCGCCAGATCCGCCTCGCGCAGGCGGTGCAGATCGTCGTGTTCGGGGCCAATCAGCCGAATGCTGACGAGTTCCGCCTTCATCTCGTCGCGCAGCGCGTCCTGGGTCAAAGCCAACACCGCATCGGGGCCCTCGGCGTGCATCAGCGTGCAGGCCAACCGGTGCAGATGCTCGCCGACGCGCTCGTTGTCGCGTGCACGCTCGACCAGGTCGCCCATGTGCTGCTCGAGCTGGCGATGCCGATCGCGGAGCAGCGTTACCTGACGCTCGATCAGCGAGACCGAACCGCTGACGGGATGCGGCAGGCGCAGCAAGGCCAGCAACGCCAGGTGGCGCTCGAAGAAGTCGGGGTGCGCGCGAAGATAGGCCTCCACCGCCTGTTCGCTGGGGAATTCGGGTTCGGCTTTCGGGGAACTCGCTGTCATCGCTCGATTCGACCGTGGAAAACTGTGGTGGCCGGCCCGGTCATCCATACCGGCTGGTCCGACTCGCCGCTCCAGCTTAGCACAAGGCTTCCACCCGGCAGGTCGACCCGAATCCGGTCATCGACCAGGCCACGCCGCCGGGCCACGGCCATCGCGGCGCAGGCGCCGGTACCGCAGGCCAGGGTTTCGCCCGCACCGCGTTCCCATACGCGCAGGTCGATGTGGTCGCGCGAGCGCACGGCCGCGAAGCCGACGTTGACCCGGTCGGGAAAGCGCGGATGGCGCTCGATCGCCGGGCCCAGCCGCCCGACCTGCGCGGTCGCCACCGCGTCGACCAGCAATACCGCGTGAGGGTTGCCCATCGACACCGCGCCGATGCGCAGGGATTCGCCAGCGACCTCGAGCGGGTACTCGTCGGCCTCGATGGGCGCCAGAAACGGAAGCTGGTCGGGATGGAAGCGGGGGCGGCCCATGTTCACCGTGACCTGGCCGTCGGGTTCGACCTGGAGTTCGATCGGACCCGCCAGCGTCTCGACCGGGATCGTATCGGCCTGCGTCAGACCCTGCTCCCGGACGAACACCGCGAAGCAGCGGGCGCCGTTCCCGCACTGCTCGACCTCGCCGCCGTCGGCATTGAAGATCCGGTAGCGGAACAGCGCCCGCGACGGATCCACCGGCCGCTCGACCAGCAGCACCTGGTCGCAGCCGATTCCGAAATGGCGGTCGGCCAGGAAACGGATCGCCTCCGGGTCCAGGTCCACTTGCTGGCGCACGCCGTCGATCACGACGAAGTCGTTGCCCAGGCCGTGCATCTTGGTGAACGCGAGTTTCATCGTCGCCTTGTCCGTGTCAATCCGGTGCCTCGCAGCTTCGCCGAATCACAGGCGGCCCCAGGCCACCAGATGGCGATCGCTGACCTGCTCGACTTGAAATGCCTCGAGGCCGGCGTCGCCGAGTTGCGCGCGCACTTCCCCGGGCGTGAACGCGGCGTACAGCGAGTTTTCGAAGTCGCGCCGCAGCACTTCCGGCGCAGTCGCCGCATGGCGGGCCACCAGCTCCGATACCCGCTGTGCGGATTCGGGCCGGCAAAGATCCATTACGAACACCCGTGCCCCGGGCGCGCCATCGCGCAGGATCACATCCCAGAGCACCCGTGGATCGTGCAGGTGGTGCAGCAGACTGTTGGATACGATCGTCTCGTACGGAGCGCCTGGAGCCTGTGCGTCCGGCAACCGCCCCATGCGCAGCTGCACGCGCGAACCGGCGGGATGCGCCCGGCACCAGGCCGCGCCCGCGGCCAGCATCGCCTGCGCGCCGTCGATCCCGTGGACCACGCAGGCCGGATACCGCGCGGCCAGCCGCAGGCTCACGTCACCCGGGCCGCAGCCCAGGTCCAGTACCGCTCCGCCGGCCATGTCGGGAAAACGTTCCGCGAACAGATCGACGAAGTGCTCGTGCGGCTCGGCAAAATCGGCCTCGGCGTAGGCCCGGGCCTGTTCCGGGTCGAGCATCAGCTCCGGTTCCGGCCGGCGTTCCATCAGTCCGCCCCCGGCAGCATGCTTTCGCGCATCATCAGGTGATCCACCTGCTCGCGACGGTTCACGATGTAATAGCGGTCGCCGTCGACCATCACCTCCGGGGGGCGCGGCCGGCTGTTGTAGTTGCTCGCCATCACATATCCATAGGCACCGGCGGAACGCACCGCGAGCAGATCGCCCGGGGCGAGCACCAGCTCGCGCTCGCGGCCGAGGAAATCGCCGGTCTCGCAAACCGGCCCGACCACATCGTAGCGCCGCTGCGTCCCGTCGCGGGGGGACACCGGAACGATCTCCTGCCAGGCGCCGTACAGCGCGGGGCGGATCAGGTCGTTCATCGCGCCATCGACGACCGCGAAGTCCTTGTGCGCCGTGTGTTTCAGGAACTCGACCCGGGTCAGAAACACGCCCGCGTTCGCGGCAATCGCCCGCCCCGGCTCGAGCAGTACCGGCCAGTTCCGGCCGGCGAGCAGTTCGCGCAGTGCGGTGGCGTAGTCGGCGGGCTCGGGCGGCGTCTCGTCGCGGTAGCGCACGCCGAGGCCGCCGCCGACGTCGATGTGCGCCAGCCTGATCCCGTCTCGCTCCAGATCGTCGGCGAGCGCCAGTACCCGCTGGAGCGCATCGGTGAACGGGGTCAGCCGCGTCAGCTGCGAGCCGATGTGGAATCCGACGCCGCGGATGTCCAGATGCGGAAGGCGCGCGGCCTCGAGGTACAACGCGTGCGCGGCCGCGATGTCCACCCCGAACTTGTTTTCGCGCAGGCCGGTCGCGATGTACGGGTGCGTCTCCGCATCCACGTCCGGATTCACCCGGATCGCGATCGGCGCGCGCAGGCCCATGTCCCCCGCCACCGCATCGAGCAGTTCGAGCTCCGGCCCGGATTCGACGTTGAAGCAATGGATACCGACCTGCAGCGCGCGGCGCATCTCGGCGGCGGTCTTGCCGACCCCGGAGAAGACCACCCTGCCGGGCTCGCCGCCGGCGCGCAGCACCCGCTCGAGTTCGCCCCCCGACACGATGTCGAAGCCGGCACCGAGGCGCGCGAGCACGTTCAGTACGGCCAGGCTGGAATTCGCCTTGACCGCGAAGCAGACCTGGTGCGGGATGCCCTCGAGCGCATCGGCGAAGGCGTGGTAGTGGCGGGTCAGCGTCGCGCGCGAGTACACATAGGCCGGCGTACCGACCGCCTCGGCGATCTCGGTCAGCGGCACCGACTCGCAGTGCAGCACGCCGTTGCGCAGATCGAAGTGATCCATCAGCGCTGCTCCTCGGGCAGATCCTCAGGGAAATACAGATCCCCCTTCTGCCCGCAGCTGGCCAATATCTGCAGGGTTCCCAGGAGGACGACGACCAGGATCAGGACAAGGTGGGCTTTGCAGGGCATCGGCTACGGCGTTGTCTCGGGGCGAAGGCATCAGTCTAACGCCGATGGCGCGCTCGGCCACCCCCAGCCACGCTGCAACGCACGCATGAATGAGACCGGAAGCCGCCCGCAACGTTGATCGGCTGCATCCTGCGCGCCGATGGGCGCGGTCGGCCGTGCACGCCGGTGGATCCCGAACGGGTGGTCTATACTCCTTCGTCCGTTCCCGCCCGATGGGTGGACGGGAAGGGCCCGCGGCCCGTTCCCCCCGGGGAAGCTTCTGCAGCCGAGCAACGGCCCTGTGGAAAATTCGTGAAACCCTGTGGGAATAGATTAGTCTTACCTACGTCCGTATTGCAGGCGTACCAACCCACGCCCCGGACGATCCGGAACGACCCAAAGATGAGAGGAGATCTCCATGACCAGTAACAAGCGTCGTGTCTTCCTGAAAGGCACCCTGGCTGCCGGCACCGTCGGCGTCGCCGTCGGAGCCGGCCTCCTGGCCCCCAGCCAGCTGCTGGCCGCCTGGCCCGCGGATGCCTTCCAAGCCGAAGGCATCGACAACTCGCTGCAGGCAACGCTGGGCACGACCGACCTGACCCCCGGCGACATCGAAATCACCGCCCCCGAGATCGCCGAGAACGGCGCCGTGGTCCCGGTGACGATGGAAACCAGCATGTCCGACGTGACCGAAATGGCGCTGTTCGCGGTCGAGAACGGCAACCCGCTGACTTCCAAGTACCTCCTGTCTGCCGGCACCGTGCCCATGGTGGCCACCCGCATCAAGCTCGGCCAGTCTTCCGACGTGATCGCGGCCGTGAAGTCGGGCGGCACCTGGTACAGTGCGGCTCGCGAAGTGAAAGTCACCATCGGTGGCTGCGGCGGCTAACGGCCGGCATTGACGAACCGACTTTCCCAATTCTGGAGGTATAGCTAATGTCCACCATTCGTGTTCGCGCCCAGGAGTCCGGCGGCATCGTGACCGTTCGCGCTCTGATGAGCCATCCCATGGAAACCGGTGCCCGCAAGGATAGCGCCGGGAACCTGGTCCCCGCCCACTACATCGAGACCGTCGAGGCCGAGGTGGGTGGCAACACCGTGATGACCGCGCTCTGGGGCGCCGGCATCTCGCGCAACCCGTTCTTCCAGTTCCAGTTCTCGGGCAGCAAGGGCGACACCCTGAAGCTGTCCTGGAAGGACAACAAGGGCGAAAGCGACAGCACCGAAGCCGAGATCGGCTGATTTCGGTTCAGGGCGCAAGCCGAAAAGCCGGGGCATGTCCCCGGCTTTTTTGTGCCCGACCCACAGTCGATGTAGCCTCTTGCGAACAGGCGGACGCACCGCGATCCGCTTGTCAGTCGGCCCGCGACGGGAGGTGACATGGCACATACGCCCGGGATTCCGGATCGACTCGCCTTGGTCTGCCCGCAGCCCGAACGACTCGATCCGGCTGCGCCGCAAGCCGGATCCGGCCTGCGGCGAGCCTCCGCGTTCCAGCCGGTTGAGCCGCTATGGCAGCGACTCCCGCGGCGCGACGCAAACGGCCGCCGCCTGGCCGACTTCATGATGCTGATTCCCGGCCTGAAGCGCCGGCACGAACACGAAATCCGCGCGCGCCTGGCGGCGATCCAGTGCGTACTGGAACGCTATGCCGAGGTCGTCGCCTTTGTGGAGCTGAACCTGCGGATCAACACGCTGTGGGTCTCGGTGCAGGCCCGCCCCGGGCTCTGCCTGGAGATCCCGATCGCGATTCAGGCGGCGGTGCCGGAGGCGCTGCTGATCGGCCAGCGTACCGACCGCTAGCAGCCCAGGTCCGACCGGCTGCCAGAACCCGTTGCGCGCACAACCATCGGATCCCGAGGCAACCCCACGACGCCGCAATCCCCACGCCGCGACGGGTGTGCGTTCCGTGCCGAAGCGCCGGCGGCTTGCTAAACTGGGGATTTGCGATAGCATCGGCATCATGAAAGCGCGTACAGCCGTCGTCCAGCGCGACACCCTCGAGACCCGGATCCGGGTGGAACTGAACCTGGATGGCAGCGGCAAGGGCCACTTCGCCACCGGACTACCGTTCCTGGACCACATGCTGGACCAGGTCGCCCGCCACGGCGTGGTCGATCTCGACATCCAGGCCGACGGCGACCTGCACATCGACGCCCACCACACCGTGGAAGACATCGGCATCACGCTGGGACAGGCGCTGGCGCAGGCATTGAACGACAAGAAGGGCATCCGCCGCTACGGCCACGCCTATGTCCCGCTGGACGAGGCGCTCGCCCGGGTGGTGATCGACTTCTCCGGGCGCCCGGGGCTCGAGATGCACGCCGAGTTCCGCCGCTCTCACATCGGTCAGTTCGACGTCGACCTGTTCCAGGAATTCTTCCAGGGTCTCGTCAATCACGCCCGGATGACACTGCATATCGACAGCATCCGGGGACACAACGCGCACCATGTCGCCGAGACGATATTCAAGGCCTTTGGCCGGGCGCTGCGCATGGCGGCCGAACCGGACCCGCGCATGATCGACGTCACCCCATCCACCAAGGGCGCGCTGTAAGGCGGGTTGCGCAAGAGGGCGTTCTCCGATGCAAAGCGTCGCCGTGATCGACTACGGCATGGGCAACCTGCACTCCGTGACACGGGCGCTGCGCCACGAGGCGCCGCCCGGGACGCACGTACTGCTGACCGACGACCTCTCGGTGATCGGCGAGGCCGACCGGCTGGTGTTTCCGGGCCAGGGCGCGGCGGCCGATGCGATGCTGGCGCTGCGTCGGCTCGGGATCGACCGCATGCTGCCCGAACTCGCCGCGACCCGGCCGTTCCTCGGGATGTGCCTGGGCCAGCAGATCCTGCTCGACTGGAGCGCCGAGAACGGCGGCGTCGACCTGCTGGGGCTGATCCCGGGCCGGGTCGAGCGCTTCCCGGAGCGTGCGATCGACCACGAGGGTCGGCGCCTGAAAATCCCGCATATGGGCTGGAACGTGGTGCGCCGGGTGCGCGAACATCCGCTCTGGCAGGGCCTGCCCCGCGAGGCGTGGTTCTATTTCGTGCACAGCTACCGGGTGCTGCCGGCGCAGGGCGACCAGATCGTCGGCGAAACCGACTATGGCGACACCTTCGCCTCCGCGATCGCCGACGGCCCGATGTTCGCGATGCAGTGCCACCCGGAAAAGAGCGCCGCCGACGGGCTGCGCCTGCTGAACAACTTTCTGCGCTGGGACGGGGGCTGGTGATGCGGGCCCCGCGCGTTTCCCTCTACCGGAGCCGATGATGCTGGTCATCCCTGCAATTGATCTCAAGGAAGGAAAGTGTGTGCGGCTGCGCCAGGGGCGCATGGACGAGTCGACGGTGTTCGGCGACGATCCGGTGGCGATGGCTTCGCGCTGGATCGACGCCGGGGCCGAACGGCTGCACATCGTCGACCTCGACGGCGCCTTTGCCGGCGCTCCGAAGAACGCGGACGTGATCCACCGGATCGCCGACGCCCACCCGGAACTGCGCATCCAGGTCGGTGGCGGCATCCGCGACGCGGACACGGTGCAGGCCTATCTCGAGGCCGGGGTGGAGTACGTGATCGTCGGCACCAAGGCGGTCAGCGCACCGCACTTCGTGAACGACCTCTGCCTGGAGTTTCCTGGGCGCATCATCGTCGGGCTCGACGCACGCGACGGCAAACTCGCGGTCGACGGCTGGTCCAAGCTCTCGCACCACGACGTGATCGACCTCGCCCAGCACTTCGAGGCCGACGGCGTGATGGCCATCATCTACACCGATATCAGCCGCGACGGCATGATGCAGGGGGTCAACGTCGACGCCACCGCGCGGCTTGCGCGCGCGGTGCGGATCCCGGTGATCGCCTCCGGCGGCGTCAGTTCGCTGGACGACATCCGCCGGGTGAAGGAACACGAGGACGACGGCATCGACGGCGTGATCGTCGGCCGCGCGCTGTACGAGGACGCGTTCACGCTGCAGGAGGCGATCGCGCTCGCCGGGGGCGGAGACTGAGCATGCTCGCGCGGCGCATCATCCCCTGCCTCGACGTCGACGCCGGACGCGTGGTCAAGGGCGTGAACTTCGTCGGGATTCGCGACGCCGGCGACCCGGTCGAGGTCGCGCGCCGCTACGACGCGCAGGGCGCCGACGAAATCACGTTTCTCGACATCACCGCAAGCAGCGATGAGCGCGAGACCATCGTCCACGTGGTCGAACAGGTGGCCGAACAGGTGTTCATTCCGCTCACCGTCGGCGGCGGCATCCGCGAGGTCGCCGATATCCGCCGACTGCTCAATGCCGGCGCCGACAAGGTCTCGATCAACACTGCCGCGGTGCACCGTCCAGAGCTCGTCGCCGAGGCCGCGGACCGCGTCGGCAGCCAGTGCATCGTGGTCGCGATCGACGCCAAGCGCGTCGACGACGACGCCGAGTACCCGCACTGGGAGGTTTTCACGCATGGCGGGCGCCGCGGCACCGGGATCGACGCAGTCGCCTGGGCGCAGAAAATGGCGACGCTCGGCGCCGGGGAGATCCTGCTGACCAGCATGGACCGGGACGGCACCCGCGCCGGGTTCGACCTCGACCTCACGCGCTCGGTCAGCGACGCGGTCAACATCCCGGTGATCGCTTCCGGCGGCGTCGGTGAACTCGCGCATCTGGTCGCGGGCGTGGTGGAAGGCCACGCCGATGCGGTACTCGCCGCGAGCATCTTTCACTTCGGGCAGCACACCGTGGGCGAGGCCAAGGCAGCGATGGCCGCTGCGGGCGTCCCGGTGCGCCCGGTGCCGGAGGCGCGGGCATGAGTGCCGACGTGCTGTCGCGGCTGGCGGAGGTGATCGAATCCCGCCGCGAGGCCGACCCGGAGCAGTCGTACGTGGCCTCGCTGCACCACCGAGGGCTCGACGTGATGCTCAAGAAGCTCGGCGAAGAAGCCACCGAGACCGTGATCGCCGCGAAGAACCCGGACCCGGATGCCCTGGTTTCCGAGATGGCTGATCTCTGGTTTCATGCGCTCGTGGTATTGTCTGCCCGTGGCCTGCACCCCGATGCGGTGCTGGCCGAGCTCGATCGCCGGTTCGGCCTGTCCGGCATCGCCGAAAAGGCCGCCCGAACCACCAACGGCCGGCGGTCGGGCTGACCGGCCCGCCTTGATTACCGGGCCACGGGCCTTCAGGCTATCGTATCCATCGTTTCGGAGGCATCCCATGGGGATCGGCGGTATCAGCATCTGGCAGCTTCTCATCATCCTGCTCATCGTGGTGCTTCTGTTCGGCACCAAGAAGCTGCGCAACATGGGCGGTGACATCGGCTCCGCCATCAAGAACTTCCGCAAGTCGGTCAAGGAAAGCGGCGACGACGATTCGGACACCGACAAGGACAAGGACGCCGCCGAGCGCCGCGAGGGTGCAGAGGTACCCAAGGTGGAAGAACAGCAGAAGGGACGCGTGATCGACGCCGAGGCCACCAAGGCGTCGGAGTCCGGCAGCCGCAACGGCGACCGCCCGTCCTGAACCCGCGCGGGCCGCCGTTCCGGCCCAGGGGATAGATTATGTTCGACATCGGCTTCTGGGAAATCCTGATCATCACGCTGGTCGCGCTGCTCGTCGTCGGGCCGGAGCGCCTGCCCGGGCTTGCGCGCGAGATCGGCCGCTTCGTCGGCAAGACCCGCCGCTTCGTGAACAGCGTGCGCTCGGATATCGAGCAGGAACTCCAGACCGACGAACTGCGCAAGATGCTCAAGGGCCAGGAGCAGGAGATCCAGGAACTCAAGAGCATGATGCAGGAGACCGAAACGAGCCTGCGCGAGGATCTGAAGGAAACCGAACAGACGCTGCGCGAAAACCTCGACGACACCGGGGACGACCGGAAGAAACTGGACCCGGAGGCACGCCCCGGCGCCGAAAAGCCGAAGGCCGCCGAGAGCGGCGGCGAGGCCAAGCCGCCTCCGCGCATCCGGCGCGTGCCGGTGCAGAACCGTCTCGACAGCGACCTGCTGACCGACGCCCCGAAACCCCAGCCCGCTGAAACCGGCGCTCCCGGCGCCCCTGACGACAAGAAAGCGAACAAGGCATGAGCAAGGACAAGTCCGCGGGCGAGCCTTCGGCAGAGGCGACCGAGACCCTGCTCAGCCACCTGATCGAGCTGCGCGACCGGATCCTGCGCATGTTCCTGGCGATCCTGGTCGTGTTCCTGCTGCTGTTCCCGTTCGCGAATCAGATCTACACCTGGCTCGCGACGCCGCTGATGGTGCACCTGCCCGAAGGCACCAGCATGATCGCGATCGAGGTCGCGGCACCGTTCCTGATCCCGTTCAAGCTGGTTCTGCTGCTGGCGGTGGTGCTCACCATCCCCTACACGCTATACCAGCTCTGGGCCTTCATCGCGCCCGGGCTGTACAAGCACGAGAAGCGGCTGGCCGCACCGCTGGTCGCGTCGTCGACGCTGCTGTTCTACCTCGGGATGGCATTCGCCTATTTCGTGGTGTTCCCGCTGATCTTCGCGTTCTTCACCGCGACGGCTCCCGAAGGCGTCGCGGTGATGACCGATATCTCGCGCTACCTCGACTTCGTGATCATGCTCTTCCTCGCGTTCGGCATCGCCTTCGAGGTGCCGATCGCGACCATCCTGCTGGTGTCGATGGGCGCGACCACGCCCGACAAGCTGGCCCGCAAGCGGCCCTACGTAATCGTCGGCACCTTCGTGGTCGGCATGGTCCTCACGCCGCCAGACATCATCTCGCAGACCCTGCTGGCCCTGCCGATGTGGCTGCTGTTCGAGATCGGCCTGATCCTGTCCCGAATCATGGAACGCCGAAAGGCCGATCGCCTGGCCACCGAAGGAACGGACGATGACGGACCGGACGACGACGGGCCGGGCGGCGGTGCCACGCGATCCGGCACCCCCGGGGGCAGCTCCGGCGGTGGCTCGGGCAGCCAGACCCCGCCCGCGCGGGACACCGCCCCGGCCGCAGGCTCCAGCGCTGCCGCGGCCGGAGCCGCGCCCCGCGGCGCATCCGCCTCCGCGCCCCCCGATTCCGCTGCGCGGGACCAGGCGCCGGCCTCGGCGGACGACGCCTACCGCCCGCTCACCGAAGCCGAAATGGACGCCGAATTGGACCGCATGGAAGCCGAGCAAGACGAACTGACGCGCGCCAAGAAGACCGGGCCCGCCCCGGCCGACCCCGGCGAAAGGGAAGGGGAAGGGGAGAACACAACCGGCCGCCCCGCGTCCTCCACGAACAGCGACGAGGCCGCGCCCCCGCCCAAGGCCCAGAACGGCTGACCTGCGAGCCGCATCCGGCAGCCGGGATCGTCGTCGCCCGCATCGCAACCGCCGGATCCGCGGCAATCGCATCGGCACGGGCAGCACGGCCTCCGCCACCGGCCGTCGCAGGATCGGACCCGGGCGGTCGCCGGGATGCGTTGCGAAACGCCCCCATCCCGGCCGATGCCGCGTGTCTCAGGACACTTCGCTCTCGATCACTTCGGTTTCCGGCTCCGGGAAGATCTCGCGGTAGGCGCCGTACACTGCGCCGAGCACGACCGGCCCGAGAATCAGAAAACCAAGGCCCAACGGGATCATCGCGATCATCGCCAGAACGAAATAGATCACCGAGAAGATGATCAGCGGGGCGAGATTGGTAATGGTCCCCTGGATGCTGGCGAGCACTGCCTCGCCGATCGGCACGCCGCGGAAGTACACCAGCGGGATCGAAAACGCCAGCGCGGCAAAAACCGCCAGGTAGAGCAGGAACAACACGATCAGTCCGAAGAAGCCGACCCCTGCCAGGGGCATCATGCCGGCGCCGAAGCCCGATGTGTCGTCCAGCATGACCGCTCCGCCGACGAACGCGGCCGCGACCACGGCCAGCACGACCGACGCCACCAGCGCCAGCAGGCCCAGCAACAGCAGCGGGTTACGCCGGTCCGCATCCTGCAGCGGCGCGAACAAGTGACCCACTCGCGCTTCCCGGCCCGCCTCGATCTCATCGGCCAGTTTCAGGAACCCCGCGATCAGCGCAGGCGTGATCACCGCC
This sequence comes from Thioalkalivibrio paradoxus ARh 1, assembly GCF_000227685.2. Lineage (GTDB taxonomy): Bacteria > Pseudomonadota > Gammaproteobacteria > Ectothiorhodospirales > Ectothiorhodospiraceae > Thioalkalivibrio > Thioalkalivibrio paradoxus. The sequence continues at coordinate 83,578 of NZ_CP007029.1, read as the reverse complement.
AGCACGAGACCGCCAATCAGCGGAATCAGGTTCAGCACGATGCTGAGCACGAAGAACACGATCAGCGCCAGAATCCACGGAACGACCCCGCCGGTGAAAATCTTCCAGCCCCGCCCAAAGAGCCCCCAGCCCCGGTTGAGGGCCATGCTATTGATGTCCATCCCGTTCTCCCCTGTTCGATGAAGGTTGCCCCTGCCCCGTGCCCTGCGGCCCGAGTGCGCCCCGACCTCAGACCCCCGGCGACGCCACACAGGGTATCGGCCCCCATTAACACGTTTCCCGGGGAACCTTGTCAATCCATCTCTGCGACAGCCGTGCCGACCCGACGCGGAGCAGATGCGCCGCGGCCGGAGCTCGTGGGTGCCCACCAGCCCCGCACACGAACGACCCGCAGGGCCGAACGGGCCGAACGTCATCGCGCGCCATCCAGCGCCCGGGGTTGCTTCACGGCACCACCAACGAATCCGGCGCAAACTTCCATGGCCTATGTGGCCACCCCCGATGATGAAAGAGGCGTAGCCGTAGGGCGGAAAAGGCCGAAGGCCGTCATCCGCCAGCTGGCGCCGGGGTTGCCGCAAGCGCCGGGGAGGCGCGAACGCCGAGCGGCGGATGACGCTGCGCTTTTCCGCCCTACAGGTCACCCCGGACGCGCGCCGCGGGTTCTTTCACGCTAACTGTCATGGCGCGGGCAGCCACCCCTGAGGATGAAAGAGGCGTAGGCGTAGGGCGGAAGAGGCCAAGGGCCGTCATCCGCCATTCCCACGCCGGCGTTGCCGCAGGCCGCGCGGGGCGATCCGAACGCCGAGCGACGGCTGACGCTGCGCTTTTCCGCCCTACGGGTCGCCCGGGACACGAGACAGGCCCTGACTTTCACGCAAACGAGCGAAAAAATGCGCTTGAAGCCCCGACGGCAAGTGTGTGAGCATGACACCATGCATTAGCATTCTCTAATATGTTTGCAGAGGCGAGCGCTCCCGCCTCCGGTTCACCGCCGGATGCGCGCCGGGCAACCCAGGCCCCCGCCCCGAACGAGTCTGCCGGTCGGCCGTACCGCCGCCGCAGCAAGACGAAGGCCGGGCGTGGCGCCGGAACCAGCCGGGCGGCATGCGGGATCGCGCAAGCCATTGACTGCAAATCCAATCACCCCAGGGTCGGCAGCGACCCTGAAACCAGGAGAAATTGAACCATGTCCAAGAAACTGATTGTGACCGGAATCGGCGGCTTCGTGGTGGGCGTCGGCGCCATGATGCTCACCGCGTTCTCGGCTGCGCCGAAGCTGATGATCGTCGAGGACGAGAGCCGCTACGCGTTCGAAGAAACGATCGAACGCGTCGAGGCCACCGCAACCGAACACGGCTGGAAGGTGCCCACCGTGCACATGCTCCACGACGCGGTGACGCCCTATGGGTACGAAGTAGGCCGCGTTGCGGTGCTTGAACTGTGCCAGCCTCACCACGCGGCCAAGATCCTGGCCGAGGACCGGGCCAAGGTCGTGACGTCGCTGATGCCCTGCCGCATCTCGGTCTACGAGACCAGTGACGGACGCGTGGTGGTATCGCGCATGAACACGCATCTGATGGCCCAGGCCTTCGGTGGCACCATCGCCAAGGTGATGGCCGACGCGACCGAGGAGAACGAAACCATCCTGAAGAGCGTGCTCAACTGATCCAGCACCCGTAGCCGGCAGCCGGCTGCCGCTGCCGCGCCCGGCCAGGACGTGAATCGCGCGGCGGTCCTCCCGCGCCACCGTCAGCGGTGGCACGCGGCGATCACCTCTCGTGAGAGGACACGGGCGTATACTCTGCCCCCCGTCCCGCCGCAAGCGGGGCGGGGGTTTTCAGTTGGACTGGTGACGCTGGTAGACGTCGTCGAAACGCTCGATGTCGTCTTCCTCCAGGTACTCGCCCACCTGAACCTCGATGATCTGCAGCGGGATCTTGCCGCGGTTCTCCAGCCGGTGCCGCTCGCCGATCGGGATATAGGTGCTCTCGTTGCGCGTCACCGTGAACAGTTCGTCGCCGCGGGTCACGGTCGCGGTCCCGGAGACCACGATCCAGTGCTCCGAGCGGTGCTGATGGCGCTGCAGGCTCAGACTGGCACCCGGCGCCACCGTGATCCGCTTCATCTTGTACGCCGGGGACTCCTCCAGCACCGTGTAGCTGCCCCAGGGCCGCTGCACCGTCAAATGCAGCCGCGACTCGGCGGCATCGCGCCGGTTCAGCTCGTCGACCAGGTCGCGCACCCGCTGCGTTTCCCCACGCGGCACCACCAGCACGGCATCAGCGGTCTCCACCACGCAGAGGTCGCGAACACCGGCGGCAGCGACCAGACGCTTGCCTGCATGAATCAGCGTGTTGTCACAATCGATCGCGAGCACATTGCCCTGCGCCGCGTTGCCGCGCGTGTCGTGTTCCGCCAGGTCGTGCACCGCATCCCAGCTGCCGACATCCGACCACCCGATATCACAGGGCACCAGCCGCACGTTCTCGGAACGCTCGAGCACGCCGTAGTCGATCGAGATCGACGGCATTTCGTGGAACAGGGCTTCGATCGCCGGCTGCGGATCGTCGCGCTCGGGCTCCCGGCGCCATTCGGCGCGGATCCGTTCCAGCACCTCGTACAGATCGGGCAGGTGGCGCTGGATCTCGTCGAGAATCGTCGACGCGCGCCAGACGAACATTCCGGAATTCCACCAGTAATGGCCGTCGGCCAGGAAGGCCTCGGCGGTCGCCACGTCCGGTTTCTCGGTGAAACGCTCGACCGGAGCATCCGTGCGCCCGTCGGTGACCGCACGGATGTAGCCGTAGCCCGTCTCGGGATGCGTCGGCCGGATTCCGAACGTGATCAGCGCACCCTGCTCGGCGGCCGCGATCGCCTGGCGCAGCGCCGCGTGAAACGCCGGGAGGTCGCGAATCACGTGATCCGCAGGCAGAACCACCATCACTGGGTCGTCTCCCTTCCGGCTGAGCCAGGCGGCCGCCAGTGCAATCGCGGGCGCGGTGTTGCGTCCGACGGGTTCGAGCAGCGTCCGGAACGGCCGCAGCGCCTGATACGCCTCGCCGCGCGCGTGCTCGCAACCGGTCACGACCAGCGCGTTCGCCGGTTCGACCAGCGGCTGCAGGCGGTCGAGCGTGGCCTCGAGCAGCGAGCGATCGCCCTCGAGGCGCAGGAACTGCTTCGGCAACTGGCGGCGTGACAGCGGCCACAAGCGGGTACCGCTGCCGCCGGCCAGAATGACTGCATGAATCATGACGTCCTTCCTTGTTCTCGACGGCCAGGAACCCGTGATCTAGCCTAGGGCTTGGGGTCCCTTGCCGGCATCAGGCACTCTCGATCAGGTGTGCCAGTTCCTGCACCCGCCGCTCGACCGCGTCCGGATCGCCGCGCGACTCGACGTTCAGGCGCAACAGCGGCTCCGTGTTGGACGCGCGCAGGTTGAAGCGCCAGTCGGGGAATTCCACACTGATCCCATCGGTGCGGTCGATCGCCGGGCGTTGCGGAGCGAAGTGCGCGAGCACGCGCTCCAGTACCGGCGCCACCGCAGGCACGCGGAAATTGATCTCACCGCTGCAGGGAAACGCCGCCATCCGCGCGTCGACCAGCTCGGCCAGGCTGCGGCCGCTGCGGCTGATCAGTTCGGCAATCAGCAGCCAGGGAATCATGCCGCTGTCGCAATACGCGAAGTCGCGGAAATAGTGATGCGCGCTCATCTCCCCACCGTATACCGCGTCCTCGCGGCGCAGGCGCTCCTTCATGAACGCATGACCGGTCTTGGTCAGCACCGGCTGGCCGCCGGCGGCCTGCACCTGCTCGATGGTGTTCCAGGTCAACCGCGGATCGTGCAGGATCTTCTCGCCCGGGTATTTTTTCAGCATCACCTCCGCGAGCAGGCCCACCAGGTAATACCCCTCGATGAAGCGCCCGTCGGCGTCGAACAGGAAACAGCGGTCGAAATCACCGTCCCAGGCGATACCGAAGTCGGCGCCGTGGAGACGCACCGCCTCGGCGGTGGCCGCGCGCCGCTCGGGCAGCAGCGGGTTCGGTACCCCGTTGGGGAAGTTGCCGTCGGGGATCTCGTGGATCAGCACGAACTCCAGCGGCGACAGCCGCTCTGCGAGCCGCTGCACCACCGGGCCGGCACCGCCGTTGCCGGGATCGGCGACGATCTTCAGCGGCCGCAGCAACGCCGGGTCGATGTAGCCCAGCAGATGCTGCAGGTACGGCGTCTTGTCGTCGTCCACCGTCACGCGCCCGGACGGCCCCGGGGGCGGAAAGTCCCGCGCGGCGATGCGATCCCGGATCGCCAGCAGCCCGCTGTCGCCGCTGACCGGCACCGCACCGGCCCGCACCAGCTTCATGCCGTTGTAGCCCTTCGGGTTGTGGCTCGCGGTCACCATGATGCCGCCGTCCGCGGCCTGGTGCACCGTGCCGAAATACACCTCCTCGGTCCCGCAAAGGCCGATATCGACGACGTCCGCGCCGCTTTCGGTCAACCCCTCCGACAACGCCGCCGCCAGCGCCGGGCTTTCCAGACGCACGTCGTGGCCGACCACGACCCGGCGCGCCCCGAACTCGGCGACGAAAGCCCGGCCGATGTCGCGGGCCAGCGCGGTGTCGAGGTCATCGGGAACGCGGCCGCGGATATCGTAGGGCATGAAACAGGAGAGATCAGTCATCCAGCCGGCCTGTCGGGATTTCGTACTTGCGGAAACGGCGGCCCGGAAACCGCCTGGGAAAACGATGGATGGTAGCAGACCCGGGCCGGTCACCCCACTGCGAAGGCATGGGTCAGACGGGTGTCGAAGGCGGGCGGAAGCCTGGGGTGAAAAAGGCCGAGGTTCCACATCTGCCGTTCCCGCGCCGGGCCTGGAGCGGTCGCGCCCGGAACGCAGCAAAAGCGGGTGACGCTGCGCCAGCGCGTCTCGCTCGCCCCGAGAACCGTGCTGTGGTTTCGCGTTATCGGCCCACCCCGTAGTACACGAAGCCGTCGCTCTGCATGTTCTCCGGCTGGTACTGGTTACGGCCGTCGAAGATCGCGGGGTCCGGGCGCATCAGGCGGCGCATCGCGTCGAAATCCGGATGGCGGAAGGGTTTCCATTCGGTGACCAGCGCGAGCGCATCGGCATCCCGCAGCGCATCGTACTGGTTGTCCACCAGCGTCAGGCGCCCGTCGCCGAACCACTCCGCCGGCAGTTCATCGCGGGCCACGTCCATCGCGATCGGGTCATAGGCGCGTACGCTCGCGCCGGCGTCGATCAGCTGACGCAGCAACACCTTGGACGCTGCCTCGCGCATGTCATCGGTGCCAGGCTTGAAGGCGAGCCCCCACAGCGCGAACCTGCGGCCCGATAGGTCCGGCCCGTAATGCGCGCGGATCTTCTCGAACAAGTACCCCTTCTGCTGCTCGTTGCGCGCCTCCACCGCCTCGAGCACCGCGGGCACGAAATCGTGATTCCCGGCCATCCGGATCAGCGCCTTCACATCCTTGGGGAAGCACGATCCCCCATAGCCGCAGCCGGGATAGATGAACGAGTACCCGATGCGGCTATCGGAGCCGATGCCGGTGCGGACGTTCTCGACATCGACGCCCATTCGGTCGCAGAGGTTCGCGACTTCGTTCATGAAGGAGATCTTGGTGGCCAGCATCGCGTTGGCGACGTACTTGGTCATTTCCGCGTCGCGCACCCCCATCACCAGCAGCCGGTCGTGGCTGCGGGTGAAATCGGCGTACAGTGCGCGCATCAGATCGATCGCGCGCTCGCTCTCGGCACCGACCACGATCCGGTCGGGCTTCATGAAGTCGTTGATCGCCGCGCCTTCCTTCAGGAATTCGGGGTTCGACACCACATCGAAGTCTACGCGCACATTGCGGTGCTCGAGTTCGGAATCGATGGCGGCACGCACCTGCTCGGCGGTGCCCACCGGCACGGTCGACTTGTCGACCACCAGCGCATAGCGGTCGAGATGGGCCCCGATCTCCCGCGCGACGGCGAGCACGTACTGGAGGTCGGCCGAGCCGTCCTCGCCAGGGGGCGTACCCACCGCGATGAAATAGACGTCCGAACTGCGCATCGCCTCCGGCAACGACGAGGTGAACGCAAGGCGCCCGTCGCGCGCGTTGTGCTCGACCATCGCGTCGAGCCCCGGCTCGTAGATCGGCAGAATCCCCTTGTTCAGGTTATCGATCTTGCGCTGGTCCACGTCCACGCAGGTCACGTGGTGGCCCATCTCCGCAAAGCAGGTACCAGTGACGAGGCCGACGTAGCCGGTTCCGATAACGGTCAGATTCATTGCACTGTTCCCAATTGAGATCAACGGAACTGGCGGTGGAATCGCCAGCCCAAACCCTATAGACAGACACAGCGGCCGAGCCTGCTACGCTGGCCCGCACAAAGCTCTTCCTCTTACACCATCCGCATGACAGCCCGAAGTGGCATCGCGCTCTCTCGTGCCGCGGATTCTTTCACATTGACTGCGATCGCGCGCCCCCAGACGACATGAAGCGACGTACGCGTTCCCCCTGCCGAACTGTCATGGCGGGGGCGGCCACCCCCGATGATAAAAAACAAGTAGGGCGGAAAAGGCCGAAGGCCGTCATCCGCCATCCGGCGCCAGGGTGGCCGCAGGCACCCGGGGCGGCGCGTACGCCGTGTGGCGGATGACGCTGCGCTGTTCCGCCCTACGGGTTACCCGGGACGCGGTGCCACCCTCAGGCCCGCGTGATCGCATGCACCGGGAGCGTCACCTGCATCAGGTTCAGCAGCACCACCACCCGCTCCTGGCTATTGCGCGCTTTGAACAGCGCCTGGAACCCGGCCAGCGGGCCCTCGGTGATCAGTACTGGCTGGTTGGGCTGGAAACCGTCTTCCGGGGTGATCTCGATGCAATCGTCGGCATCGACGCGCCGGCGCAGCGCATCGATCACCGGATCCGGCACGTGCGGAATCTGCCCGCCCATCCGTACCAGGCCCGTCACCCCGCGGGTAGACCGGATCGGCGACCAGTCCTGGCTGGCGTCGTCGAGTTCCACGAACAGGTAGCGCGGGAACATCGACTCGATCACCACCCGATAGCGCTGCCGCGCGCGCCGCCGGCAGCGGATCCGCGGGCGGAAGACCTCGAACCCCTGGTTGCGCAACTGATCCTCGGCGCGCTCGTCCTGGTTGGGCTTGCAGTGCACGGCGTACCAATGCTTCACGGCGTCCTCCTTCCATCGCGCGAATGTGTCGATCGGTGGTCGACGACACATTCGCGGCCTCCCTGGAGTCTTTCACTCCCGAACATCATCATACCAATCGGCGTGCCTGCTGCTGGCCAGCGCAAGCAGGGGCACCGCCGAACGAACCGAACGAATTGTGCCCACTAACCGGCTCGAGCCCAATGGGTACAGGTACGCCGCGCCCGCACCCGGCAAACCACCTCCGGTCGGTTTGCTCGCAATGAGCGCTGCCCCTCCGGGGAGGCCTGTGCCTGGGAGGCATCGCGCCAACCGGCACAACCTCCGAGGCGTTGCCGATCGGCGTTCGACGGCGGGTGGTGCGCCGGACGCCACCGGCGGCAGTGCCGGGTCAGACCGAATAAAACTCGAGGTACCAGCTGACAAACCGCGCCACCCCCTCCTCGACCGGGGTCTGTGGCCGGTAGTCGACGTCGCGCACCAGGTCCTCGACATCGGCGTAGGTATCGGGGACGTCGCCGGCCTGCAGCGGCAGCAGGTTCTTCTCGGCCTTGCGGCCCAGACAGTCCTCCAATACCTCGATGTAATGCATCAGCTCCACCGGCTGCTGGTTGCCGATGTTGTACAGCCGGTACGGCGCCCGGCTGGTCCCCGGATCGGGGCGATCGCTGTCCCAGCCCGGGTTCGGCTCGGCCACGTGGTCCAGCGTTCGGATCACGCCCTCGACGATGTCGTCGATGTAGGTGAAATCGCGCCGATGATGCCCGTAGTTGAACACGTCGATCGGCCGCCCCTCGAGGATCGCCTTGGTGAACAGGAACAGCGCCATGTCCGGCCGGCCCCAGGGCCCGTATACCGTGAAGAAGCGCAGGCCCGTCACCGGCAGGCCGTAAAGATTGGCGTAGGTATGCGCCATCAGCTCGTTCGCCTTCTTGCTCGCGGCGTAGAGGCTCAGCGGATGGTCGACGTTGTGGTGCACCGAGAACGGCTGTTTCGTATTCGCCCCGTACACCGAGCTGGAACTCGCGAACACGAGGTGCTCGACGCCGTTGTGCCGGCAGCCCTCGAGCAGGTTCACGAAGCCGACCAGGTTGGTGTCCACATAGGCATGCGGATTCTCCAGCGAGTAGCGAACACCGGCCTGCGCGGCCAGGTTCACGACCCGCTGCGGCCGGTGCTCGGCGAAGGCCTTGGCGATCGCGTCGCGGTCGGCGAGGTCGATGCGCAGATCGGTGAACCCGGGATGCCCCGCAACGCGCGCCAGCCGCGCCTTCTTCAGGTTCACGTCGTAGTAGTCGTTCAGATTGTCGACACCCACCACCTCGTCGCCGCGTTCCAGCAAGCGCAGCGCCAGCGCATTCCCTATGAAACCGGCCGTGCCGGTGACCAGAATCCTCACAGCCTTTCCCTCCCTAGCCAAGACCGCGCGATGCTACCACAGGCCATCACTCCGGCCACCCGGCCGCATGCGACAGCTGCGACCGACGTCCTGATTATCACGAAACCTCCTCAGCCAGTGCGATACCTCTCCGCGTCGGTCGTCATTGCGAGCGAAGCGCGGCAATCCAGGCGGCGCGGGGGGGCCATCGCCCCCTGGATCGCCACGTCGCTTCGCTCCTCGCGATGACGCTGGTTTTCGAAGATGGCCCAGTCCAGCTTGCGGAGCTTCCGTGATAATCACGACCGACGTTCAAGCCGCGCAGCTGATGAGCCCGGATCGGCTGCGCGAACCAGGCACTGCCGGCAACGCTCCACTCGCAATCGTGCCCGAACCCCTGTTCACTATGGCGCATGAGCGACGCGCTTGCGGCCATTGCACTGATGCTGAGTCTGGCACTTCCGCTGGGCCTCGCATTGCTCTGGGCGTTGCCGACCGCGCGCGCTGCGGTGGGCCGCGTTGCGACCTGGGCCCCATTGCCCGCGCTGCTTCTTGCCCTGTTCACCGAGCCGGGGCCGTCGGTATCGCTGGACTGGATCCTGCTCGGCACGCGCCTCGGGCTCACCGAGACGACCCGCGTATTTCTGCTGTTCACCGCGGTTCTCTGGCTGGGTGCGGGAATGTACGCACGCGGCTACCTGCACGACGATCCGCGGCGCCCGCGCTTCGAGCTGTTCTGGCTGCTGACGCTCGCGGGCAACCTCGGGCTGATCCTCGCGCTCGACGCGGCAACGTTCTATGCCAGCTTCGCGCTGATGACCTTCGCCGCCTACGGGCTGGTCGTCCACACCGGCAGGCCGGACGCGCTGCGCGCGGGCCGCATCTACCTGGTGATGGCCGTGCTGGGCGAGGCCCTGCTGCTCGCCGGCCTGCTGCTCGCCGCCGGCCTGACCGATGCACCCTTGCTGCCGCTGCTGGCCGAGCTGCCCGCGGCCGTCGCCGGCGCGACCCACCGCGACATGATCGTCGCGCTGCTCTGGCTCGGCTTCGGGATCAAGGCCGGCCTGCCGCTGCTGCACCTCTGGCTGCCGCTCGCACACCCGGTCGCCCCGGTGCCGGCAAGCGCAGTGCTCAGCGGCGCGATGATCAAGGCCGGTCTGCTCGGCTGGCTACACACGCTCCCTTTGGGCCTGTTGAGCCTGCCAGCCTGGGGGACACTGGCCATCGTCGCGGGCCTGATCGCCGCGTTCGGCGCCGCGTTCCTGGCGCTGCACCAGCAGCACCCGAAGACCGTGCTCGCCTACTCGAGTATCAGCCAGATGGGGCTGATCACGGTCGGCGTCGGCGCCGCGCTGTACCTGCCGGAGCTATGGCCGCTGCTGGGGCCTGCGATCGCGCTGTACGCGTTCCACCACGGACTCGCGAAGGGCGCGCTGTTCCTTGGCGTCGGCATAGCCCGTCACCCGGGGGGACTCGCCCGGCCTTGGCTGTGGCTGCTGCTGGCGCTGCCGGCATTGTCGCTCACCGGTCTGATGACCAGCGGCGTGCTGGCCAAGCTCGAACTGAAGTATGCGATCGATGCCGCCCGCGACGCTCCCGCGTGGTGGCCACAACTCCCGTTCTGGCTCGCGCTCGCCGCGGCCGGCACCACATTGATCATGGCGCGCTACCTCTGGCTGCTGCGCAGTGAAAGCAAGGGCGACACCGCCCCGGATACGATGTGGTGGGGCTGGGGAATCGTACTCGCGGGCAGCCTGATGCTGGTGTTCCTGCTGCCGGTACAGGGGCTGGACGAACCGGCCGTTCGCGGCGTCAAGGATCTCATCGGCCTGACCTGGCCGGTGCTGGCGGGAACGCTGCTTGCCCTCGCCGGAGCACGTTGGCTGCGGCCCTGGCCGATTCCGCCCGGCGACCTGCTCGCGCTGCTGCCGCCCGTGGGCCAGGCCATCGCCCGCCTGTGGCGCCGCACCGTATCCGCCTCGAAACACGCGGCCCGCCGCGTCCAGGTCCTGCGCCGGCAAAGCCGGCAGCGCTCCGGCAGACTGTTCCGCCCCGACCGGCTGTGGCAGCGCGAGGCCGGTATCGTGTTTGCCGCCGTGCTCGCCGCGGCGCTCGGAACGGCGCTGCTGTAGGCCAAACCAGCTTCCATGGTGTCGGCGTCCAGCCCACGGATAGTTGAGCCCCAGAAAAGCAACGCGCGCGGGTTTTCTATGGGAAAACCATCGCGGGCAGGGGTTACCAAGCGAGACCTGACCCCGGGGCTTGTGGACCCCGGGGCTTTTTATTAGTGCCACGCTTCGCTCGCAATGACGAGTGCATTAGTCAGCGATTTCCCAGACCAAGGCGAGGATCATGGCGCAGGCCGCGCTTTGCTACGCAAACCCGAGAAACAGCGCGAGGCTACGGTTCACCCCAACCATGGTGTCCGCTTCCAGTCGACCGATGGGTGCGCCCACCCGATCCCGCCGCACCGTCATCGCCTTGTCGATCATCACCTGCGATGGCTTGCGCAGGCCATTCTCCGCGCTCGGCTCGACGGCCAGCCGGATCAGCGGAGCGTCGACGAGCGTCGAGGAAACCAGAAGTACCGTCACCGTCGCCGTAGCGTCGAAGTGGTCGGACTGAATCACCAGCGCCGGCCGGGGCTTACCGAAATCACCCGACATCGCCACCGTGACCAGATCTCCGCGCTTCATGCGGTCCAGTCGTCGGCATCCGCCGGGGCACCCTCCATGAAGGTGTCCACATCGGGATCGTCGAGATCCGTCCGGGCGACGACCATCGATTGACGCCGGCATTCCTCCACGAAGCCCGGCTGCCGCGTATCCGGCACCCAAATCTGCAGAGGCCGTAAACCGGACGCTCGCAGCAGGGCGCGCCGCTTTTGTACACGTTCATTCACTGACATGGGCATGATTGCTTCCCCGCCATAGTTACATGTAGCGTACACTGATCGCAGTACGGGTCAAGATGGTGCAAATCCTGTCGGCCAGCCGCCCGCGATGACGGATCAATCCGCATTCCCCTGCGAGAACACGACATCCTCGTAGACATCCGCCAGCGAGAAACGGATCGTCAATCCGCCGCAGCGGAATTCGAGGTCACCATCGCCCTCGTAGATCGTGTGCACCCAGCTGCCGTCGTCCTGCCGCTCGTAGACCTCAACCCGCCGGGCATCCTGTGCGGCCAGCAGGTAGTAGCGCAAAGCCCCCAGCGTACGGTAGGCAATCAGCTTTTCGCGGCGGTCGATGACCTCGGTGGCTGGCGAGAAGACCTCCGCGATCAGACAGGGCGCCACCTTGTACAGCTGCGCGTCGTCACCTGCGTCGCAGGTCAGTAGTGCATCCGGGTAATAGAACGCGTCCGCAGCGGCGACGCGGGCCTTTATGTCGATCATGAACGCGCCGCAGCGCGTACCGCGGGTGGCTGAGCGCAAATGAAACGCGATGTTCAGGCTGATGCGATTGTGCCGCTCACCCGCCCCGGCCATCGCATGGACCTCGCCCGCCACATACTCGTGACGGATGTCGCTCCGCTGCTCACCTTCGAGGTATTCGTCTGCGCTCAGCGGTGAAATCTGCGCTGGAAGGTTCATTGCCACCCTCGACGTCGTCGGCCTGAAACGAGCCTACCGCAACCGCCCCGGTTCAAGATGCTCCTGCCAACCCATCAAGCGTCAACGTCTTCGTAGATGCTCTCGAGGCGCAGATCCTGCTCGAGAGAGTCGAGCTGGAAGCTGCCATCGGTGTAGGTTTCGTGCACCCAGTCGCTTTCCGTGCGACGGTAAACGTCCACCTGCCGGCGATCCTGGGCGACCAGCAGGTACTCGCGCAGGCTGGGCAGCCCGGCAGTGTAGGCGAGGAGCTTCTCGCGCCGGTCGATGCGCTCGGTACCCTCGGACAGCACTTCGACGATCAGGCACGGGTGTTTCAGGTAGTAGTCCTCGCGGTCGTCGGCTTCGCAGGTGAGGACAAGGTCCGGGTAGTAGAACGCGTCGTCGCCGGCGTGGTGGACGTAGACCTTCATGTCGTTGGTGAACAACTGGCAGTTTCGCTGCCTTGCGCCCCGTCGCAAGGCAGCGACCAGGGCACCGACGATCAGCCCGTGCCTTCGGCTCGCGCCGGTCATCGCATAGACCTGGCCGGCCACGTACTCATGCCGGACCTCGCCGTCGCGCTCGCTCGCGAGGTAGTCCTCCACCGAAACTTGGTCGGTTTGCCTGGCGGCCATGCTCATTTCCTCCATGGCGGTAGCAACGGCCACGCGTCGGCCCGGGCGCCGCAACACGTTCGGTGCCATCGAGCGCAAGGCCGTGCTCGAAAACCCGACCGCTCATGATGGCACGGCGGCCACGATCCCTGAAGCGGCCGAAGAGCCGGCGAGGCGGAACTCCCGAAGCGGGCCGGCAAGCATGGTGGGCATCCTGGACCGGACCAGGATCGGCAGCGCAACCACGCACGGCCCGAAGCGCGTGGATCGATCCAACGGCGCGGCAGGGAGGCAACATCAGGAAGCGGGACTCACCCACACCATCCACGGCTATAGACCGCCCGGACCGCCCTGCCCGACCGGATCAGCTCCAGTTCCGCGACTCCAGCCCGCCAGCAGCGCACCCATGGCACCACGCGCCCGCTCCAGCGGCAGGCTCGGGCCCTGAGCCGGGGCACCAACGCCGTTTCCATCGGCACCCACGGCGCCATGCGCCCCCGCACACGAGCTCAGACCGATCCCTCGCCCCTGGCCTGCGGCCGCCGCGCATATATCTACAGATACATTTCTCAGCCGCCCTGCAGGCGCACCGCCCACACCCAGGGTGCCCATTTTTGTCACTTTCTGGCCCAATCTGGTCCGCGAAACCGCCGGGAAGCCCCGAAAAACAGCCAAAACCCTGGCAAACCATGCTGGTACGAAATATGCTCGTGCTATGTTGAGGGAATGACCCTTGACCACACGCCCCACCAAGGGAGAAGAGCCATGAAACACGCACGCCATACCCAACAGGGCTTCACGCTCATCGAACTGATGATCGTTGTGGCCATCATCGGCATCCTGGCCGCGATCGCGTTGCCGGCCTATCAGGATTACACCAACCGCGCACGCATGGCTGAAGTCGTCACGGCCGCCAGTTCGGCCCGCACCTGTGTCACGGAAGTCGTGCAGTCGAGCGGCTGGGGAGCCAACCTGGCGACATGCGGCGGCGAGTTCACGGCAACCCGCTTCGCGACCAACCTTCTGGTCGACGAGGACGACGGGGTCATCACCGTCCAAAGTGATGATCTCATCACGGGGATGACCATCTCCCTGACGCCCTCCAACACCAGCTCGTTCCATATCGGGACTTGGGTGTGCAGCGGGGTGGTGACGGGAGGTAATGCCAAGACGGCTTGGCTGCCCGGCACCTGCCGTTAACATCGCCTTCGTTTAGAGCATCACCTTGGAGTCGCCCCGGCCACATCCGGGGCGATTGCTGTTGCGGTCGACTTTATAACCAGCCGAAGCTGTTAGGCAGAGCATGGCGCGCCGCGTCCTTAAGCAACGAACCCGAGCGGGTCTACGGGCTGCATTCTCGTGCTTGGCCTGAGAGGACAGCACCTTCGACGATCCGTGCCGCGTTCGAAAAGGCCCATAGCACCGCTCTCCGTCGACTGCATGGCGCTCACTGATGCCCTTGCTGAAACTGCGTCCCATACCGGAGACCGATTTGGCCTTCCTCCGAGACTCCATTACGGGCCGCACGGCCATGGCCGTCGTACTCGCGGTGCTCGTCTACGCCGCCTACACCCAGGGCGTGACGGGGAGCGCATTTTACGATGACTACTCGAACCTCGACGGGCTAAGCAGCATCCAGACCCGGCAGGACGCCCGCGACTACGCTCTTGGCGGCACCAGCGGCCCCCTGGGCCGCCCCATCGCTTACGCAAGCTTCGTCCTGCACGCAGATGACTGGCCCGACGTAGAGAGTGCTCTGCGTCTGAACGTGACCATCCACCTGGTCAACGCGGCCCTGCTCTTCTGGCTGGGCTACCTGCTCCTTACGCTCCGTGATCCCGCAATTAGGAACCGCGCGTACTACATCGCTCTGTTCGCGGCGTTTCTCTGGGCCAGTCTGCCGATACTTGCGTCCACGACGCTGATCACTGTGCAGCGGATGACCAGCCTCGCCGCGCTCTTTGGCCTCCTCGGCCTGATCGCCTTTGTGATCGGCTACCGGTTTCAGGAGCGTCGCCCAACGCTCGCGCTGCTGATCCAGGGAATCGGACTGGGTGTGGGCACCCTGCTCGGACTCTTCACCAAGGAAAGTGCCGCCCTGATTCCGGTCTTCGCGCTGATCATCGATCTGGTGCTCTTCCGGAAGCTTCCCGGATCGCTCACCCATATCCGGCTCCGACGGCTCCTTCTTTGGGCTTGGTTGCTTGCGATTCTTTACTATCTCTCACCAATCAACCGAGACTGGTTCGCCGCACACCCCGAACGTGGGTTCTCGCCATTCGAACGACTACTCACCCAGTCCACGGTTCTCTGGAAATACGTCGCACAAAGTTTCTTCCCCAAACCTCTGCTCTTCGGACCCTTCCACGACGACGTGCGCCTAGTCGACGGGATGCTTCGGCCATTGGTGGCCGGGGGCGCCATCCTCATTGCGGTTTTCTCCGCCTACCTCCTGAGGAAGTACTCCGTTTGGCCCCTGTTCGCGGTCCTCTGGTTCCTGACGGGACACCTGCTGGAATCCACCGTCATCAACCTCGAACTTTACTTCGAGCATCGGAACTACCTCGCGCTTTACGGCATCGTCCTTGCCGTCACCTACGGGGCATGGCAGGTACCCGAGCACCTTCGAAGGCTTGTGCTGACGGGCTTTCTGGCGTATGCCGCGCTGATGTGGTCTCTGCTGCTGGCCGTCACGTTGCTATGGGGCAATCCGCACGCGGCAGCGGAGAACTGGGCCGACCAGAAGCCACGATCTTCGAGGGCCGCCCTCCATCTGGGCCTTCTGGACTACGAGGCGCTAGGGGGGAGCGCTCTGCTGTCTGCCCGAAGCCTGATCGGGTTCCAGCGTCAGGCGTACGCGAATCGAGCACTGGACCGAACCGCGGCCCAGTGCCCCACGTGCATCGACCTGAGGCTCCAGGCCCTTCTCTTTGCATGCAACACTGAGCCGAGGGAAGCGGTCCGTCTTCGCTTCGAAGATCTGGTGGAATCCGCCGCGGCGGGTCGCCCGTCCGTTTCCCTGAATGACGGCTTGTTCCCGCTACGCGAAATGGTGCTCCACGATGCTTGTGAGCCATTGACGCCCAACGACGTTGAACGTTTCGTTTCGGCACTTTTGGACAATCCCGCGTTCCACTCTCGAACCCATTTCGTTCGGGCCACCTTCATCCTCGCGTCCCTCGCCGACGACCGGGACGATCACGCAACCGTTGACCGGCTCCTGACGCAAGCGGAACAGCGAGCCCCCGAGGCACTTCCCGTACTCCAGTTCCAGGTCTACTCGTTGCTGAAGCGGCAGCGTTTCGACGATGCCTCTGCAGCAATCGAACGACGCCGCCCGCTCGTGGGGACGCGTCAGGCGCCCACCATCACCGCCCCGATCCTAAATGAGCTTGCGCAGACCATCACGGAAGCACGCAACGATGCACTTGGAACCGATTAAAGGCGGAGGCACAAGCGATGACGACCTCAATCCAAACTTGGGAACACGGCTAATGGGTTGCCCGTGCTGACCGGGGCGGATTCCACGCGTTTGGCAAGTATCGTTTGGGTCGGCCTTGGCCTGCTGACGATCGTCGCATTGGGTCTGGTGGTACGTCTCGACCAGTATCTGGCCTGGGCCGCTCTCAGCCCCACGTATCTGCTAGGCGACGCCCCGATCCTGTCCAACGCGGACGGTTACTTCTACCTGCTATGGGCCCGTGAATTGATGGAGGGCATTTACTACAGCTCGCCAACTCTTCTGGTGTCTCCAGAGCTTCCACCAAAACCGGCTTCCCCCCCGCTGCTTTCCGTGATCACGGCCAGCCTTTCAAACCATGTGGATGTTCCACTGATGACGTTGGCCAGCGTCCTGCCGGTCCTCCTCGGGGCACTCCTGGCCGTACCCGTTTTCTTCGTAGCACTTCGCCTCGCCGGCCGGCTCGCTGCGCTGTCCGCAGCGTGCTTCAGTGTCCTAATCCCATACTTCATCCTTCGCACACAGCTGGGGTGGTTTGACACCGACCCCTTGAACGTCGTGCTCCCCTTAAGCATGGTGGCGCTCGCCACGTGGGCCCTGCAGCCGGACCGGCGCCCATGGGGCCTGGCCATCGGTGCCCTGACGTATGTTGGACTGGCATGGGTCTTCATCGCCTGGTGGGACCAGGCCCCACAGGTCGTGGTCGTGCTGGCGGCGTTTCCCTTGGCCCTGTTGATCCTTCTCGCCACACAGCTTCCGGTGTCACGCCTGGTCTCCATCCCGATCCTCGCGCTGATGCTCACACTGATCTGGCTCGCCTCTCCGATCGACAGCATGGAAGTCTTCTCGCGAATTGCCGGGTCTCGGGATTACATCACCGGCGCCGAACGTGGTCTGTTTCCTGGTTCCGCGCAATGGATCTCGGAACAGCGCGCCCTTGACTTCGTCGATTTCGCCCGACTTGGGGCCGGAAACACGGCGCTGCTGGTAGTCGCGGTCGCCGGCTTCGTGATTGCGTCCATTCGGCAACCCGCGGCTGCCCTGTTCATGCTGCCGTTCATATTCCTTGGCGGGCTGGGCTACTTCCTCGCCGAACGATTCCTCATCTTCCTGGCCCCTGTCATTGCCATTGGTCTCGGCCAAGCCATCGCGCTGGTAAGCGAGTTGGCGCCACACAAGACCAAAGCCGCTTTAGCGACAGGCAGCTTCGTTCTCGTCGCATGGGTCCTGATCCATGCCGAGAACGAAGCCGATGCGGTCCCGGTGATCACCGGCGACGTAGTGGCCCGAATGCAGCAGATTCCCGAGATCACCGAACCCGATGCCGTCATCTGGAACTGGTGCGACTTCGGCTATCCGCTGAGTTTCTGGGGCAGGCGCGCCACGATCTGCGATGGCTCTTCACACTCGGCCGAGCGGCGCATGTACGCGGCGCTGCCGCTGTACTCCCGCTCCCCAGCTGGCGCGGCCAACTTCATGTACTTCTACGTCGAGCACGGTCGCCCCGGGGTCCGCCGGGTACTCGAGCGGTTTGACGGCAACGTCGCTCTGGCACGAGCATTTCTGCTTGACGTACACTCAGCCGGGCCGGCCGAGTTCGAAGGGGTGGTCTCGAGCAAGCATCCCGCCTTCGAACCACACGAGCTTGCCGACTGGAAGGCGTTCCTGTTCCCCCCAGCAACCCGACCGGTGTACCTGTACCTCGACCGTCAGACGATGCGCACCACCCATTGGTGGTTCTGGCTTTCCACCTGGGAACCCGCCAGTCGGTTGGGCATCCACCCCTTCTACATTCTGTTTCACGATATCGAATTTGCCGAGGACCGGATGTTTCACAGTGAGGGGCTTTTTGATATCGACGTTCCAACCGGACGCCTGCGATACCATCAGCAGCGTGTGGCCCTTGAATTCTTGAACATACTGAGGGCGGACGCGGAAGACTCGCTCCGATTTCCAGGCCGCGATGGCTGGATCATGGACGTGTCGATATCCGGTAGGTTCGGGGTCCTTCACGACGGTTTCACACATAACACTGTCGCACATCAGCTATATCTCCAGAGAATGGACAGCGCGCACTTCGAACCTGTGCTCGTAGACGGCGCTCGCTTCCAGTTGTGGCGGGTGCTACCTAGCTCCACGGATATCCCGCAGTGAGACACCAAAGGGAACCATGTAACATTTGCCATCATTGCGCGCCACCGGAACCCATACGCGCCGATTTCATGAAGTTTCGACTTCCACAAGCTCGGAGAAACTCTGACCTTCGGTTTTCGATAAATGCAGGGGTCGCCCCGCGATGAACAAGCGGCACATTGGGGGGCACACGGTACATTGAGGGGTCAGGTCTCGCCTGGTAACATGCGGCGGACCCACACTACCGTCGTCTGCCTTGGCAAGGCCGGTACGCATCAAATGCCCTAGGGAAAATTGCGACGCGATCTCGCCAGTTCCTGCGGCAGATGGGCACCGCGAGGATGCACTGACACTACTCGATATCGCGCAAGCGCGGGCGTTCCAAGTCACGCGGTTCATCGCCGTGCCTGGAACGGGATAACAGAGCGGCACATTGTACGGATTGGACGGAAGGCCGGTTCCGATGACAGCAACGACACAAGGACACCGCGGGAACCCGACTGATGCGATCCAGCGGGCGAGCCGACCCATGAACCCAAGCGGGCCCATCGTTGCCCGGCTCACGCACGCCCCGGACTGGCGCGGGGGCGCCAAACGGGCTGACGAGGATCTCGATGGCAAACCGAGCTGACCCGCCACACGTATCGATCATCCTGCCCGCCAACAACGAGGCGGCTTCGCTGCGCACGCTCGTCGGGGGAATACGGAAATCGCATCCGGATGCAGAAGTCATCGTCGTCGACGATGGATCGGACGACGCCACCGCTGAAGTCGCCACAGATGGCGGCGCCCGCGTCGTTCGCCACCCCTACAGCATGGGCAACGGTGCCGCCGTAAAGAGCGGCGCCCGGGCGGCGACGGGCGAGATCCTCGTGTTCATGGACGCGGACGGCCAGCACGATCCGGCCGACATCGCGCGCCTGATCGCGCGGCTGGAGGAAGGCTACGACATGGCGGTCGGCGCCCGGCAGGCCGGCTCGCAGGCGAGCCTCGGCCGCGGACTGGCCAACAGCTTCTACAACCGTTTCGCCAGCCTGATCGTCGGGCAGCGCATCGAGGACCTCACTTCCGGCTTCCGCGCCGTGCGCGCGGACAGGTTCCGGGAGTTCCTGTACCTGTTCCCGAACGGCTTCTCGTACCCGACCACCGTCACCATGGCGTTCTTCCGCGCCGGCTATCTCGTGAGCTACGTGCCGATCCACGCCGGCAAACGTGTCGGGAAGAGCCATCTTCGCCCGATCCGCGACGGCATCCGCTTCCTGCTGATCATCTTCAAGGTCGGCACGCTGTATTCGCCGCTGAAAATCTTCGTGCCGATCGCGGCGATCCAGGGAATCGTGGGACTCGCCTATTACGGCCACACCTACATCACCACCGGCCGGCTGACCCTGGGTACCATTTTCATGCTCTCGTCGGCTCTGACGATCTTCCTGATCGGCCTGGTCTCGGAGCAGATCACGCAATTGACGTATCGCGGGACGAGCGGGAGCGCCGATGGCCGTTGAGGCCCGCCGACCGCGGGTGCTGATGCTCACCTCCACCCTGCCCCGCTGGGCAGGCGATGCCGAACCCGGATTCGTCCTCGACCTGGCGCGCGAACTCAGCGCCGGGTTCGACATCGAGCTGGTCGCCCCGCATGCACCGGGCTCGGCGCGCAGCGAGCGGATGCAGGGGGTAGCCGTCACGCGTTTCCGCTACTGGTGGCCGCGCTGGCAGTCAGTCGCGTATCAGGGCGGCATGGCCTGGCGGGTTCGCGAAAACCCTTTACGACTCGCTCAACTGCCGTTCTTCTTCGTCTCGCTGGTCTGGACCACGATCCGCCGCCTGCGCCGCGAACCTCGGGTCGACCTGATCCACGCGCACTGGCTCATTCCGCAAGGGCTGGCAGCGCTCGTGGCCCGCACCCTCGCGCGGCGGCGCATTCCGATTCTTTGCACCAGTCACGGCGGCGACCTTTTCGGCCTGCCCGGCGCGCTGCTCACAAGCCTGAAACGCGCGATCCTCCGCCGTTGTGACGGGGTCAGCGTCGTGAGCCAGGCAATGGCCGTCAGGGTGCGGGAAATCGAGCCGGGATCCGTTGCCGAAGTGATTCCCATGGGCACGGATCTGCGGCACAGATTCGTTCCAGGGATGCACGCAGTCCACCAGGATCCCGCGCGCCTGGTGTTCGTCGGAAGGCTTGTCCCGAAGAAGGGGCTGGAACACCTGCTCGACGCTCTGCACGAATTCGCGCGAACCTCCGTCGCATTCTCGGCCGAGATTGTCGGTCACGGACCTCTGGCGGACGCGCTGGCGGAAAGGGCCCGCGCTCTCGGATTTCACGATTCGGTGAACTTCACCGGACCGGTACCCCACGAATCCCTCGCACAACACTACCAGCGCGCGGCGATCGCGGTGTTTCCTTTCGTAGAGGCCGCGGACGGCGACCAGGAGGGGTTCGGCCTGGTAATGGTCGAAGCGATGGGCTGCGGCTGCGCCGTGATCGCCTCCGATCTCCCGGCGGTGCGGGACGTGATTCGGGATGGGGAAACGGGGATTCTGGTGCCCCCAGGTGACCCGCAGGCATTGGCCGCGGCGATCCGCGAGGCTCTCGAGCAGCCGGAACGAATGCGCGCAATCGCCGAACGCGGACGCACCTACGCACTGCAGCACTTCGACTGGAGTGTCACCCGCCGCAAGTTCGCGGCGCTGTATCGCTCTCTCGGCTCGGGCCAATAATAATAGCTCTCTCGTGAAAGGGTTATGATCACACGGTACGGCGCAGGTCGAGATCACGGGGCCAGTGTTGGTTGACCTGGGAGCATCCGAGCATTTTCGCTATGCTTCGTTGTCGTGCCGGAGCCATTGTGATTGAGCCCTCCGGCGGTCGGAAGCGCCTCATCATGCGGCGACCCGTCGGGGAACTGTTGGGTCTCGCCGATGGGGTCACGCCGATGGAAACCGATGGGGTCAGGTCTCGCCTGGTAGCGGGAAAAACCGATGGGGTCAGGTCTCGTCTGGTAGCATCCCACCTTCCCGCGCTATCCTTTCCCACCATGGCGAGACCGTTACGCATCGAGTTCCCCGGAGCCCTGTATCACGTCACCTCGCGGGGCGACCGGCGGGAGAACATCTACGAGGACGACGCGGATCGCCAGCGATTCCTGGAGATTCTCGGCGAGGTCGTCACCCGGTTCCGCTGGCTGTGCCACGCCTACTGTCTGATGACCAACCACTACCACATCCTGGCTGAAACACGGGAGGCGAATCTATCCCGAGGGATGCGCCACCTCAATGGCGTGTACACGCAGGCATCCAATCGGCGCCACGGCCGCGCCGGCCACGTGTTCCAGGGGCGATTCAAGGCCATCCTCGTGGAACGCGAAAGCTACCTGCTGGAACTGGCGCGCTATGTGGTGCTCAATCCGGTGCGGGCGGGCCTGGTGGCGCAGCCCAACGAATGGGCCTGGAGCAGCTACAACGCGACGATCGGGGCCGCGCCTCGGCCCGCCTGGCTCACCACCGATGCACTGCTGTCGGCCTTCGGCCGGCAACGCAAACGGGCGCAGGCACATTACCAAGCCTTCGTCGCGGACGGCGTCGGCACGAACCCCTGGGACGGACTCCGAAGCCAGATCTACCTTGGCGACGAGGCGTTCGTGGAAACGATGCAAGGGCGGGCCGAGGTGCGCGGCGACCCACTGGGCATCCCGCAGCAGCAACGCCGGGCACCGGCCCCTTCACTGGAGAGCATCGCTGCCAACAGCCCGGATCGCGACACCGCGATCGCCGCAGCCCACGACACCGGCGCCTACAGCTACCGGCAGATCGGGGAGTACTTCGGCCTCCACCCGGCAACGGTCGGGCGGATCGTACGCCGCAGGATGCTGTCAGGCGAGACCTGACCCCAATGACGGAGCCCAAGCACGCGTAAGGGGTCAGGTGTCGCTTGGTCACATCCGTGCTACGAGGCGAGACCTGCCCACGCCCCCCAGGCAAGCTTTTTCCGCTTACGCGGCGCCGCCCAGCAAGCGCTTCAATGCGCTGCGCACGGTTGCACGGTCGGCCTCAGCGAGTTGGCCCAGGGTGCTCCGAATCAGGCGGTGATCGAGGGTAAACAGCTTGAAGCGCACCACGGACGGCGCCGGCAGGCCGGCGGCGTCAAGTTCGCTGATTGAGCAATCGAGTGGCCAGGGTGCGTTGCCTTTCGAAGTAATCATCGCCATCACCGAGTGCCCAGCGGTCGCGCTAAAGGCCGCGGCATCCGAAAGCACCAGGGCCGGGCGGTTCTTGACAGCGCTGCGGTCGGTGAACGGAAACGGTACACGCACGACCGTGAAGCGGTCATAGGTCACGGTAAGCTTCCTCATCGGCCGGGCTGGACCACTCGGACAGGGTAGCTTCGAGGGCGCGCAGGTAGTCCACGTCCAGAGGCTGCACGCGCCGCACCGACGCAGTCCCATCAGGATGGATCTCCCATGCGATGAGGTCGCCGGGTGCGACATGCAAGGCAGCGCGCACCTGCTTCGGAATGGTCGTCTGGCCTTTGGCGGTAATTCTCGCGATTGCGGGCATGGTCGTCTTCCGGCAAGGATTGCATTACATTCGCACTGTACTGCCGGAAGGCCGAGAACACCATTCGTCTGCAGCATCGCCGCCCTCCGGCTTGCTCGGAGCGAGGCATTCCGCATAACTGACGGGGGGTCAGGTCTCGCCTTGTAGCACACCCGGCAGTTTGCGGATGCTACCAAGCGAGACCTGACCCCGGGAACTCGAAGCCGCTGATGCCGCACTTCCGGCGAGCATGACCGGCCATCCGGGCGGACGCCTGGGACCCGCAATCATGTTACCAGGCGAGCCCTGACCCCAAAGTGCGCTCCAATCATGTTACAAGGCGAGACCTGACCCCCAAGTACGCATGACCCCCAAGTACGCTCAACTCAATGCCGCAAGGCGCCACCTACCCCTATCGATGCGCGGGTGTCCGCCGAGCATCGAACCTGACCTCGGTCTGCAGCATAGTGCATGCATGATGCTGCAGACCGAGGTCGAACATGCCTACCCTGCAAATCCGCAACCTGCCGGATGACGTGTACCAGGCCCTGGCGTTCCGGGCCGAACGAGCCCAGCGCAGCCTCGCGCAACAGGCACTGGTCGAGTTGCGCGGCAAGACGGCGGAACAATCCCAAACTCGGCAGCGTGTTCTCACGGAGATCAAACGCAACCTAACCGAAATGGTTACGCCCGCCGAGCCCTCGCCCGAGGCTCTCATCCGCGAAGACCGGGGACGCTGACCTCGTGCGAACCGTACTCGACGCATCGGCGGCGGTGCACATCGTCATGCGCACCGAGCGATCGGGCGAGTTCATTGCCCGGCTGGAAACCAGCCAAATGGTGCTGGCCCCGGCACTTTTTCATGACGAAGTGGCGAACACTCTCTGGAAATACACGCGCGCCGGCGTCATCGACAAGAATACGGCGCTGACGCGTCTGGAGGAAACGCTGAGCCTGGTCGATGCCTTCGAGCCAGACGCAACTCTGGCGACCGAAGCACTTTCCCTGGCGATTCTGCACAACCGCCCCGTATATGACCTCATCTATGTCGTGCTTGCCATGCGCTTCGGCGCAAGTCTGCTTTCAGCCGACGGCGGGCTGCTCCAGCTTGCAGCCGGGATCGATCCCAGCATGGCGTGAGCCACCATCGCCCGCCGAATGCTACCAGGCGAGACCTGACCCCGGCTAGGTGGCCCGGTTCGGGGGTCAAATTCCCGTGAACAAGAGGTCGATGGCTGCGATGATTTCGTTGCGCTGGCCGGCCAGCGAAGCCACCGTCTCGCCCAGTATCGGCGCGGAGACACCGGCGAGCTCGGCGGTGGAGAGCACCAATGGCTCGCCTCGCACTTCGAACACCGGGTTCAACACCTGCGCCGGCCGGCCGAAATCGGCCGGCCGCACCAGGGGGACGACCGCCGTGGTGCGCAACTCGCCGAGCAGATCACTCTGAAGCACCAGAAGGTACGGTGCCCACGAAGCGGTCTCCGGATTCGGATTGTGCAGGACGTCGAACTGGCGCATCAAAAGCGCCGCACGCGGTCAGCATAGCTGCCACGCGCATCGATTCGGGAGTTGTAATCCTCGATGGCGCCGGCGTTCTCCGCTAACCACAACTTGCGCCGTTGCTCGCGCACGGCCCCCAACAGGCGCTCCTCCAACAATCCGGACAGATTGAGTCCGAACCGGCGCGCCTCCGCCAGCAACTCGGCGTCGATGCTCAGGTTCACGGCCCGCTTGGGGGCATGGGAGCCCCTCGTGGAGTTCGGCATGATGAATCCGTCACACATGAAGAATGCGCATAGTTTAGGCGCATGAAATACGTGGGCACAAACCGAGCCATTCGAGCCAGGGGTGTAAGCGCTAGTAGAACCCCGGTCATTTGCCGCGTAGCGTGTGACAAGGCGAGACCTGACCCCAGGGAAGTGCCAAGGGAGCCGGGCTAGACGGGGATTGACTGGCAACCTGATCGAGAGGAAGTGCCGGATCGGGTCAGGTCAAGCCTTGCAACACGGCGAGACCTAACCCCCCGCATCCTTGCCGTCGTGATCCCTCGCTGCAACACGGCGAGATCTAACCCCCCGCATCCTTGCCGTCGTGATCCCTCGCTGCAACACGGCTCGGCATGAGGTGAACGGTACCGCCTGACATGAACGGCCCCGGTTGCTAGCATTGGGCTCCCGCCACGGACGGAGGGCCCCAGTGCATGCCGCACGACCAGAACTTCAAAAACCTCATTCTCGACTACCCGCGCGAGGCCATCGCGCTGTTCGCGGCGGCCGAGGCGCAGGCGATCGATGCGGACGCTCGGGTCACGCCGGTGCGCCAGGAGCAGCTGCAGGAACGTCTTGGCGAACGCTTCCGCGAACTCGACATCCCGCTGCTCGTGGAATGGCCGGACGGCCGGCGCGAGGCGATTCTGTTCGTGATCGAAGAAGAGACCGAGCCGGCACGGTTTTCCATCCACCGACTCGCGCACTACTGCCTCGACCTCTCGGAACTGATGAACACCCAACGGGTGGTGCCGGTGGCGGTGTTCCTGCACCGAGGCGATTTTTCCGGACAGCTATCTCTCGGCGGGGATGCGGGCACCTACCTCGACTTCCGCTTCCTGGCCTATGCACTTCCGCGGATTCCGGCCCGGGAGCACTTCGAAAGTCCGAACCTGGTAGCGCGGCTGAACCTGCCGAACATGGCCTACGCCCCGGAGGAGAAGCTGGAGGTCTATGCGCAGGCGATGCGCGGTCTGACCACGCTGGAGCCGGACCCGGAGCGCCGGATCAAATACCTGGATTTCATCGACATCTACGCGGCCCTGGACGAAAATGAACGCATCGTCTACCGCCAGCGGTACCACCGAGGAGGTGGCAGAGATGACACGATTTGCAGAGCGCTTCCTGGAGAAAGGCCGGGACGAGGGCCGGGAAGAGGGCCGGGAAGAGGGCATTGGCCAGGGCGAGGCACGCGTGCTGCTTCGCCAACTCACACTGAAATTCGGCCCGCTACCGGACCCGGTACGGGCGCGCATCGAATCGGCAGACGCCGACACACTGCTACGCTGGTCGGAGCGGGTGCTCACCGCCGACCAGCTTGATCAGGTGTTCGAGGCGTAGCACCCTTGCCAGCATATCGTCCTGTGCCGCCGCAGCCGATCCAGCGCCATGCCGGTGCCAGCCACGTGCTACAAAGCGAGACCTGACCCCGAAGCTCATACTACAAGGCGAGACCTGACCCCGAAGCTCATCGTAAACGGCGGCTTGTCGGGCTGACCGGAAACCTGATCGAGAGGCCTCGCGGCTTCGAGGGACGGTGTTGCCAGTTGACCGGAAGCGGCTAATGGGTGACCCCGTTCTTGCTGCTTGCCAGACTCCGGCATTCCTCTATCATGTACCCATGCAAGCTTCCCAGGAGACATGGGAATGGAAGTCGTCAATGTGAGCGGCCTGAAAAACAATCCCAGTGAAGCCCTGCGCAAGGCGCGCAAGGACATGGTGGTGGTCATGAACCGCGACCGTCCCGACGCGGTGCTGGTGGGCCTGGAGCAAACGGGCCTGCTGCAGGGGAAAGGCGTTCGGCCCGCGCTGGCCACCGTCTTGTTCCGTGAGGGGCACCTGTCCCTGGTGCGGGCAGCGCATCTGGCCCAGATGCCCGTTGCGACGTTTGCCGCCCACCTGTCGCGAATCGGCGTGCCGGTGGTGCGCCTCGATGAAGACGAAACCCGGCAGGACATGGAAACGCTGGAAGAATGGCTCGCCTCGTCCTGAGCGACGCGAGTCCGTTGATCGCCCTGTCGCGGGTAAACGGCTTGGCCTGGTTGCCGAGCCTGTTCGGGGCCGTGACCATGCCACCGGAGGTATACCGCGAGGTACTCCCGGGCCTGGACTTGCCTGGCGAAGACGCGATCACCCAGGCTTTGAGCGCAGGCTGGCTGCATATAGCGGGACCGGGCCCCGGAACCCCCGCGTTGCCCGAGCTGGACGAAGGCGAATCCGCCTGCATCCGGATCGCGTTGGCGCATGATGGCCCCACGTTGCTGCTGATGGACGAACGCGCAGGCCGGGCGATCGCCCAGGAACGCGGCCTCCGGGTTGCAGACACCGCCGCCATCATCGGACTTGCCAAACAGCGGGGCCTGATCCCGTCGGCGCGCGAGCTGTTCGCCCTTTTGCACGCCGCGGAGTTCCGTATCGCCCCCGAGGTGATCCGCACCGTGCTGCAGCGCGTCGGCGAGTAACGCTGCAAGGCGAGACCTGACCCAGGGTGCCGCAAGGTTCGTCCAGCAGTGTTGCGATCCTACGCCCTGCCCAGCCAGTTCTCGGTGATCAGGCCCGGAACACGAGTGAACTCCGACTGGTTGTCCGTCACCACCACGGCTCCCAGCGCGAGGGCTTGTGCGGCGATCCAGTAATCGTTCGCACCGATGGGGGTACCACTGACCTCCAACTGTGCTCTGATCCGGCCGTACTGCCGACTGACTTGGGCATCGAGGGGAACCAGTTCGATCTGCTCCACCAGTGCCGCCAGCCGCGCCGCATTTTTCTCGCGATACGCGCTCTTCTCAACTCCAAGTTCGAGTTCGCCAAGGACCACCGGGGATAGCAGCAGGTCGCTCAGCGCCAACTGCTCGAGCCGTCGACGCACGGGGTCCACACCTTTCATGGCGGCGATGAAGACGTTGGTATCCAGCAGGTAACGCATGCTACAGGCGGTTTACCGGCTCTGGCGGAAAATCCGCCGGTGCGACCAGATCGATTTCGTCCTGCGCATCCCACAGCGGGCGAAAGGCTTCGGCCGCCGGGGTGGATGCATCGGGCACAAGACGCGCAACCACCCGGCCACGGCGCATGATCGCGACCGTCTCGCCCGCCTCCACCGCTGCCAGCAGACCGGAGAACTTTGCCTTGGCCTCGGTTACCTGCACACGGCGCATGCGAACCCCTAAAAATGACCATACGGTCAGAATACGCCGGTGCTTTAGCTGAAACAAGAGGGATCGTCGGCTGAACGGCGGCACTGCCGCCATCATCGGACTTGCCGAAGCCGCTGACGCCGGACTTCCGGCAAGCATGACCGGCCATCCCGCCGAACGCCTGGGGCCGGCAGGCATGCTACAGCGCGAGACCTGACCCCCGAGTACTGCGCTTCCTGTTCGTTGCGTTCACCCGGCGGACACGCGGACAGGAGGTTTTGATACGGCCGATCAGCGCCCGGTTCATGCACCGAACGGAGATCGAACACTATGAACGACAAAGAAAAACTGCCCGCACCGCCCCCGCTCCAGACGGATGAAGCAGCGGAGCAGTTTGTCGATCAGGCTGATTTGACGCGCTACGACCTCTCCCGCTTTCGACCAGTGAACTTCGAATTCGAGAAGAAGACGGCCCGCGTCAACATGCGATTGCCCGAACCACTGCTGCGCGCCGTGAAGGCCAAGGCGCAGACACGAGGGATTCCGTATCAGCGGTTGATCCGGGAGGCGATCGAACGGGCACTCGAAGACGAGTCAACCTGACAGCGCACAGCCCTGACGCACTCTCGGGGACACCCACGTGGTGCACTCGCTGGGGCTCACGCTCGGCGCGCACTTGGCGGTGCTGCGGGTCCTGGACGCGCGCACTCTCGGGGACACCCACGTGGTGCACTCCTGAGTGATAAGCTACGTGCAGTTGGATGTCCTGAGTGGACTGCACGAAGATGCTGACGACCATTGAAGTAGAAATCGACCGCGAGGGCCGGGTCCGCCCCGTAGATCCCAAGGGCCGGCTACCGGCAGGTCGCGCGCTACTGACCTCGTTGGCACCACTCTCCGATGAGACCGCGTTGCTTGCCGCGCCGGCCCTCGCCGACGACTGGCTGAAGCGCGAGGAGGATGCAGCGTGGGCAGATTTGCGGTTGGACAGGTAGCGGTTCTGCCCCCAGCCCCCGAACTGTGGAGAAATAGTATGGAATTCTCAGCTGTGTTGACCCCGGCTCCGGAAGGAGGCTATGTGGCCTTCAACCCTGAGACGGGCACGACCACTCAAGGCGAGACCGTCGAGGAAGCCCTGGCCAATCTGCGCGAGGCCACCGAGCTTTACCTGGAGGAATTCCCCTTTTCTGGGACGGGGCGTCCCTTGCTAACGTCGTTCGAAATTCCGGAACGTGCCTAAGCTCCCGATCGTTTCAGGCGCTGAGGTTGTGCGTGCCTTGCAACGTTTGGGTTTTGCGGTGATTCGTCAGCGTGGCAGCCATATTGTCATGCGCCGCGGCTCCTCAGGCTGCATCGTGCCCAATCATCGCGAGTTGAAGACGGGCACACTGGCCGGCCTCCTCAAACAGGCCCAGATCTCCCCGCAAGAATTCCTGGACGCCTACCATTCCTGACGAAGTCGCCACCGGCACGGTTTTCCGTCCACCGACTCGCGCACTACTGCCTTGATCTCTCGGAACTGATGAACACCCAACGGGTGGTCCCGGTGGTGGTGTTCCTGCACCGAGGCGATTTCCCCACGAAGCTATCGCTTGGCGGGGATGCGGGCACCTACCTCGACTTCCGCTTCCTGGCCTACGCAATCCCGCGGATTCCGGCCCGGGAGCACTTCGAAAGCCCCAATCTGGTCGCGCGGCTGAACCTGCCGAACATGGCCTACGCCCCGGAGGAGAAGCTCGAGGTCTATGCGCAGGCGATGCGCGGCCTGACCACGCTGGAGCCGGACCCGGAGCGCCGGATCAAATACCTGGATTTCATCGACATCTACGCGGCCCCGGACGAAAATGAACGCATCGTCTACCGCCAGCGATCTCCCGAGGAGGTGGCAAAAATGACACGATTTGCAGAGCGGTTCATGGACAAGGGCCGGGAAGAAGGCATTGGCCAGGGCGAGGCCCGCATGTTGCTGCGGCTGCTCACTTTGAAATTCGGCCCGTTGCCGGAACCGGTACCGACGCGCATCGAATCGGCAGACGCCGACACGCTGCTACGCTGGTCGGAGCGGGTGCTCACCGCCGATCATCTTGATGAGGTATTCGAGGCGTAGCACCCTTGCCAGCGTATCGTCGTGTGCCGGCGCAGCCGATCTGGCGCCATGCCGGTGCCAGCCACGTGCTACAAGGCGAGACCTGATCCCGAAGTATGTGCCCCCAAAAGTGGTGGTAAGCTAGCCTGTAGTTGCACTGTCCTGAGTAGGCTGCGCGAACATGCTCACAACCATCGAAGTGGAAATCGACCGCGAGGGCCGAGTCCGCCCCGTAGATCCCCAGGGCCGGCTGCCGGCAGGCCGCGCGCTACTGACCTTGTTGGCACCACCCGCCGATGAGACCGCGTTGCTTGCCGAGGCGGCTCTCGCCGAAGACTGGCTGAAGCCCGAGGAGGATGCAGCGTGGGCAGATTTGCAGCCGGACAGGTAGCCGTTCTCCCCTTTCCATTCTCGGACCTGAGCCGGAACAAGTACCGGCCCGCACTATTGTTGGCCGATGCAGGCCGCGGGGACTGGATCGCCTGTCAGATCACCAGCAACCCCTACGCGGATTCCAGGGCCGTGGAAATCGGGCCGGCGGACTTCTCCGCCGGCAGCCTGATGCGCACCAGTTTCGCCCGCCCCGGAAAGTTGTTCACCGCGAACGAGGGTCTGTTCGCGTCAGTAGCCGCCACGGTCCGCGTGGAGAAACTCACAGAAACACGAAGCGCCGTGATATCCCTCCTGACAGACGCGCCGTAGGCCCGTTGGGTGGACCTCCTCGAGCAGATCGTTTCCGGAGTGGGCCAAGGCCAGCGGGCTCACGCGAGCGGCGCCGATGCCTGCCGACGCGCGAAGGACACCAGGCAAGGCCCGGAGGTCACTGCCGCGGAGCCAATTGACGATGACGGCGCGGCCCGCTTACCACCAACAACGAGCTGCCCAGATACTCTGTGATCTGGTCACCCGTGCTACAAGGCGAGACCTGACCACCAGTTGTTCGCTGCGCCAGAATCGCGGCAACGCCCATAGCAGAGAGAACCCTATCCCTGTCGTCATGCCATGAAGATCGATAAGACGAACCCGGTACACTGGCTTCTGCTCGCGCTGTTCGGACTGAACGTGGTGGCGGCACTGGTCTGGCGCCCGTTTCGGAGGCGCAACCGGCCTGGGCCACGAACCGTGGTGCTCTACGGCCACAAGCTCAGCGGCAACCTGCTGGCGATCTATCGCCATCTGCGGACTGGACACCGGGATGAGTTCCGCCCGGTTTTCCTGACCATGGATCCGGCATACCACCGCGACCTGACCATGGCAGGCGAAGATGCCTGCCTTGCCGCGATGCCCTCCTGCGCCAAACTGCTCGCAAGCGCCGAGGCGATCATTTCCGACCACGGGCTGCACGCGCTGCAACCGATGCTGGGGCGGTCGGACCTGAAGTTCTTCGACGTGTGGCACGGCATCCCGTTCAAGGGTTTCGACGCCGACGACTTCCGCGTGCAGCACCGGTACGACGAAACCTGGGTCGCTTCCCCCCTGCTGTCGAGTCTGTACACCGACCGATTCGGGTTCGACCCCGCCAGGGTCAAAGTCACCGGGTATGGGCGCACCGATGCCCTCGTGGTACCGCAGGAATCCCACCAGGCCATCCGCAACCGCCTCGGATTGCAGCACGTCGCGGGCCGCAAACTCGTGCTATTCGCGCCCACCTGGAAGCAGGATGCAAGCAACCGAAGCCTGTTCCCCTTCGGTATCGATGGGCGCGAGTTTATGGAGGCGCTCGCCGAGGTGTGCCAGAGGAATAATGCATCGGTACTGTTCCGCGCGCACCTGAATGCAAAAGACCCCGTACCGCTTCCCGCGGACGGGGTCTTTCCGCTGCCTTTCGCCGATTACCCGGACACCGAGGCCATCCTGCAGCTCAGCGACGTGCTCATCTGCGACTGGTCCTCGATCGCGTTCGATTTTCTGCTGCTCGACCGGCCCACCCTGTTCCTGGACGTGGAGCCGCCGTTTCGTAAGGGCTTTTCGCTCGGCCCCGAGTATCGCTTCGGACCCGTGGTATCCGATCTGCCGGACCTGCTAAGGCAACTCGAACGCAGCCTGGCGGACCCCGAAGGCTACCGGTCCGAGTACGGCGCGAGGCATGAAGCGATCCGGGAACAGGTGTACGGGAGCTTTGCGGACGGGCGATCGGCGGAGCGATGTGTGCAGCGGTTGAACCGCGCATTCGTTACAGACGGATCTTCTCGATGACCGCTGTGGTGGAAATCGCCGGCGTCCGCGGGAAGTAGATCACCTCGCAGATGTCCCGGAACTCGTCGAACTTCCCCGCCCAGTCGTCGCCCATCGCCAGCACGTCCGCGCGGTGTTCGATCAGATACTCCCGCTTCTTCTCCAGCGACTCCTCCGGAAACACCTCGTCCACGCAGCGAAGCGCGAGAAGGATCTCCATCCGCTCCGACTCGCTGAATACCGGCAGCCGATCCTTCTTGCGCCGAGTGAATTCGTCCGTCGAGACCCCGACGATCAGCGTGTCGCCGAGCGCGCGGGCACGTTCAAGCAGGCGCAAGTGGCCGACGTGGAAGACGTCGAAGGTGCCGAAGGTGACTACGCGAATCCCCTCAAGCCGGTTCATCTGTATCCACCCCCCATCGTCTGCCCACGAGTTCTCTCACCGCCCCTGCGCGCCATGCTTGATCCTGTGTGCCTGGTAGGAAAGGTGCCGCGCCAGGCGCCGGGGAAGCACACGAAGTACTCGCGGCTCGTTTGCTAGAATCCGCAGGATTCCGACCAGATTGCCACGGCGAAATTGGTCTGCCAAATCATACAACGCCTCGTTAGCGCGCAGCGCTTCGATCTTCCGATCGAATGCCTCGCTTACCTGTTCTGGCCAGCGCGCCATATCACGACAGGCCTCCAGGCACTGGCGCATTGCTGTATTGTCAGACAGACGTGCTGTTATCGACCCCGGTGTAATGCGATAGTAATAAAGCGGCTGGGGCCAATAACGCAGGTGGCCGCCTGCGGCTACGAGACGGAGCACGAACTCCGCGTCCTCTGCGAACGCGCGGCTGGAGTGCCATACGCCAAACTCATGCACAAGACGCGAAGGAAACAGCGGCTGTACCAGGAGGCGTTCGGCCCGAATGTACGCTTCAACCGGCACTTCACAACCATTCGGGGAGCTGCAAATCGGGCCAAAGGCACTGCGACCATGAAGGGCCTTCCAGGGTCGGAGCCCACCATCCGCTGCGTGATGGCTGATCATGATATCGTCGAATACGACATCTCGTTCCGGTGAGTTTACCGCTGCTAGCAGCCGCTCCAACCTCCGGGGACCCCATGCATCGTCGGCATCCAGAAAAGCGATCCATCGCCCGGAGGCCCTCTCCATGGCTCGATTACGGGACCGACCCGGACCCAGATTCTCCGGATTGGAGATCGCCACGATTCTCCGATCCTCAAACTGTTCGATAACGCATGCCGTTCTGTCCGTCGAGGCATCATCGCAGACGATCAATTCCCAGTCGCTGTAGCTCTGCGCCTGTACCGAGTGCACCGCCTGCTCCAGCGTAGCCTCGGCATTGTGAGCCGGTATGATGACCGATACGCCCGTCATGGATCACCCCACCGCGACGCTGGGGGCGAACGGCCTTCCATGATGCGATCGAATATGCAAAGGGCGGACTC
Organism: Thioalkalivibrio paradoxus ARh 1; assembly: GCF_000227685.2. Taxonomy (GTDB): domain Bacteria; phylum Pseudomonadota; class Gammaproteobacteria; order Ectothiorhodospirales; family Ectothiorhodospiraceae; genus Thioalkalivibrio; species Thioalkalivibrio paradoxus. Next base: position 50,063 of record NZ_CP007029.1, on the reverse strand, counting down.
AAGGGAAATCATCCCATCCACCACTTGGGGCCAGTGAGGAGCGTGGGAGCGAACAATGATCGGCGGCCGGTTTCGGCGAAACCGTACGGGGGCCGTTTCGTGCCCAAGAGCCCCGAGCACCGCCGACCGGTGATGCCCACCCGTAACGTAGAGACACCATCGTTGGTTATCAGGATAGCGGTCATCGAGAAGGACCAGACCCTGAATATCACCGTCAAACCTTCCGGACCGCTTGTATCCGGATGCTTGTATCGATTGGAAAACACCGACCAGCCGCTTCCACGCATATTCGCCCGCATCCGCCGACATGGGTCCAAACAGATGCCAGTCATCGAGATCTATAGCCCGGCTCTTGAGGCGAGAACGTTGTTCCTTGAGCAAAGTTCTACGAATACTCATGGCGCGGGCAGCGGGATCGGTGTGCTCCCACGGCAGGACTGCCTCGTAAGGAGCATTCATAGACGCGTAGCCGCTACCTCGCGGTGCACACCCTAGATACTCCGCCGCGTTTGCCGGTCGAAACTGAGCATAGAACCGTTCGAGTGCCGATCCTGCATAGCGTACATGCCCACACTCGTATTCGATCAAAGTTCGTATGTAGGGATGATTAGAATCCTTGTGACAGGGAAAGGCGCTGGCGCCCATTCCGCGCATGCGACCCAAGGGAACGTCGATCACCACGTTGCGGCCATTGGCACGATAGTAAGCCTCGAGGGGATGAACCTCGCCGCCTCGCAATTCAACCGGACGGGCACGGGAAACCTGGACGCCTAATCGGTCGGCGATCTCGAGCACCCAATCATCCAGCCTTCGCCACAGCAGTGAATCGCGCATCCGACTTCTCCAAGCCAAACCCCGCAACGGGGCTGTCCACCAGATCCTGACCAACGCTGAACCGGGATAGCTTCGAAGAGGTTTTTGGTGACATTCGAGATTATTGCCTAACCCAAGGCTGCAGCCCCACTTGCATCCGGTCAAAGACCTTTAACGCTTGTTGATTGGTAAACATCCCGTCCACAACGTGGGGCCAATAAGTAGAGTCTTCACGGCGCACAATCATCGGCAGAAGAAAAAAAGACGTATCGGTATCTGCGTGCAACCTAATGCACTGAAAACGCCCACCCGGTGCTGTCCGATTTTGACGTAAATAAACCAGGAACCCCCATGAATCATGAGCAAGCCGGTGATATCCCCGTCGAATGGATTGCGGCGAACGTACCGCTCTTTTATGGAGGAATAGGCAGTCACAAGTCTTTCGAATTCCTTATCGCCGAACGGCAGATCTACCGGCCCACAATGATTCCAGTTTCTTCGATCAACATCTTGGTATCTTGCTTTTCTATCTGACGGCTGATAACGGTCCCAAGGTAATACGGCTTCGACAGGCTGTAGACTCAGCATGCGCTGGCTGACCGAGTCCTTATCAAAGCCAAAGTACTCCGCTGCATTCGCGGGCTGCCAACGTTCGTAGAATTGTTCCAAGGCTGACCCGGTATAGGCTCGAACCTTTCCGGATTCGCATTCGATTAGGGTGCTAATAAATGGATGGCTGCTATCCGCGGTACAGCGGAAGGCCGCGCTGCCCAAGCCGCGTAGTTTCGATAGCGGAACATCCATCAGAACCGGCTGATACCGCCCAGCTCGGTACCAGGCTTCCAGCGGATGGATGTCGCAGCCACGCAGATCGAGCGGCTTCGCACGCGCAATCGTCACGCCCATCCGGTCGGCCATGCGCACGGCCCAGCGATCAGCCCAGCGGTAAAGACGGCTTTTCATGTATCTGGAACCTCTGGATCGAGTGGATGCGGCAATCATGCAGTTGCACGATGCGGTCACACCGCTCGACCGCGCTCATGCGATGCGCGACGATCAGGATGGTTTTCCGCCCCTGCAGCGCATCGATGGCCGCCTGGACTTCCTTCTCGGTCTCGACATCCAGCGAACTGGTGGCCTCGTCGAGAATCAGCACCGGCGGGTTATGGTACAGGGCACGGGCAATCCCGATGCGCTGGCGTTGGCCGCCGGATAGCCGGATGCCCCGCTCGCCGACGGTGGATTCGTAGCCCTGGGGCAGCTCGTTGACGATGAAATCGTGGATCTGCGCTGCCCTGGCGGCCGCCTCCAGTGCAGCCCGGTCGATTTCCTCCGGCCGCAGGCCCAGCGCGATGTTGGCGGCCACGGTATGGTCGAGCAGGTAGATCTCCTGCGGGACATAGCCGATGGCCCGGTGCCAGGCAGGCAGATTCTCCGGGGTCAAGGGTTGGTCGTCGATGCGGACCTGGCCTCGCGTCGGCTCCAGCAGGCCGAGGATGATGTCGAGCAACGTGGACTTGCCCGAGCCGGTTGCACCAATGATGCCGATGGTGTGGTTGACAGGAATCTCGAGGTCGATGTTCCTGAGCACCGGGCGATGCTCGCTGGCCGGGTAGGCGTAGGTGACTCCCGCGAGGCGGATATGCTGTTGGGGTATCCAGGGCTTCGGCGCCGGGGCGTGTGTGCGAGTTGGCAGGTGCAGGTCCCGGTGGATGTGTTCGAGTGCGGCGGCGCCGAAGCGCAGCCGGGCGAAGCCGCGATAGACGATCTGGGCGGCAGGGAGCATGCGGTAGGCGGCAAATCCGTACAGGCCGATCACCGGCAGAATCTGACCCAGGTTGTCGCCCCGCCAGGCCAGTACCAACACCAGCGCCACCAGCCCGGCGTAGCCGGTGGCTTCCACCAGGTAGAGCGGCACCTGCCCCAACGTGTCGTTCGCGGCCAGATGCCGGGAGTAGGTCCGCGACGGATGGCGGAAGCGGTCCAGATAGGTTTGCACCTTGCCGGTGAGCGTAATCGCCTTGATGCCTCCCAGGGCTTCCGAGGCGGCCTGGAAGCGTTCGGTGTTGGCTTCGCGGCGTTCCCTGCCGATGCGGCCGAGCCGGACGCGCACGATTCGGTAAATGATGAAGTAGAGGCTCCCGACGACCCCGGCGGCCAGCAGGGCCATCAGCGGGTCGTAGACGATCAGCAACAACACCATGGCCAGGATGACCATGCCGTGGGCGATCATCTGGATCACGGGGAGCAGCAGGTCCTTCCCGAGCTGGTCCACCTCGGACAACATGCGCTTGGATAGATCGGCGCTGTTTCTGCCCAGGAACCAGGCGTAGGGCTGTTGCAGGTAGGTTTGCAGCAGCCGCGTACTGATTTCATGGCGCTGCAAGTGCGCAAACCGGAACAGGACGTGCATCGTGACGGATTTGAACAGCGAGCCGATGACCACCACGGCGGCGGACGCGGCCCCAAGCGCCACCACGAACTGCACAGGCGTTTCGAAGCCCAGCCACTCGTAAAGCGCCGCGAGCTGGGGTTGCTGGGTGACCAGGTCCGGGTTCCCCAAGACCGCCAGAAACGGCATGATGGAGACGACCCCGACAGTTTCCAGCGCGGTCATCGCCAGCACCAGCAGCAGCACGATGAAAAAGCGCCGGCGCGCTTTCGGCGTGAGAATTTCCCAGAGCTGCCTCACCGTGTCGTTCATGCTGGCTTTCGGGCTGCTGGCGTAACGAGTTTCGACATGCCGAATGCCCCTGTGCATGGCTCGAGCAGGTTGTTGGCGAGCAGGCGCGAGCTGATCGAATGGCGCTCGCGCGGTGTGAGGAGGTCCCAGCGCTGCTTGAGGGCCTGGATCATTCGGCGGGCGGGTGAGGACGGAACAATCGTTCGTTCACGGCGCTGCCTCCCGGGGACGGCTGGGGCAGCGCGGAGCCGGGGGTGTCGACGACCTATTTCTGATACACCACTCCACGGTGGCCCACGCGGATGACCTGAACCACGAGGCACTCATCTTCTACCGTGTACACGACCCGATAGCGCCCGACGCGCAACCGGTAGGTCATCGAAGCACCTGCAAGTTTTCGGCATCCACTGGGCCTCGGGTCGCTCGCGAGGGCGTCCACGGCCGCGAAAATCCGGGGGACGGTATCGCGTTCAATGCGTTTTACTCCTTGAGGGCGGACGCTTTCCACTCAATCGGGTAGATACCCATCTCGTTCCAGCTCTGCCTTGACCGCTTGATGCGAGTGGACGGGTTCCGAACGCCGCTCCGCGACGATTGCCAGATCCGCAAGGTCCTCCATCAGGGCTTCGTATTCCTCAAGAGGCAGGACAACCGATTTCCGATGCCCTTCGGCGTCGGTAATGTACTCAGGGTGAAGGACAGCATCGCTCATCGTTGTCTCCGAACCAGAAACCATTCGCCAACCTAGCCCAGCGTCGGGCGCGATCGCAAGAACACGCATGAATGGGGTCAGGTCTCGCCTTGTAACATGGGCAGTTCACGGCGGCATCCGTTCGTGTGGGCCGGTCTTCGGGAGGGGGCGGCGACTCCGCCCTTCATGGCACCGGGCCAACTCTGGCAATGGAGGGCAATCGGCCAGGGGACTGGCCTCCTACGGGTTGCGGGCCATGACCAAGGGGTTCAGACCCGGCTCCTGATGGGTGATGCACCGTCAAGGCGATCAGGCGAAGAGTTCGTCCAGACTCGCGGCGGTCAGGATGCGTTCGGACCACCGCAGCAGCGTCTCCGCGTCGGCGGATTGCACGCGCTTGCGCACGGCGGCATCCGGCGGGCCAAACTTGAGTTCGATCTGGCGGAGAAGCACGATTGCCTCGCCTTCCTGACGGCCTATTCTGCTGCCTTCCTGCAGACCTTCCTTGCGGCCCTGTTCCAGGCCCCGGCGCAGCCCGATCCGCTCAACCGATGTCACGTATGGCATGTTCTTCTCCTTCTCCAGTTCCATCACCGCTCCCCAAAGCCGTTCTTCCAGTTCTTGCGGCAAGCGTAGCAACCAGTCGATCACCGCGAACAGGTCGATGATCCGCTGCCGGTCCCAGTCCCGCTGGTAGAGCAATCGCGCCAGCCGCCATTTCGCCGCATACCGGCCCTGCGGGTCGTGCCGCGTTTGCCGCGTGAGCAGATGCGCCGCTGTCACCAGCGCAAACGGGTTCGGATCGGCCAGCAACGGCTCCAGCCGGTCTTGGTAATCCAGCAGTTTGACCGCCGGAAATTCCAGATAGTGCCGGCAGCCGAAGAGTTCGTAGCCGTAACGCTCGGGTTTCCAGTGCGGGCGCTCGTCGGCGAGAACGGCCAGAGTGGCGATCGGCCGGCGGTAGCGGTCGAACAGCCGGTAGTTGTACACGAACAGCCGCTCGGCAAAGCCCGCGTCGTGCTGGCCCTGCACTTCGAGATGCACGTAGACCCAGCGCGTGCCGGAAGTGTGGGTCGCCACTTCCACCAGGCGATCGACGCTCCGCTTGCCCAGTTCGGCATCCCGGACCACCTGCGCCAGTTCCTGATCGAGAAACCGATGCGACCGGTTCCAGTCGATCTCGGCATCGGCGTCCGGGAAGTAGAACGCCATGAACTCCGGCAGGTAGCGGGTGATCGCGTCCTTCCATGGCGAATCGTAGTCGTCGGTCCGTTCTTCACCATCCATGGTGGCCTCTCTTGGTGGATGAATATCCGGTGACCCTGTTTCCTGGGCCGGTTCACGCGTCGGGCTCGATGCGCCCGTTCACCAGGCGGTACAACCGTTCGCAGCCGCGTAGCGTGCTGAGCCGGTGCGCAATGATCATGATGGTGCGCTCGCCGCGCAGCCGGTCGATGGCCTCCACCACCTCGTTTTCGGTTTCGTTGTCGAGCGCCGAGGTGGCTTCGTCGAGCCCGAGCACGCCGGGCTGGGTGTACAAGGCGCGCACGATGGCAATGCGCTGGCGCTGCCCGCCCGACAGCAGGATTCCGCGGTTGCCGATCACGGTCTCGAGACCCTTGTGGAAGCACTCGATGACGGGCTCGAGGTTGGCAGCCCGCACCGCGTCCGACAGCCGAGATTCGTCGACATCCGCGTCCGCCACGCCGAACGCGATGTTGCGGCGGATCGTGTCGTCAAGCAGGTAGATGTCCTGCTGGACGTAGCCGATTCGCCGCTGCCAGGCCGGCAGACTCGCCCGAATGTCTTCGCCATCGACCAGAACCCGGCCCGAGGCGGGTTCGAGCAGGCCGAGAATCACGTCGATCAGCGTGCTCTTGCCCGAGCCGCTGGGTCCAATGATGCCGACCGACTCGCCGCGCCGGATGGCGAGATTTATGCCGGCCAGGGTGCCGGAGTCAGCGTTGGGATAGCGAAAATGAAGGTTCTCGAGCCGGATGCTCTCCGAAGCGCTCGGTGAGCCAGGGGGCGAGGTGGGGAGAGAGTTGGGCGTCAACCCAGATTCTCATGCGGCCAAGATCGGGTGTTTGAGCTTGCGTGCGGCGTACTGCAATGCGGCCGCGATGTCCTCTGCCTCGAGATCGGGCATTTCGGCGAGGACCTGCTCGGTGCTCAGGCCCTGCGCCAGCAGGTCCAATACATCGGTGACCCGAATGCGCATGCCGCGCACACAGGGGCGACCGCCGCACTGTGCGGGGTTCACGGTGATTCTCCTCAGAAGGTCATTCATGACGGGATCTCCCCCGGATTTCCAGGCAACTGCTCAGCGCGATACCAGCATAGCGCGATCAACGATCAACCGCCGTTTCGACGATAGACGGCACGCCGGCGTCCCCACAAGCGCCTGATGAAGACCCGACCGGTTACAGGCGCTTCGCTTCACGCAGGACCCGTTCCCGCAGGGCGGGGTTGAGGGCCGATCGCGTGACGATATCCACCCGCCTGCCGAGCAGGTCCTGTGCATCCATCAGCATCGCCCCCGAGAACGAACGCAGACACTCCCGGCGGCACGTCGACGAGCAGGTCGACGTCGCTATCCGCGCGGGCATCGTCGCGAGCCATGGATCCGAACACTTGCAAGTTCCGCAATCCATGCCGCAAGGCCAGGGCCCTCAGCTCATGACGGTGCTTCTCGACTATTGGATGCACGCTCGCTCCCAACTCGGTTCTTCAAGAGCCCAGACGACCAACCCCAGATGCCTTTCGGCGTCGGTAACACGCTCCGGGTGAAGGGCAGCATCGCTCATCTAAGCGCGGTATACCGATTTGGTTTGGGAGGACTCACAGCAGGGCCACAAACGCCTGGGGTGCCAGGATCGGATATCGGTCCTTAAGCGCGAGGAGGTCGGAATCCCCCGTCACCAGATACTCTGCGCGGGCGACGAGGAGACTGGAGAGAATGGGGGAGTCGTCTGGATCCGCCGGAACCTCGGCCGGCAGCGATTCCGGCAGTGGAACCATCACGGACCTCAGGTACAGCTGCTTGAGAAACCGTTCCGATTGATCGGGATCCCAGCACAGGACCCGGGCGATCTTGGGGTAGCTCAATACCCGAGCGATTTCCGTCAATTGCGCGCGGGTCAGGACAAGCTCGAAGGCCGCGTTGCGCCAGGCAGCGACAATCCGGCCGGGGGTGCTGGTGGGATACATCAGGCCCGACAGCAGCACGTTGGTATCCACCACAACCCTCACTCAGCCGCCCGCCCCCGGGCGGCGCGCACCGCTTCGTCCAGCATCGCGAGCCCCTCCGGCTCCGGAATCGCCGTAAAGGCCTGCGCAAATTCGTCTGCCATGGCGGCAAATTCGTCGTCCATCTGCCGGATGCGCTCGTAGAGGTTCATGTCGATCAGGGCGGCTACGGGCTTACCCGCCTTGGTGATCACGATGCGGTCGTGCCGGTACTGCACTTCGTTGATCAATTCGCCAAGGTTCTGCCGGACAGTCATGGCGGGCGCCTCTCTCTGCATGCTCAACCAACCTAATTGATATGACTTGCACAATCAGGCTATCACGCTGGGGTGATCGACGGTAACTGTCGGCATGGGAATGCCGACTACGGGGGTCACATGGTGTCAGGTCTCGCCTGGGAACATGGGCGGCCTGCAGGGACACCGATTGTTGACCCTTCTCCAAGCAAGGGCTCGGCCATGGCCGCAGCTTTCAGGGACGGCTCCCGGCGGGTAATGTGCGGCCAACGAGATCAGGCGAAGAGTTCGTCCAGACTCGCGGCGGTCAGGATGCGCTCGGACCAGCGCAGAAGCGTCCCCGCATCGGCGGATTCCACGCGCTTGCGGACAGCGGCGTCCGGCGGGCCAAACTTGAGTTCGATCAGGCGCAGAAGCACGATTGCCTCGCCTTCCTGACGGCCTTCCTGACGGCCTATTCTGCTGCCTTCCTGCAGACCTTCCTTTCGGCCCTGTTCCAGGCCCCGGCGCAGCCCGATCCGCTCAACCGATGTCACGTATGGCATGTTCTTCTCCTGCTCCAGTTCCATCACCGCGAACAGGTCGATGATCCGCTGCCGGTCCCAGTCCCGCTGGTAGAGCAATTCGGCCGAGAGGCCGAGCCCGAGGTGAGCTTGCCGGCGTTCGGAGATGGAAGGCGGCCCCGGCTAGAGATCCTCGTAGATGGCCGCCACGGTCACTTCGGTGCCAAGGCTTGCCAACCGCACCGAGCTTTCGGTGTGAATGCTGGGCACCCAGTCATCGGTCCGGCGGTAGACCTCGACACGTCGGACATCCTGGGCCACGAGCACGTACTCCTGAAGGGACGCAATCGTCTGGTACGCGAGCATTTTTTCGCGACGATCCAGGCGCTCGGTCGAGTCCGACAGGACTTCCACGATCAGACAGGGGCGTTCGCGATAGTAGGTCGCACGGTCATCGGGGTCGCAAGAGACCAGGAGGTCGGGGTAATAGAAAACGTCCTGCTTGCCAATCTCCAGGTGGATTTTCATGTCGGATGTAAACAGCTGGCAGCGGGCCTTGCGAGCCGCCGGGGTCAGCGCGAATGCCAGCGCATTCACTAGCAGCCCATGCCGATCGCTTGCACCCACCGTCGCGTAGACCTGCCCCGCGACGTACTCATGGCGCACTTCGCTCTCGAGTTCGCCTGCGAGGTAGTCATCGACGCTTACAGCCGTGTGCTGTGCAGGTATCGTGCCCATCGCGACCTCCTGGGATGCTGACGTTCCCATGGTAGCCCGCGCGCCAGCCCTGACGCAGCTCGGACCAGTCTGCGGCTGTTCAACGCGCTGCATACGTCAATCCGGCTCTGCGCTGCGGCTGGGATGACGAGCCAAATTGAAACGCTGCAAGCCAGGATCTGCGGAAAGCGCCTCAGCCACACGCGTCAGTTCGCTGTTGGATTCCAGTGGTTCCATGGCTGGATGTTAGACGCTGATCTGGCGAGGAGTGCCACGGAAAACCTGGAGTCACGGAAAACCCGGGTCGGGTCGATGCGGCTGGTCCCGGTGCCAGTTCCAGGCGTGGCGGAGGATCGTGGCGAGGTCGGTGTAGCGCGGCTGCCAGCCGAGTACCTGCCGTGCCCGATCCGCGACGGCGGTGAGAACGGGAGGATCGCCGGGGCGGCGCGGCGCGAGCACGGTCGGGACGGCGCGGCCCGTGACCGCGTCGGCGGCTGCAATGACCTCGAGCACCGAGTGGCCGTGGCCGGTGCCGAGGTTCAGCGCGGTGGTCGCGCCCCCTCGCGTGAGGTAGTCCAGCGCCAGCACATGCGCCTGCGCGAGGTCGGTCACGTGGATGTAGTCGCGGATGCAGCTGCCGTCCGGCGTCGGGTAGTCGCTGCCGAAAACCTGCAATGCCTCCCGCTGGCCGAGCGCGGCCTGCAGCGCGAGCGGGATCAGGTGGGTTTCGGGATCGTGGTCTTCGCCGATCTCGCCGTCCGGGTCGGCACCGGCCGCGTTGAAGTAGCGCAGCGAGACCGAGCGCAGGCCGTAGGCGGCGTCGAAATCCTGCAACATGCGCTCGATCATCAGTTTGGAAGCGCCGTACGGGTTGATCGGCTGCTGCGGGTGATCCTCGTCGATCGGCGTCCGCTCGGGAACGCCGTAGGTGGCGCAGGTGCTCGAGAACACGATCCGCCGGATATCGTGGTGCACCAGCGCCTCGAGCAGCGTGAGCGTGCCGGCGACGTTGTTGCGGTAGTACTTGGCCGGATCCTGCACCGATTCGCCGACGTAGGCGTAGGCGGCGAAGTGCAGCACCGCCTCGGGCTGGTACTGCGCGACCACGGCGTCGAGGCGCTTGCGGTCGGCGATATCGCCCGGTTCGAGCGGGCCCCAGCGCACGGCTTCGCGGTGGCCGTAGACCAGGTTGTCATAGGCAACAGGCGTGTATCCCGCGAGCGCCAGCGCCTTGCAGGCATGGCTGCCGATGTAGCCAGCACCGCCGGTGACGAGGATGGTGGGGTTGGAGGTCTGCTGGGACATTGTGCGTCTCGAATTGGAAGGCCGCCAGGAACATGGTTTGCCGCGCCCCCTCCGCAGCCATCCGCCGCAGTTGGAGAGGCGGATTCTTGTCGTCAGGGATGGGCCGGTGCCGTGATCGTCAGCCGCGCGAGCTGCTGAGCATCGTGTCGAAGTAGGCGATGGTCGCCCGCAGCCCCTCGCGCAGCTGCACGGTTGGCTCCCAGCCAAGACGCTCCCTCGCCAGGGCGATGTCGGGCTGACGCTGGCTTGGGTCGTCCTGGGGCAGCGGGCGAAATTCCAGGCGCGAACGCGATCCGGTGAGGTCGATCACCTGCTCGGCAAGCTGGCGGACGCTGAATTCGACCGGGTTGCCCAAGTTCACCGGGCCGGGCAGGTCGTCCAGGCCATCCATCAGGCACAGGAAACCGTCGATCATGTCGCTGACGTAACAGAACGAGCGGGTCTGGCTGCCGTCGCCGTAGAGCGTGATCGGCTCGTTCTTCAGCGCCTGGACGATGAAGTTCGACACCACACGGCCGTCGTTCGGATGCATGCGCGGGCCGTAGGTGTTGAAGATGCGCGCGACTTTGATGCACAGCCGGTGCTGGCGATGGTAGTCGAAGAACAGTGTCTCTGCGCAGCGCTTGCCTTCGTCGTAGCAGGCGCGCGGGCCGATCGGGTTCACCCGGCCCCAGTAGTTCTCGGTCTGCGGATGCACCTCCGGGTCGCCGTACACCTCGCTGGTCGAGGCCTGGAAGATTTTCGCCTTCACGCGTTTGGCGAGTCCCAGCATGTTGATCGCGCCGTGCACACTGGTCTTGGTCGTCTGCACCGGGTCGTGCTGGTAGTGGATCGGGCTCGCCGGGCAGGCCAGATTGTAGATCTCGTCCACTTCGACGTATAGCGGGAACGTCACGTCGTGACGGATCAGCTCGAAATGCGGGTTCGCCAGCAGATGGACGATGTTGTCCTTGGTGCCGGTGAAGAGGTTGTCGACGCAGAGCACGTCGTCGCCACGCTCGAGCAGACGCTCGCAGAGATGCGAGCCGAGGAAGCCGGCACCGCCGGTGACGAGGACGCGTTTTCTCAGGGCGTAATCCATGGGTGGGTGCTCTTGATCGTCGTGAGGCCGCCGGGCAGCACGCCCCCGGCCGGTTTCGATGGTGCAGCGTACCCGGGGTTCAGGCTGCAGGCACGCTACCGCCATTGCAGGGCCATTGTGCGCTGCAAGCAAAGGTTCGGTTCGCGCACACCCGACAACTGCGCGCGACAGACCTCCCCCGAGGGGGAGAATGCCCCTGCCCGTTCAGCCGGGAGGGGCTGGAGACGGGGCCATTGCACGGCCCAATTACTGCAGTACAGCTGCCGCTAGCTCCAACCCTCTCGCCCGACGGGGAAGGAAACCCAATCGTGCTTCGCAACGCCATCGTGCCGGTCTACAACGTCGCGGTTGGCCCACAACGGCAGGGTAGGCCGCTTCTCAAGCACCGGGCGCATGCGCGTGTACTCTTCCGGCGTGAGGACGAGCGTTCGGATCTTCCGGCCGATGTAGCGCTCGGTCTTGCGCACCAAGTCGGCAAGGTTGGCCGGGTCGATGTCGCCGACCAAGGCCAGGTCGATGATTCCCGTGTCGCGGCCCTCGGCATAGTCGTCAAGCAGAAACGCGAGTTCCAGCCTACCCAGCCGCTCGATCACGCTGTCGACGATCCGGTCCATGCCCAGGGCCTTGTGCACCATCGAGTGCAGTTCCGGAAACAGCGGGTGGCGCCGGTTCGCGCGGTAGTGGATCTGCCGGCCCTGCTTCTCGCTCTCGAGCAGCCCGGCTTCGCTCAGCTGGCTGAGCTCGTCCTTCACCTGGCTGGGCGACACCGCAAACTCCTCGGCCAATTCGCGCAGGTAGGCGTTGCCCTCCGGATTGAGAAACAGCCGCATCAGGATCCGGATGCGTGTCTTGCTGGTGATCAGGCCGGTGAACAGATCCTTCATGCCGCTTCATGTTCTGTTTTCCAGAACGATAGACAGCACTACAGCGGCGGTCAAGCGCGTACCTCGCCCATGCAGTGGTTGGCTCCACTACACTTCCAGCAAACCCTGATGGCGCCGGCGGCCACCCCGATGATGGACGAGACCGGGCGCCGGAACGAAAACGCCCCGTGCGCGAACACGGGCGCAACTCGAGAAGACGTTGAATTTACTGAAAAAATACTGATGAACCCGTCACCACAAGGAGTAAAGCCTTTAACGTGGAAGAAGCCGCGGAGCGCGTCCGGGGTGACCTGTAGGGCGACAAAGCGCAGCGTCATCCGCCGCTCGGCGTTCGCGCCTCCCCGGCGCCTGCGGCAACCCCGGCGCCGGATGGCGGATGACGGCCTTCGGCCTTTTCCGCCCTACGCCTACGCCTCTTTCATCATCGGGGGTAGCCACATAAGCCATGGAAGCTAGGTCATGGGCGACCGCGCTACTGCTCGCGCTGCTGGTGTATATGTTGGGCGGCTGTGCGGCCGGGCCGGCGGCACCGCCTTCCATCCAGCCGGTGGACGATCCCGTCGCCAGGCCCGCAGAGACCGACCAGCTGCACTGGTGGTATGTGCGCTTCCGGATGCAATGGCCGGAGGGTGAAGATCCGCCGTGGTATCCCGACCTGTGGCTCGCCGACCGGCTGCTCGGTCCGGTGCTGGAGGCAGAGAACGAATCGATCGCGCTGTGGCGCTTTCACCGGCGCGCAGCGCGAGACGGCGCCGGGCGCCAGTTCAGCTTCATCTTTCGAGCAACGCCCGCAACCGCCGACCGCGTGAACCAGCGAATCCGCTCCGACCCGCTGCCTGGGGAAATGCAGCGGCTGGGCATTCTGGCCGAAGTGGTGTTCGACGACCCCGCAGCCCCGAGTCGGCCCGGAATCGCGGACACCTCGGACGCGGCCTGGTCACCGGAGATGCAGCGCGCCTGGCCGCATTACATCATGGGCGTGAGCCGGCTGTGGCTGGAACTGATCCGCGAGCTGCAGCGCGAAGGCGACTGGCCGCCCGAGCCAGCGGAACGCTATGCCGCAATCGCTGCCACGGTCGACGGCCGGTGGCGTGACGAGGGCAGCCACGCGCTGCTGCATCACTTGAACGCCGTGTTCGGCTACCGGGAAGTGCAGGTGCTGCGCCGGGAACTGCTCCGGTTCTGAAGGCGCGCCAGCACCAGTGCCCAACGCGCTGTGGATCATGGACCCGAAGCGCGTCAGCCGAAGCCCTTTTCTCGGGCGTAGGCGGCAAGCTGGAGCCGGGATCGGATCCCAAGCTTTTCGTAGATGTTGTGCAGATGGATCTTGATCGTGCCGACACTCAGTGACAGCTCTTCGGCGATGTCCTTGTTGTTGAGTCCGGCGACCACGTGGCGGGTCACATCGAGTTCGCGCGGGGACAAGCGGCCGAGCAGGTCGCTGCGCTGCGCCTCCTGGCGCTGCAGCCGGTCCACGACGCGGGTCATCGACTGTGTTTCCAGCCAGCGGCCGCCGTCGTGAACCTTGCGGATGCACTGCAGCAACAGGCGGGTCGGCATGTCCTTCAGCACGATTCCCTCGACTTGCAGGCGCGTGGCCTCTACCGCCTGCTCGTCGTTCAGCGCGTCCGCAAACAGCACGCAGCGCGTGGGCAGCGCCTGCTCCCGGAGGGCGCGCAGCAAGGCCAGGCCGTTTTCCTCGGGCAGCGCCAGATCAAGGATCGCGATATCGGGACGATGTTCCCGGATCGCCTTCAGGGCCTCGCTTCCCCGCTCGCAGCGCGCAACGACCCGCATGTCCGGCTGCGAGGAAACCAGGGCGTTCAGCCCTTCCAGCACGATGGGCCGGGCATCCGCCACCACCACGCCGATGTTCATGGCCACACCTCCCTGCCGATCCGAAGGCTCCTTGTTCATCGCGACCGCCCGCAGCCACACGCGCAGCGAGCCCACGGCTGCCGGTTGCCATGGCCCGGCGGTCGCAACGTGATGGGCTGTTGCACACTCATCCGTGCAGTATAACTGCAAACGCTTATGGGCGGATGCAACGCCCGCTTCGTACGACCGTGACCCGCGTGAAAAGCAGCGGGCGCCCCGCCAGTCTGCACGGGCATGACGAGTACGGGAAGAAGCCCAAGGCCGTCATCCGCCGATCCCTGCCAGGGGCTGGGACGGGGTTCGCGGCGAAACGCACGCCGGGCGACGGATCTGGTCGCCCGTATGTCGCGACGCCAAAGATGGGCCTTCCCCGACCACGACATGCACCACGACCACGATAGGCACAAAGTTACCGGGCCGGCACCATCTGTGCATGCAGAATTGCTAAAATGCCACTCTTTCGTTCCACGGAGTCGAATGCGACATGGCTGACCCCCGTCCCACTCCCCGGCGCCCGGTGATCCTGATCATCATGGACGGTGTCGGCGTGAACCCGAGCAAGGTGAACAACGCCTTCGCGGAGGCCCGGACCCCGCGGCTGGACGAGTACCTGTCCACGAACTCCCACACGACGCTCGACGCCTCGGGGCGCGCGGTCGGCCTGCCGGCCGGGCAAATGGGCAATTCCGAGGTCGGACACCTGACGCTCGGCGCGGGCAGCATCGTGCGCCAGGACCTGGTGCGAATCGACGATGCCATCAGCGACGGCAGCTTCTTCGACAACGATTCGTTGCTGAGCGCGGCGAATGCGGCGCGGTCCAAGAATCAGCCGCTACATCTGATCGGACTGGTCTCGGACGGCGGCGTGCACAGCCACATTCGCCATCTGCTGGCGCTGGTCGAGATCTGCCGCCAGCAGGAGGTCGAGCCGATCGTGCACATGATCACCGACGGCCGCGATACCCCGCCGCGCTCGGCACTGAGCTACCTGCCGGAATTGGAGAAGCGCCTGGACGAGGCCGGCGGCCGTATCGCGAGCGTCTGCGGGCGCTACTACGCAATGGACCGCGACAAGCGCTGGGATCGCACCGAGCGCGCGTTTCGCGCGATCGCGTTCGGCGAGGGCGAACCCGCCGAGAGCGCGCGGGCGGCGATCGAGGCCGCCTACGATGCCGGCGAGACCGACGAATTCATCAAACCCCGGATTATCGGCGAACCGATGCCGCTCGATACCGATGCGGTCTGCGTGCTGTTCAACTTCCGCAACGACCGGCCGCGGCAGCTGACCGCAGCGCTGGGCATGGACAGCTGCACCGGCTTCGACCGGGGCGACTTCCATCCGGTCTCCACGACCTGCCTCACCGAGTACGAGCCGCGGTTCCTGTCGCCGATCGCGTTTCCGCCGGAGCGGCCTGGCACCACGCTGGCCGGCACCATCGCGAACGCCGGGATCCCGCAGTTCCATTGTGCGGAAACCGAGAAATACGCCCATGTGACGTTCTTCTTCAATGGCGGGCGCGAGGAGCCGAATGCCGGTGAGGACCGCGTAATGGTGCCGTCGCCGTCGGTGGACACCTACGACCAGCAGCCGGAGATGAGTGCGCGTGAGGTCGCCGACGAGACGATCGCGGCGATGGCCAGCGGCCGCTACGGCTTCGTGCTGGTGAACTTCGCGAACGGCGACATGGTCGGCCATACCGCGATGCGGGAACCGCTGATCCAGGCGGTCGAAACGCTGGACAGCGAGGTCGGCCGCGTGCTGGACGCGGCGCGGGAATACGAGTACTCGGTGATCGTGACCGCCGACCACGGCAACTGCGACGAATATGTCGACCCGGTCACCGGTGAGCCGCACACCCAGCACACGATCTACCCGGTGATGTGCATGCTGCTCGACAGCAGGCGCTGGCGGCTAACCACCGGTGGTGGGCTTTCCGACGTGGCACCGACCGTGCTCGCGCTGATGGGCGTGCCGCAGCCCAAGGCGATGACGGGTCGGAGCCTGCTGCTGGATGAGGTTCCGGAAGACGCCTGACCGGGCCGTGAACCGCGGCGCATCCCGGCTGCACGATGCGCATGCCGGCACTGCCACGCTGCATTGCGCTGGCTGTGAACGCTTTACTGCATTGTCGGCACGGCCTGTGTGCGCGTCCCCAGGCCCTTGTTGGCGGGCCATCTCTCCAGCCAGGCCAGCGCTGCCCGCAGTCCCGCGCATGCTACATTGGCAGAATGAAAGCGGTTCCTGAATTCGACTTGAGTCCCGGCTCGGCGGGCGCTGGCAGCGCGCTGGCACCGGTGTGCGCCACGTGCTGGCGCGCGCCCGACTGAGCTTGCCCCCGATGGCCGCGCTGCCGATCTCCGCGTCCCTGTTGCCCCGCGCCGTCAGCGTCGTGCTGCTGCTGGCCGTCGGGGTGCTGGGCGCCCGGCTGACCTGGCAGGTCGTCGAACCGCAGGTGCGCCCCCCGGTGGGTGTCGACATCCGGCCGGAGAGTGCCCCGGCCGCTGCCGGCGAACCGCGAAAATCGCCGCTGGCGCAGGTTGCCGACCTGCCGCTGTTCGGCGAATTGGGGGTACCGGCGGAACCGGCACCGGTGGTGGCTCCGGAAACGCAGCTGCGCCTGAGGCTGGTGGGCCTGATGGCGGGCGATCACCCGGAACGCGGTTGGGCGATCATCGCCGAGGGCGGCGGTCAGGAACGCCTGTATACCGTCGGCGACACCATCGCCGGGCAGGCGCGCCTGCACCAGATCCATGCCGACCGGGTGATCCTGGAACGCAACGGTCGCCTCGAGACGCTTCGGCTGCCGCGAGCCGACGGCACCTCCAGCGCGCGTGCCGACGCCCCGCCCCGCGCGCCTGCCGCAGCCGCTCCGGAACGCGCCCAGCCGAGCGTGCAGCGCTCGGAATGGCTCGACAACCCCGAACGGCTGATGCAGGCGGTGCAGGCGCGCCCGGTGATTCGATCCGGGGAACTGCACGGCGTAGAGGTGCGCCCGGTGCGCAACGCCCGCGAGTTCCGCGAGGCCGGACTTCAGGCCGGCGACGTGATAACGTCGGTGAACGGCATACCGCTGTCCGCAATCGACGACATCGAGCGCCTGCTGCAGGAGCTGGCGGGACAAAGCCAGGTCGATGTGGTGCTGGAACGCGACGGACAATCGATCTCCCTGGGCATTCAGTTGCTGGATTGAGACACACATGCTGCACCGATTCCTATCCGTTCTCCTGCTCGTTGCGCTGGGCGGTTCCGCCGCCGGGCTGGCGCAGGCCGACACGCTGACGCTGAACCTTCGCGACGCCGAAATCCAGACGCTGATCGACCTGGTCGCCGAGGAGACGGGCACCAACTTCATCGTCGACCCCAGGGTGCGCGGCCGGGTGTCGGTCGTCTCCGGCCGCCCAGTCGCCCGTGCGGAGCTCTACGACCTGTTCCTGGGCGTGCTGAAGGTCTACGGTTTTGCGGCCGTGCCGAGCGAGACCGCGACCAAGATCGTGCCCGATGTGCAGGCCAAGCAGGGCGACGTGCCCAACCTGTTCGCGCACGAGCGCCTGCGCGACGACGAGATCGTGACGCACGTGATTCAGACCGAGCATGTCAGCGCGGCGCAGCTGGTGCCGATCCTGCGCCCGCTGGTCCCGCAGGGCGGGCACCTGGCCGCCGCCACCGAAACCAATGCCCTGCTGGTCTCCGACACGGCCGGAAACGTGCGCCGGATCCGGGAACTGGTCGCACGCATCGACCAGCCTGCGATCGAGGGCTTCGAAGTGATCGAGCTGCGGCACGCCAATGCGCGGCGGCTGGCCGAACAGTTGCGCGAACTCGAGTCTGGCGCCGGTACCGACGGGCAGCATCCGCGGTCGCGGCTGCGCGTGCTCGCCGACGAGCGTGCCAACGCCATCATTCTGTCCGGCGATCCCGAGCGGCGTCTGCGGCTGCGCGCCCTGGTATCCCAGCTGGACAGCCCGGTGGCGGCCGGCAATACCCAGGTTCACTACCTGCGCTATGCGCAGGCCGAGGACGTGGTGGAAGTGCTGCGCGGAATCGCCGAATCGCGTCAGGCGGTCGAGACCGGCGATGACCGCCGCGCGCAGCGCGAGGGCGCGGTGCGCATCCAGGCCCACCAAAGCACGAACGCAGTGGTGATCTTCGGTGCCCCGGAGCACACCCGCGACTACGCGGACGTGATCGAGAAACTCGACATCCGCCGTGCGCAGGTGCTGGTGGAGGCGGTGATCGCCGAGGTCTCGTCCGAACGGGTGCGGGAACTCGGCGTGCAATGGGCCGCCGGCTCGCCCCGCTCCGGACTCGGTCTGATCAACTTCGACCGGCAGGGGCGCGGCCTGCTGCAGCTGGGAGCCGGCATCGAAGCCTGGCTCGGCGGGTCGGTCGCAAGCCCCCCGAATCCCGGCGACGGCCTCTCGCTCGGTGGCATCGGCAGCATCGGCAGTACCCAGATCGCGGTACTGATCAGCGCGCTGCAGGGCGACACCGCCAGCAATATCCTGTCCACGCCGAGCCTGCTGACGCTGGACAACGAGGAGGCCGAGATCGTGGTCGGCCAGAACGTGCCGTTCGTGGTCGGGCGCTCGCTGGAGGACTCCGGGCAGGCCTTCGATACCATCCGCCGCGAGGATATCGGCGTGAAGCTGCGCGTGCGCCCGCAGATCAACGAGGGCGACGCGATCCGCCTCGAGATCGAGCAGGAGGTGTCACAGATCGCGCCGAAGGGCGACGCCGCCGATCTGGTCACCAATACCCGTACGCTGCGCACCCACGTGATGGTCGACGACGGCCAGATGCTGGTGCTCGGCGGTCTGATTTCGGAAAGCCGGGTCGAAACCCGCGACCAGGTTCCCGGGCTCGGCGACATTCCCGGGCTGGGGCGCCTGTTCCGCTACGACAGCGACAATACCGAGAAGCGCAACCTGATGGTATTCCTGTACCCGCGCATCGTGCGCACCAGCGGCACCGGCGCCGAGTTGACCAGCGAGAAGTACAGCTTCATCCGCCGGCAGCAGATGCTCGAGGCCGAACGCGGCGGCCGCGCCTTCGCCGGCGAAACCCCGGTGCTGGCCGACTGGGAGGAACTGACCTACCTGCCGCCGCCGTTTGCAGAGGTTCATCGGGGCGCGGACCGGGAAGCGGCCGCCGACTGGCCATGAGCGGGCTGCCGGAGTCCGGGGCGATCAGCGTCGCCGGGGATAGGGGCGCGGGCGGCGGCGCGCAGGAACCCCTGAGCCCCGGCTACGGATTCTCGCGCCGTTCCGGCGTGCTGCCAGGCCCGGTCGTCGACGGCCATCGGATCGTCTACCTGCGCGCGGACGCCGATCCGATGGCGGTGCTGGAGATCCGGCGGCGCAGCGCCGAGTGCCTGCAGCTGGAGACGCTGGGCAACGAGGAGTTCGACCGCAGGCTGCGCGAGCAGCACGAGCGCTCGAGCGGCGAGGCGATGAATCTGGTCGAGGGCCTGAACGAGGAAAACGACCTGCTCAGCGTCGCCGAATCGCTGGCCGAACCGGAAGACCTGCTCGAGGCCGAGGACGACGCGCCGATCATCCGGCTGATCAATGCGCTGCTGACCGAGGCGGTGCGCGAGAACGCGTCCGACATCCACATCGAGCCGTTCGAGTCGCGCCTGTCGGTGCGCCTGCGCGTCGACGGCGTGTTGCGCGAAGTGCTGAACCCTCCGGTCGGACTGACTCCGCTGATCGTGTCGAGGGTCAAGGTGATGGCACGGCTGGACATCGCCGAGAAGCGCCTGCCGCAGGACGGCCGGATCTCGCTGCGGGTCGCCGGACGGCCGGTCGACGTGCGCGTGTCGACGCTGCCGTCGGGGCACGGCGAGCGCGTGGTGATGCGCCTGCTCGACAAGCAGGCCGGGCGGCTCGAACTGCGCCATCTCGGGATGTCGCAGGAGCAGTACCAGGCGATGGAACGGGTGATCGGCCGGCCGCACGGCATCGTGCTCGTCACCGGGCCCACCGGCTCCGGCAAGACGACGACGCTGTACGCAGCGCTGATGCGGCTGAACGACCGAAGCCGGAACATCCTGACGGTCGAGGATCCGATCGAATACTACCTCGACGGCATCGGGCAGACGCAGATCAACACCCGGGTCGACATGACCTTCGCCCGCGGCCTGCGCGCGATCCTGCGCCAGGATCCGGACGTGGTGATGGTCGGCGAGATCCGCGACCTGGAGACGGTACAGATCGCGGTGCAGGCGAGCCTGACCGGGCACCTGGTCTTTTCCACCCTGCATACCAACTCTGCGGTCGGCGCGATCACCCGGCTGCGCGACATGGGCGTCGAACCGTTCCTGCTGGCGTCCACATTGAACGGCATCCTGGCCCAGCGGCTGGTGCGCGTATTGTGCACCCGCTGCCGCGAGCCGGCGCCGGCCACGCGCGCGGAATGCGAACTGCTCGGGCACGATCCCGGGCGCCCGCCGACGATCTACCATGCGCGGGGCTGTCCCGACTGCAACGGGCTCGGCTACCGCGGGCGCACCGGGATCTACGAGCTGATCGAAATCGACGATACCCTGCGCCAGATGATCCACGACGGTGCCGGCGAACGCGCGATGACCGAGCACGCACGCCGCAGCACGCCGGGGATCCGCAGCGACGGCGTACGCCGGATCCTCGACGGCACCACCTCGGTCGAGGAAGTGGTGCGCGTCACGCGCGAGGACTGAGCGTGGACGCAGCGCCGCATCTGCCGGGGCCGTGCGACCCCTCTCCGATCCCGCCCCCGGTCCGGGAGACGGGCCGTTGAGCTGGCGGGGATAACGCGCGATGCCGGCATTCGAATACCAGGCGCTGGACGCCGGCGGGCGCAAGCGCCGGGGCGTCGCCGAAGGGGACACCGCCCGGGCGGTGCGCGCCCGGCTGCGCCAGGACGGACTGACCCCGCTCCAGGTCGACGAGGTGTCCGAACGGCGCGCCGGTGCAGGCGGCCTCAGCGGCGGACGCGGCATCAGCGCGCTCGATCTGGCACTCGCAACGCGCCAGATGGCCACGCTGGCCCGGGCCGGCCTGCCAGTCGAGGAAATACTCGGCACGGTCGCCCGCCAGAGCGAAAAGGCTCGGATCCGCAACGTGCTGACGGCCGTGCGCACGCGGGTGATGGAGGGCCATGCGCTGGCGCAGGCGATGGCGGCGTTCCCGCGCGTGTTTCCCGACCTGTACCGGACCACGGTGGCCGCAGGCGAGCAGTCCGGGCACCTGGATCTGGTACTGGAACGGCTGGCCGACTACACCGAGAGCCGCAACGCGCTGCGCCAGAAGGTCTCGATGGCCCTGTTCTACCCGCTGATCCTGACCCTCGTCGCGATCGGCGTGACCGTCGCTTTGCTCGCGTTCGTGGTGCCCGAGGTGGTTCAAGTGTTTGCCGGGATCGGGCAGGATCTTCCCTGGCTGACCCGGGCACTGATCGCCGCCAGCGATGCGCTGCGCGACTACGGGCCCTGGGCATTGGCGGTACTCGTGGTACTGGGCTGGCTGTTAGGACGGCTGCTGCGCAGGGAACGCTGGCGCGAGCGGCATCATCGGCTGCTGCTGCGGCTGCCGCTGATCGGGCGGCTGGTGCGGGGGGTGAATACCGCCCGGTTCGCACGCACGATGAGCATTCTGGCCGCCAGCGGTGTCCCACTGCTCGATGCGCTGCGCACCGGCGCGGAGGTGATCGGCAACCTGCCGATGCGTTCGGCCGTGCTGGCCGCGTCCCAGCGCATCCGCGAAGGCAGCGGGATCGGCCGCGCGCTCGAACAAAGCGGGTACTTTCCGCCGATGACCGTGCACCTGATCAAGAGCGGCGAGTCGAGCGGCCGGCTGAACGAAATGCTCGAACGCGCCGCCGAAACCCAGGAGCGCGAACTGGAGACACGGATCGGCATGGTGGTCGCATTGTTCGAGCCGCTGCTGATCGTAACCATGGGTGCGGTGGTGCTGACCATCGTACTCGCGATTCTGCTGCCCATTTTCGAACTGAACCAACTGGTGAACTAGCGATGTCCCGAAAACCGACCCTTTCCACGCCGCGCAGCCACAGCGGCGGCTTCACGCTGATCGAGATCATGGTCGTGGTCGTGATCCTAGGGATCCTGGCGGCGATCGTCGTGCCCCGGGTGATGGACCGTCCCGACGATGCGCGCATCACCAAGGTCAAGAGCGACATCCGGGCAATGGAGTCGGCCCTGAATCTGTACCGGCTCGACAACTTCGCGTATCCGACCACCACACAGGGCTTGCAAGCGCTGGTCGAACGGCCAAGCTCGGGTCCGGAACCACGCAACTACCGCTCGGGCGGCTACATGGACCGCCTGCCCAAGGATCCCTGGGGCCACGAGTACCAGTATCTGAATCCCGGCACCCGGGGCGAAATCGACATCTTCAGTTTCGGCGCCGACGGACGCCGCGGGGGTAGCGGCATCAATGCCGAGATCGGCAACTGGAACCTCGACGAGTTCTGAGGCGGCGCGACCGGCACCCGGCGATGGCGGCACCGGCACGCGGATTCACACTGTTCGAGCTGCTGGTGGTGCTGCTGATCCTCGGCCTGGTGGCCGGGTTCGCGGTGCTGGCGGTCGGCGGTGCGCCATCCCGGGTGATCGAGCAGGAAGCGCGCCGCATGGTGGAGCTCGCCGGGCTCGCCCGCGACGAAGCGCTGCTGACCGGTCAGGAGCGCGCACTGGGATTCTCCCGCGATGGCTACGCGTTCCTGGAACAGGTGTTGCTGGACGACGACCGGGTGACCTGGGTCGAGGTCGAGCGAACGCCGCTGGGGCCGCGCTCGCTGGAACGCCTGGGGCTGGAGCTGAGGCTGCGCCAGCAGAACCGGGCCGTCCCGCTCGACGAACGCGCCGATCGGCCGCAGGTGCTGTTCAACGGTGCCGGCGAGGTCACGCCGTTCGAGCTGGAGCTGCGAACCGCGCAGGCCGGGGCGGTGCTGCGCATCACGGGTCTGCCCGACGGCCGGCTGGAATGGGAGACGCTGCGTTGATCGCAGCCCCGCCGTCGCAGCGCCGGGGCACGCGCGGTTTCACGCTGCTCGAGGTGCTGGTCGCGCTGGCGATCCTGGCCGTGGCGCTCGGTGCATTGGTCAAGGCCGGCTCGGAGCACGCGCGCAACACCTACTATCTGCAGGAACGCACGCTCGCTCACTGGGCCGCCCAGAACCTGCTGGCGCGCTACGAGGCCGGGCTGCTCCCGGCCCGCGCCGGCACCCGCGAGGGGCGCCTGCGCCAGGCCGACCAGGACTGGGAATACCGGGTGGAGATCCGCGAGGAACGGCCCGATGCCGGAATCGAACTGCCGCCGGTGCTGCGCGTTGAGGTCACGGTCTGGCCCGCTTCGGGTCCGGCGACCGATGTGCGCGCCCGAGTGCTCGGGTATCTGCTGCCATGAAGCGGGCCGGGGCACGCGGCTTCACGCTGCTGGAATTGCTGATTGCGGTGGCGGTGTTCGCGGTGGTCAGCGCAGTCGCCTACGGCGGCCTGCAGGCGGTACTGACCAGCGACGCCCAGACCCGCCTGCGTGGCAGTGTGCTCGCCGAACTCCAGATCACGCTGGCATTGCTGGAGCGCGATCTGCGCCAGGTCGCGGCGATCGAACTGCGCGACCGCTTCGGCGACCGCCAGGCGCCGTTGCGCTACAGCCCGCTGGCCACCGAGCCGGAACTGGAACTGGTGCGCACCGGCAACGGCGGCACGCAGCGGCTGCGCCGGGTGGCATGGCGCGCCACCGAGGAGGGGCTTGAACGACGCATCTGGGAAGTCGTCGACCCCGGTGATGACCAGGAGCCGATCGCACGGGTGTTCCTCGCGGCACAGGATCGCGACGGCGTGCACGAAGCGCCGACGCTGGAACTGCGGTTCGTGGTGCCAGGGCCGAGTGGCGACGAGACGCTCGATGCCTGGCCGCCGCTGCGCGCGTCCGACCACCCGACCGCGCTGCCGGCATTGATCGAGGTCGTGCTGGACGTTCCCGGTCTGGGCCGCATCGAACGCCACCTGAGCCTTCCGGACACGCGATGAGACGCGCGCAACACGGCGTTGCACTGATCACCGCGCTGCTGGTGGTCGCGATCGCGGTCACCGCGGCGATCGGCATGAGCGTGCGCGACCACACGCAGATCCAGCGCTCCGGGCTGTTGTTCGAGCAGGACCATGCTCGGGCATTGCTGCTCGGTGCGGAGGTGATGACGCTGCGGATGCTCGAACAGGTGCCGGATCTGGGCGAACTGCCCTGGGACGAGTGCCGGTCGCCCGCGCTGCCGCTGGAGGTGGATGGGATCCCGCTGATCGCGCGGCTGGAGAATCTGCACTGCCGGTTCAATCTGAATAGCCTGGCACGCGCGGACGATGCGCCGCTGGCCGAGTTCGCCGAACTGCTCACGCGCGCCGGTGCCGAGACCGAGGTCGGGATCGCCGCATGGCAGGCGCAGCAACTGGCCGCCGCGGTACGGGACTGGATGGATCCGGACACGGACGACCCGGTCTACCGGCTGCGCACGCCGCCCGAGCGCAGCGGCAATCGCCACTTTGTGCTCGCCTCGGAACTGAATCGGGTTGAGGGGATGACCTCCGATATCTGGGAGGCGGTGTCGCCCTACGTGACCGCGCGTCCCGGAACGGATAACCTAATCGACTTGGAGCGTGCGCCGGATCCGGTTCGCGACGCGGTTGCGGGTCAGCCGGAAGAGGCGGGCGAGCTGCGCTATTTTCGGCTTTCCCTGGTCGCCCGGCTGCCCCAGCACGATTTCTTCCACTGCGCGGTCCTGGATGCCCCGAACGGCCTCACCGTGATCCGCGAGTTCACCAGCTGCGAGAATTAACGTGAAAGTCACGGCCTGTCTCGTGTCCCGGGCGACCCGTAGGGCGGAAAAGCGCAGCGTCATCCGCCGCTCGGCGTTCGCGCCTGCTTGGCGCCTGCGGCAACCTCGGCGCCAGCTGGCGGATGACGGCCTTCGGCCTTTTCCGCCCTACGCCTGCGCCTCTTTCATCATCGGGGGGGCCGCTGGCCATGACAGTTAGTCCCGTGAACCGATCCGAACCCTGCCGGCGCCCGAGCCGCGCTTCGAGACCGCGATGAACTGGTTCGTGCTTTGCCTGCCGGAACCGGACGCGGGCGATCCCCCGGAGGCCATGAGCTGGGCACGGGTGAACGGCGCCGGCACGATCGTCGCACGGGGCCGCTCGGCGCCTCCGGAAATCCGGGGGTGGCTGCGCAGCGGCGACCGCGTGCTCGCCCTGGTGCCCGGCGAGCGGGTGCTGCTGCAACAGGTGGCCATCCCGGCCCGGAGCCGGGCCGCACAACTGCAAGCATTGCCGTTCGCGCTGGAGGACCACCTGAGCGAGGACCTCGAGGCATTGCACATCGTCGCCGGCCCACGCAGCCCGGACGGCCGGCTCCTCGCCGCGGTGGCGGCACACCGGGATCTGGAGGCCTGGCTCGCGGTGCTGGAGGCGGCCGGCGTTTCAGCCCAGGCGCTGCTGCCCGATACATTGCTGCTGCCTGAAGCGGACGAACCGAGGTTGCGGATCTGGTGCCACAGTGACGGCGACCACGAACGCTGCCTGCTGGCCGGTGCCGGCGGAGACCGGCTCGCGCTGTCCGGTGATCTGCTGCCATGGTGGTTGGACCGGTGGCTGGTCGAGCATCCGGCGGAAACCGGCATCGACTGGTTCGGAACCGCGGATCGGTTGCCGGAAACGTTGCGCGACCGTACCGAGGTCCGGATCCAGCGCTGGGATGGCGATCTGCTGGGCCTGGTCGCAGCTGCGCTGCGCCGGCGGCCGCCGGCGAATCTGCTCACCGAACGCTACGCGCCGATCGGGACCCGGCGCGGGCTATGGCAACGCTGGCGCGTTCCCGCCGGGATCGCGGCGGCGTTGGCCGTGCTGTGGACGGCGTCGCTGTGGATCGAGGTCTACCAGCTCGAACACGAGGTCCGGCATATCGATCAGGCGATCGCCGAGCTGTTCGAGGAAACGTTGCCGGGTACGCGGATGGTCGACCCTCCGGCACAGTTCCGCCAAGCGCTCGAGGCCGGCGCGACAGCCCCCGCAGGCGCCGGGCCGGTCGCCGAACGGCTGGCGGCTGCGGCGCCGCTGCTGATCGCGGCCGGCGGGGAGATGCGCCAGCTGCGCGCCGATGCCGACCGGCTCGAAGTGGAACTGGATCTGGAGAGCATCGCCGCGCTGGACCAATTGCGCACCCAGCTCCGGGAAGGGCTGGGCACCGGTGTGCGCATTCTGGCCGCCGAGTCCGGGGAGGAAGGGGTGCGGGCACGCCTGCAGATCGGCGGAGGCGCGTCGTGAAGTCCTGGTGGGACGGTCTGGCCGAGCGGGAGCGCCGCATCGTGCTGCTGGCCGCGCTGGTGATGCTGCTGGCCGGTGGCTACCTGTTCGTGCTGGAACCCGCGCTGGAACGCCGCGTGGTCGTCGCCGACCGGCTCCAGCAGCTGGTGGACGAACACGCGTGGATGCAGGCCCAGGCACCGGCCGTGCGCTTGCAGGCGCAATCCGCTGTGCCGGGTGTCACGCGCCGGGGAGGCTCTCCGCTCGGCATTGTCGACGTCTCCGCGCGCTCGGCCGGGCTGGGCTCGGCGCTGCGTCGCGTTCGCCCGCTGGAGTCGGGTGTCGAGGCGGAACTGGAAGGGGCCGAGTACCCCGCATTGATGCGCTGGCTGGCTGCGCTGGAGTCCGAACACGCGCTGCAGGTGATCAGCCTCGGAATCGATCCGGGGCCGGAGCCCGGACGTGTGAACGTCCAGCTCCGGGTCGAGCCGATGCCCGGGCGCTCATGAAGCAGAAGTCTCTGAAACGCCTGGGCGGCGCCGCGGCGCTGGTGCTGGTCGCCTACCTGGCGGCGCTGGCCGCAACGGCTCCTGCCAGCGTCGTCTGGCGTGTGGCCGAGCCGCGCCTGGAACTGCCGTTCGCGCTGGAGATCGCCGCGGTGTCGGGGTCTGCGTGGCGCGGGCGGGCCGACGGCCTGCGAATCGATGGCCGCGATGCCGGCACGCTCGCGTGGCGCTGGCAGCCGGCTGCGCTGCTGACCGGCCGCCTCGGACTCGCGGTGGACTGGGAGGACGGCCGCGACCGGGTCAACGGTCGCCTGCGCCTGAGCCCCGGCGAGCTGCAGGCACAGGGCGTGCGGGGAACGCTGGCCGCGCAACGGCTGCAGGAATGGTTCGACCTGCCGCTGTTGCTTGACGGCCAGATCGGGCTGGACCTGTCCGCGATCGCGTGGCAGTTCGACGGCGGCTTCCAGACCGCCGAGGGCACGTTGTTCTGGGGGAACGCCGCGGCTGGGCTGCCGCGGCCGATCCCGCTTGGGGAATACCGGGGCGTACTGGGTCTTCGGGACGGGATGCTGCTGACCGAGATCGAATCGGCACCGGAATCGCCACTCGATGTCGCCGGTGCCGCCGGCTGGCGGCCGGATGGCGGCCATTGGGTCGATCTGGTGCTGCAGACGGCGGCGGATGCCGCGCCGGCGCTGTCAAGCGCGCTGGACGCTGCCGCCCGGGCGCAGCCCGACGGCAGCCACCGGATCAGGCTCGGCGAGACCGGCGGCGGGCCGGGGCACCCGGAAGGGTTGCAATGAAGGGCTGGCGGATCCGCGTTATCATGCGCGCCTGTGCCTTGCTGCCGAACGCCTCGATGCCCGCGATACCCCTTCGCCTCCTGTTGCTCGCGCCATTGCTCTGGCTCGCCGGGTGCGCCACGCTGCCCGAGGAGTCCCGGACCGCCGTTCCCGCCGACGGCCTGGAACAGGCGCTGCGCGCGGGCGATTGCCGGGGCGCCTATGGCCTCTGGGAGGCGGGTGCGGTCGACACGCCGGACCGTCTGCTCCAGGTCGGGCAGGTCTGCCTGCAGGGTGGCGACTTCACCCGGGTGCGCCGGACGATGGCCGGTTTCCTGGATCATCATCCCGAGCATCCGGATGCCGACTATGCCGCCTATCTGCACGCACTCGCGGGCTTCGGAGCCTGGTCGCGGCCTTCGGTGGCCGAACCCGAGGCACGGATTCGGGAAGGACGGGGACTGTTCCGCGAGATCACCCAGTTCATGCAGGAGCGCCCGCTGTCCGAGTACGTGGAAAACCTGGCGCCGCGTCTGGTGCAACTGCGCGAGGGGATTGCACAGGCGGAGTTCGCGCTGGCACGCCGCGAGCACCAGCGGGGCGACCGGCCGCTGGCCCGGGCGCGCGCCGATTACGTCGTGCAGTATTACCCGCGCACCCAGGCCGCGGCCGATGCAGCCCAATTATTGATGACGCTCGCGGATGACTGAGCGCAGGCAGGAGGAAACGATGACCGAAGAACGCACCCGGGCCGAGGGATTGAAAACTTCCGAGCGAATCGCGTGGGTGGGGTTCATGCTGTTCTTCGTGGTTGTGCTGGCGATTTATGTGGCGCGCGGCATCGGGCTGGAACGCGATGTCGCGGATGCGAATCGGGAATTGCTCGACGCCCAGATGAAACTGGCGCAGTACACCCAGTACGAGGTACCCCGGCCGGCCGAAGTCGGGCTGACCAACGCGCAGATTCAGGCGATGCAGCGCCGCGGGATCGCACGGCCGGAACTGCAGCTGGCCAGGAGCCTGTTGGAACAGCCGGAGCTGATTCCGCACGCGCCGGTGCTTGGCGGCCAGATGCACTTCGTTCCCGATGGCATCCACGTGCTGAACGACCGCTGGGTGCTTGCAACCTTCGAGGATGGCCATATACGCGGCCAGATGCTGCTCGAGTACGAGGTCGCACACGGCAACGTGATGTGGCAGGTGATCGAGTCCTACCTGGAATGACCGGCACCCGGCCTCGTCGGACCGGCGGCAGCGTTTCCGGGACGCGGGACGGGCAGTCGGGATCTGCCGGGCGACGGGTCGACGGGGGAGGCTTGCGTACTCCGCTTGATCCGCAACGCTGCCCCGTAGCCACTGGACGCGGCGGGATGGGCAGCGCTCAGGTGGCGGTGGCGACGCGCGCGAGGTGTTCCCGCGCTTCGGCAATCCGGGCGAGGACCTGTGCGGGAGCGGTGCCGCCGGGCAAGTCCCGCGCGGCGGCGGACCCCTCCGGGGTGAGCAGCTCGTACACATCCGGGCCGATCCGGGCATCGAACTCGCGCAGCTCGTCCAGCTCGAGATCGGCGAGGTCGCAACCGCGCTGCGACGCCAGCCAGACCGCGCGCCCGACCACTTCGTGCGCATCGCGGAACGCAAGCCCCTTGCCGACCAGATAGTCCGCGAGGTCGGTCGCGGTGGCGAAACCGCTTCGGGTCGCCTGCAGCGTGTGGTCCGCGTTCACCCGCAGGTTCGGCACCATGTCGGCGAACGCGCGCAGGCTGCCGGCAAGCGTATCGACGGTGTCGAACAGCGGTTCCTTGTCTTCCTGATTGTCCTTGTTGTAGGCCAGCGGCTGACCCTTCATCAGCGTCAGCAGCGCCATCAGGTGGCCATAGACACGGCCGGTCTTGCCGCGCACCAACTCCGGCACGTCGGGGTTCTTCTTCTGCGGCATGATCGACGAGCCCGTGCAGTAGCGGTCCGGCAGGTCGATGAACGCAAACTGCGCGCTGGTCCAGAGGATCAGTTCCTCGGCCTGGCGCGACAGGTGCATCATGATCAGCGCCGCGCTCGCGGTGAATTCGATTGCGAAATCGCGGTCGCTGACCGCGTCCAGCGAGTTGCGGCAGATCCCCTCGAAGCCGAGCAGGCGCGCGGTCAGCTCGCGGTCGAGCGGATAGCCGGTGCCCGCGAGCGCGGCCGCACCGAGCGGCAGCCGGTTCACCCGGCTCCGGCAGTCGGCCAGGCGCTCGGCGTCGCGTTCCAGCATCTCGTACCAGGCCATCATGTGGTGGCCAAAGGTCACCGGCTGGGCGGTCTGGAGGTGGGTGAAGCCGGGCATCACCGTCGCATGCTCGCGCTCGGCGAGATCCAGCAGCCCGCGCTGGTAGTGCCGCAGCTGGACCAGCAGGGCGTCGATCGCATCGCGCAGCCACAGGCGGATGTCGGTGGCGACCTGGTCGTTGCGCGAGCGTCCGGTATGCAGCTTCTTGCCGGTCTCGCCGATCTTCTCGATCAGCCGCGCCTCGATGTTCATGTGCACGTCTTCGCGGGCGACCGACCAGTCGAAGCGGTCCGCCTCGATCTCGGCGCGGATCTCTTCGAGCCCGGAGGTGATGGCATCGGCCTCGGGCTGGGTCAATACGCCGACTTCGGCGAGCATCGTCGCGTGCGCGATCGAGCCGGCGATGTCCTGGGCGTAGAGGCGCCGGTCGAAGCCGACCGATGCGGTAAAGGCCTCGACGAAGGCATCGGTGGCCTCGCTGAACCGGCCTCCCCAAAGTTTGGCAGCGGGGTTGGCGGGCGCGTCGGGAACGGGTTCGTTGGACATCGACGAGCGCTCGGTGGATGGCAGGGACGCCAGTATAGCACCCGTCTCCGGCCATCCTGGAGCGCGCGCGGCGGGGCAGACCGGGCGGTCCGTCCGTAGCGGCGCGCCGCATCTAGCCGGCGGCCGGGCACAGCGGTGGCGGTGACGGCTATACTCCCCGGTCTGATTCCACGCCGCCCGCCGGCCCGATCCCGGATCGCCCATGAAGAGTCTGCTGCGCATCGCCACCCGAAAAAGCCCCCTGGCCGTATGGCAGGCCGAGCACGTCGCCGACGGGCTGCGCCGCCTGCACCCGGGTCTAGCAGTCGAACTGGTCACGATGACCACGCAGGGCGACCGGATCCTCGACGCTCCGTTGGCCCGTATCGGCGGCAAGGGGCTGTTCGTGAAGGAACTCGAGCTGGCAATGCTCGAGGATCGGGCCGATATCGCGGTGCATTCGGTCAAGGACGTGCCGATGGAACTCCCGGAACGGCTCGTGCTGCCGGTGATCCTGGAACGCGAGGATCCGCTGGACGCATTCGTGTCCAACGACCATGAAAACCTGGACGCGCTGCCGGAAGGTGCCCGGGTGGGCTCGTCCAGCCTGCGCCGGCAATGCCAGCTGCGCGCGCGGCGCCCGGATCTGGAGATCACCGACCTGCGCGGCAACGTGAATACGCGCCTGGCGCGGCTCGATTCGGGCGACTATGACGCGATCCTTCTGGCTGCCGCCGGGCTGAAGCGCCTCGGCTTCGAAGAGCGGATCCGCGCCCGTCTCGACCCCAGCGTCAGCCTGCCGGCGGTGGGCCAGGGCGCGATCGCGATCGAATGCCGGGACGGGGATTCCGAGGTGATGGACCTGATCTCGGGGTTGAACCACGCGGAAACGGCGGAAAGGGTTCGGGCGGAACGCGCGTTCAACCGCCGGCTGGAAGGCGGCTGCCAGGTCCCGCTTGCGGGTCATGCGGTGCTGGAAGGCGAAGCGCTGTTCCTGCGCGGGCTGGTCGGCGCGGTCGACGGCAGCCGGATCCTCCGGGCGGAACGCCGCGGGCCCCGGGCCGAGGCCGAAGCGCTGGGAATCGCGCTTGCCGACGATCTGCTGGCACAGGGCGCGGGGGAACTCCTCGCGGCGGCGCATCGGCAGGCATGATGAACGGCGGCGAGGCCAGGACCGGGCCACTGGCCGGGATGCGCGTTGTGGTGACGCGGCCAGCGGCCCAGGCAGGGCCGTTCTGCTCGATGCTGGAGGAACAGGGGGCACTGGTGACCCGCTTTCCGGTGATCGAGATCCGGAGCCCCGCGGATCCAGCGCAATTGAAGGCGGTGTTGACCGCACTCGATGAGTTCGACATCGCGGTCTTCGTCAGCGCCAATGCGGTGCAGCGGGTGCTGCCGGCGTTGCGCGAACGCGGCGGCTGGCCACAGCGGGTCGCGACCGCGGCCATCGGCACGCGCACTGCATCCGAGTTGCGCGAACACGGCGTGGAGCCGTCGATCGTGCCGCCGAACCGGTTCGACAGCGAGGCCCTGCTCGAGGAGCCGGCGATGCAGCAGGTGCAGGGGCGCCGGATCGTGGTCTTCCGCGGCGACGGCGGCCGCCCGTATCTCGGCGAAACCCTGGTCGGCCGTGGCGCCGAGGTCGTCTACGCCGAGGCCTACCAGCGGGCGATTCCGGAGGTCGACGCGGCGCCGCTGCGGCAGGCGCTGGCGAGCGGGCGCGTGGACGCGATCACCGTGACCAGCGGCGAAAGTCTGCAGAACCTGTGCCGGATGATCGGCAAAGGCGGGCAGGTCGCACTGCTGCGCACCGCTCTGGTAGCGGGTGCGACCCGGGTCGCGGCGATCGCTCGGGATGAGGGCTTCGCGGGCCGGATCGAGACCGCCGAAGACCCGACCGATGCGGCGATGCTCGCCGCCGTGCTGCGGCTGCGATCCTCCAGAACAGACGGCGGAGCGCCTGCGCCGGCCGACGCGTCCGAAGAATAACGCTCACGCGGGCAGGCCTCCCCCGATGACGAAAGACGCGTAGGGCGGAAAAGGCCGAAGGCCGTCATCCGCCATTGCGACGCCGGGGTTGCCGCAGGCCGCGCGCGGCGATCCGAGCGGCGGATGGCCGGCAGGCCGGTCAACGTAACGTGTAGTGACAGCCACGGAAGGACACGGAAATCACGGAACCTGATTGGCACGAATGCTCCGCAAGCCGGATTCGCGCATAAATTCAGCCCGTCATTGCGAGCGAAGCGCGGCAATCCAAATGGCTCAGGAGAAACCAACGTGGGTTGGATCGCCACGTCGCTTCGCTCCTCGCGATGACGCCTTGGGCCTTGATTTTTCGAGCTGCGGAGCATTCGTGCGAATCAGGTCACGGAATATGCAACCAATCAGGCCCTTTTTGCGGGTCTGTCCGTGCTTTCCGTGGCTCGCCTTTTGATGTTGCAGGGTGGCCGCTAGCCAGGACAGTCAGCCGGTGACCGGGGCGGGCTGTGCCGCAGGCTCGAAACTGTCGTAGAACAGCCCATTTTCCGGCAACCCCGCCGCCAGAAAGCGGGGCTTCGCTGCGTGGATCATCGCCGGGGGTCCGGCCATGTAGACATCGAAGCCGGACAGGTCCGGATAGGTTGCGCATACCGCGTCGTGCAGCCAGCCCGAACGCGCAGGAAAGCCCGCGGCCTCTGGGTCGGTTGCCTCCGACAGCACCGGCGTAAACTTGAACCAATCGCCGTGCTGCGCGAGGCGCTCGCGGAGCCAGTCGGGCGCATAGATTCCTTGGGCGTCGCGCGCGCCCCAGAACAGGTGATGGGGGCGATCGAGCCCGTTTGCCATCAGGTGATCGAGCATGCCCTTTAGCGGCGCGAACCCGGTTCCGCCGCCGACAAACAGGCGGGGCCGGTCGGAGTCCTCGTCGAGAACGAAACTGCCGAGCGGCCCTTCGATTCGCAGCAGCGCCTTGTCCTTCAGGTCGTGAAACACGACATCTGAGAAGCGCCCCCCTGGCACCTTCTTGATGTGCAAGACGAGGTGAGCGTCGTCGTGCGGCGCGTTCGCGAGCGAATAGCTGCGCCGCTCGCCCCCTTTCAACAGGATGTCGATGTACTGTCCGGCGAGAAACTGCAGGCGCTCGCTCGCCGGGAGTTGCAGCCGCAGCTCGGCCACGTCGGGGGCAAGAAAGGTGCGCGCTGCGACCCGGCAAGGCAGGGTCTTGATCTCGAGATCGCGCACCGCGCCGACTTCGCGCACCTCGATCTCGAGATCGGTCGCCGGCACCGCCTGGCAGAACAATGCGAACCCCTCGGCTTCGTTCTCGGCACTCAGCGCGGGGGGGCGCCTGGAACCGTAATCGACCGAGCCGTAAAGCAGCCGACCGCGGCAGCTGCCGCAGGCTCCGTCCCGGCATCCATACGGGAAGGGGAGACCCTGGCGCAGCGCCGCGTCGAGAATCTTTTCGCCCTCGTCGACCGTAAACACGTAGTTGCCGGGTCGTACCGTAACCTGAAACGCCATGCGGTGATCCCCGCTGGTGAACAATGCTCGAATTGTCGACAATCGGCGAGCGAACGCAAACAAGCCGGGGTGGGATGGGGATGTCGGAAGCGGGGACGGTGTTGGTCGTCGGGATGGGCTATGTGGGGCGCGCGCTGGCGCAGGCGCTCGATCAGGAAGGCGTGGCATGGAGCGGCTGGCGGCGTCAGAAGAGTGAGCATCCACGGGTTCGTTCGGTCGATCTGGATGCGGAACAGCTGGACGCCGATGTGGCCGGCGCGCGGCGGATCGTGTATCTCGCGCCGCCGCCGAAATCGGGCGACGGCGACCCGCGGCTGCGGCGATTCCTGGCGCGGCTCGAGGCGGATCCCCCCGAGCGCTTCGTGTATGCAAGCACGACCGGGGTCTACGGCAACCAACACGGCGCCGAGGTGACCGAGGACGCGCCGCTTCTGGCGGCGTCGCCGCGCGCACTGCGCCGGCTGGACGCCGAGCGCGCACTGGTCGAGGCGGCAACGCGCTGGGGAACGCAGTGGAACATTCTGCGGCTGCCCGGGATTTATGGACCCGGCCGGCTGCGCGAGGAGGCGATCCGCGCGGGGCTTCAGGTTCCTTGTCCGGACGTCTGTCCCGCCGGTAACCGGATCCACCGCGACGACATCGTCGCGGTGATCGTTCGGCTGCTTGCAAGCGGCGCGCCCACCGGGGTATTCAACCTCGCCGATGCCGAACACATGAGCAGCACGCGGTTCGCAATGGCGGTGGCGCAGCGCATCGGCGTCGAGCTGCCGCCCTGCATTCCCGATCTCGAAGCGTACTACGCCACTCATCCGGGGATGGCCAGCTTCCTGCGCGAACGACGGCGGGTCGATTCTTCGCGCGTGCGCCGGGCGCTGAACTGGACCCCGCGTTATGATGACGCGATCAGCGGGATCGACGCGAGCCTCGGGGACGGAACCGACCGGAATTGAAGGCCTGCAAGGTGGAGAGGCAGCCATTACAGCTGGCTGCGCTGCACCAGATCATGGACGGACGGCGATCGCCGTTCGCAGCCCGCTATAGTTGCAACTGTTGCAACAGGGCGTCGACACGCGCTTTCACGTCGGAGTCCATCGTGATCGGGCGACCCCATTCGCGCTGCGTCTCGCCGGGCCACTTGTTGGTCGCATCCATTCCCATCTTCGATCCCAGACCCGAGACCGGGGACGCGAAATCCAGGTAATCGATTGGCGTGTTCTCGATCAGCAGCGTGTCGCGGGCCGGATCCATGCGCGTGGTGATCGCCCAGATCACGTCCTTCCAATCGCGCGTATTCACGTCGTCGTCGACCACGATCACGAACTTCGTGTACATGAATTGCCGCAGGAACGACCAGACCGCCATCATCACCCGCTTGGCGTGGCCTGGATACTGCTTGCGCATGCTGACCACCGCCATGCGGTACGAACAGCCCTCCGGTGGCAGATAGAAGTCGACGATCTCCGGAAACTGCTTTTGCAGGATCGGCACGAACACCTCGTTCAGCGCCACCCCCAGGATCGCCGGCTCGTCCGGCGGCCGGCCGGTATACGTGCTGTGATAAATCGGGTCGCGTCGGTGGGTGATCCGGTCGATCGAGAACACTGGAAACTCGTCGACCTCGTTGTAGTAGCCGGTATGGTCGCCGAACGGCCCTTCCGGGGCGGTGTCGCCGGCATGAATATGCCCTTCGAGCACGAACTCGGCGGATGCGGGCACCTCGAGGTCGGAACCGAGGCAACGGACCAGTTCGGTTCGGCTGCCCCGCAACAGGCCGGCGAACGCGTACTCGGACAGGCTGTCCGGAACCGGCGTGACCGCCCCGAGGATCGTCGCCGGATCCGCACCCAGCGCCACCGCAATCGGGAACGGCTCGCCGGGGTGGGCCTGGGACCAGTCGCGGAAGTCGAGCGCGCCGCCCCGATGCGAGAGCCAGCGCATGATCACGCGATTGCGCCCGATCACCTGCTGGCGGTAGATGCCGAGGTTCTGGCGCGTCTGCTTCGGCCCCCGTGTGACCACCAGCCCCCAGGTGATCAGCGGCGCGGCGTCTCCGGGCCAACAGGTCTGCACCGGAAGCCGCGACAGGTCGACGTCGTCCCCTTCCAGCACCTGTTCCTGGCACGGCGCCGAGCGCACCCGCTTCGGTGCCATGTCCAGCACTTTTTTGAACACCGGAAGCGATTCCCAGGCGGCCTTGAGTCCCTTCGGCGGATCCGGCTGTTTCAGCTGGGCCAGCAGATGGCCAATATCGCGCAGCGCGGTGACCGATTCGGCACCCATGCCGAGCGCGACGCGCTCGGGCGTTCCGAAGAGGTTACCGAGGACCGGGATATCCGAACCCCGGGGCCGTTCGAACAGCAATGCCGGGCCGCCTGCGCGCAGCACCCGGTCGCAGAGTTCGGTCATCTCGAGATGGGGGTCCACCTCGGTGCTGATCCGGCGCAGCTGCCCGCGGTGTTCGAGCAACGCGAGGAAGTCGCGGAGGTCGCGGTATTTCGTCGGCTGGGTCATGGTGGCAAAAAGATCCTAGAATGGGGGTTGTCGTTCAACCATGAGAGATGAAGCCCGATGATGGAACATGCCCTGGAAAAAGGAATGCTGGCTGCACGCTGGTTGCTGGCGCCCATTTACGTCGGCCTGACGCTGATGCTGCTGGCGCTGGCGATCAAGTTCTACCAGGAGTTGTTCCATCTGCTGCCCCAGATCCTCGAGATCCGCGAGATGGACCTGATCCTCGTGGCACTCTCGCTGATCGACATCGTGCTGATCGCGGGTCTGATCGTGATGGTGATGTATTCGAGCTACGAGACCTTTATCGGCAAGCTGAACGTCAGTGAGCACAAGCGGATGGTCTGGCTCGACAAGCTCGACGCGGGTTCGCTGAAACTGAAGGTGGCCGCTGCGATCGTCGCGATCTCGTCGATCCATCTGCTGAAGGCGTTCATGAACCTGGACAGCATCTCGAACGACAAGCTCCTGTGGTACGTGATCATCCATCTGACGTTCGTCGTCTCCGCACTGCTGATGGGTATCATGGACTACATCGCGAACAAGGACAGCAAGACGCCCTCCGGCGGTCTGTAAGTTCGTCCCGAGACGGCGGGCTAACTCTCATGGAGCACGCGGCCACCCCCGATGATGAAAGAGGCGTAGGGCGGAAATGGCCGAAGGCCGTTATCCGCCATCCGGCGCCGGGGTTGCCGCAGGCGCCGGGGAGGCGCGAACGCCGAGCGGCGGATGACGCTGCGCTCTTCCGCCCTACACGTCGCCCCGAGAGAAGCCGTGCGGTTTCACGCTAACGGCGGGCACAGGGATTCGTGCCCGTTGCGCTGAACGGCCGATGGCAACGCTGCGCATCGGCTCTACGGGCGGGCATTGCGTATCGCCACTCTCGCGTTATCGGATTCGCGATCGCACCGTCGTCGGTGAGGGCGTCGCGAGTACTTTTCGCCGGTTCGGATGCCTGCCGGCGCGATGCCGGAACACGGCCGCAGTGCGGGACGGGGCTTTTCAGTAAGCGGATCCCGCGAGCATGACGGTCGCGGGAAGCCGCTGCCAGCGTCGACGGTGGCAGGGGAGCGATGGCACGGCGTCCGCAGCGAAGCGCCCAGAAGGGCCAGTACGTCGCCGCGATCCCGACTGGCCATTCAAAGCGGCGGCGCCGTGGGTGATTCGACGCCCGGGCTTTGGCCGCCAATGTCCGAGCGCTCGGTCGCGTGCCTCAGCCGTCAGCCGCGATCGGATCCGAACTTGGGCAGGTCGAACTCGGCGACGACCGGTGCGTGATCCGACGGGCGTTCCCAGCCGCGGGGTTCCAGGTCGATCGAACTGTGGCGACAGTGTTGCAACAGCGGGGTGCTTGCGAGGATCAGGTCGATGCGCAGCCCCCGGTTGCGGCGGAACGACGCGGCGCGGTAGTCGAACCAGCTGAACTGGGCTTCGGGCTGTTCCGTCAGCCGAAAGCAGTCGCCGAACCCCAGGTTCAGAATCCCCTTGAGCGCTTCCCGTTCCGGGACCGAGCACAGCACTCGATCCTTCCATTCGTCTGGATCGTGTACGTCGCGATCGTCGGGCGCGATATTGAAGTCGCCGAGCACGATCATCTGCGGGTACTGCTCGAGTTCGGCCTGCAGCCATTGCTGTACCCGCCGAAGCCAATCCAGCTTGTACGCGTATTTTTCCGAGTCCACTGCCTCGCCGTTGACGACATACAGGTTCACCACGCGGATGCCGCCGACGGTGACCGCCAGAATGCGGCGCTGCGCATCATCGAGATCCGGCGGGTCGGTAATCGTTTCCGAGATCGGACTGCGGGCCAGCACCGCGACCCCGTTGTAGGTCTTCTGGCCCGAGTACACGACCTCGTAGCCGGCGCCGCGGATCGCGTCGACCGGAAACGCCTCGTCAGTCGTCTTGGTCTCCTGCAACGCGAGCACGTCCGGCGTCCGCGTCTCCAGCCAGGTCAGCACCTGAGGCAGCCGGACCTTCAGCGAATTCACATTCCAGCTGGCAATCTTCACGCCGCCTCCAATCCGCTGTGGCGCAGAAGCGCGTCGATGTTCGGCTCACGCCCGCGAAACGCCTTGAACGACTCCAGCGCCGGCCGGGACGCACCGACCTCGAGGATTTCCTGCAGATAGGCGTGGCCTACCTCTGGCGAAAACAGGCCTTCCTCCTCGAAGCGCGCGAACGCATCGGCCGACAGAACCTCGGCCCACTTGTAGCTGTAGTATCCGGCGGCGTAGCCACCCGCGAAGATGTGGCTGAATCCGTGCTGGAACCGATTGAACGATGGCGGGCGGATCACCGCGACCTCGTCGCGGACCTGATCCAGCAGCTGTTGGATTTCGTCGATCGAGGCCGGCGCCGGATCGGAATGCAGGCGCATGTCGAACAACGCGAACTCGACCTGTCGCAGCAATTGCAGCGCGCTCTGGAAATGTCGGGTTCCGACCATGCGCTCGAACAGATCCTGGGGCATTGCCTTTCCGGTCTCGTGGTGGCGCGCAAACAGATCGAGTGCCTCGCGCTCCCAGCACCAGTTCTCCATAAACTGGCTCGGCAGTTCCACCGCATCCCATTCGACGCCATTGATCCCGCCGATTTCCGGATGATCTACGCGGGTCAGCATGTGGTGCAACCCGTGCCCGAACTCGTGGAAGAGGGTGATCACCTCGTCGTGGGTGAACAGCGCCGGCTTCCCATCGACCGGCGGCGTGGAGTTGCAGGTCATGAACGCGACCGGCAGCTGACGCTGGTTGCCGTGCACGAAACGGCTGCGGCAGACGTCCATCCACGCACCGCCGCGCTTCGCGCTGCGCGCGTACAGATCCAGGTAGAAACCCGCGCGCTCCTCGCCCTCGCGGTCGCGGATCACGAAATAGCGGACGTCATCGTGCCAGGTCTCGACGCGATCGTCCTCGGTAATGGAGACTCCGAACAGGCGCTCGACCAGGCCGAACAGTCCCGTCACGACCCGGTCGGCCGGGAAGTAGGGCTTCAGCATCTCTTGACTGAGCCCCAGGCGGTCGGCGCGAATCTTCTCCGCCACGTAGCCGTAGTCCCAGGATTGCAGGTCGGTGAGATCCAGACGGGTCGACGCGTACTCGCGCATGTCGGCCAGGTCTGCCTCGGCGTACGGGCGCGCCCGCACCGCAAGATCGCGCAGGAAATGCTCGACGGTCTCGGGTCGATCGGCCATCTTGGTCGCGAGCGAGCGCTCCGCGTGGTGCGTGAATCCGGTGAGCTGGGCCTTCTCCTCCCGCAACCGCAGGATTTCCAGCATCAGTTCGCTGTTGTCGTAGCGCCCGGCATCCGGTCCCTGGTCGGAGGCCCGGGTCGCATAGGCCGTGTATACCTGCTCGCGCAGGTTCCGGTCGTCCGCGTACGTCAGGATCGCGTAGTAGCTCGGGAAGTCCAGTGTGATCACATAGCCGTCGAGATCGCGTTCGCGCGCGTTCTGGGCCAGCATCGCGCGCGACGATTCGGGCACGCCGCCGAGCCGAGTGGCGTCCTGCAGCTGCAGCGTCCACGATTGGGTGGCGTCGAGCACGTTCTCTTCGAAACGCGAGGTCAGCGTAGATAGCCGCGCATCGATCTCGCGCAGGCGCTCCTTGCGGTCCTCGGGCAGATCGACGCCACTCAGGTGAAAGTCCCGCAGCGCGTCCCGAACGAGCTTGCGCCGGTCGCCAGGCTCGCGTTCGAAGCCGGGGCTTTGCGCCAGGCGATCGAAGGCGGTGTAGAGTTCCGTATTCTGCGACAGCTCACTGGCGTAGGCCGAGAGCTTCGGCAGGCAGGCGTTGTAGGCCGCGCGCAGCGCGTCGCTGTTCATCACAGAGTTCAGATGGCGGACCGGCGACCAAACCGCGTCGAGCCGGTTTTCCAGGCGCTCGAGGGGCACGACAAACTGGTCCCAGGAGGGCGTTTCCGGAAGCTCGTTCAGCAGCTCCGCGATCGCTGCACGGTTCTCTGCGAGAACGCGATCGACCGCGGGTTCGACGTGTTCCGGCCGAATGCTGCGAAACGCCGGGAGAGTTTCGGTTTCAAGCAAGGGATTGGACACAAGGGCTCCCATCGAAATCAGTTCAGAAAAATGGGTTCAGGACCGGATCGCCAACGCCCAGAACATCAGGCTGGTGGCCAGCACGAAAAGCAGGCCCGAACCATACGCCCGCAGGCGCTGGCGCAACAGAAGCTGGGACTCACCAAGGGTAGACAGTACCAGGACGCGCTGGGTGGCGCGGGTGCCTCGGCGCAGCAGATGGAAGGCATCCGGCTCCGCGTCGTTTGCCATCTCCCGTTCGACCTCCTGCCGAGCGTGGGCCCGCACCGCTTCCCAGTCCTGCAGTGAAAGACGACCGTCGCCGTCCGAATCGAAGCGCGCGATGATATCCGGATCGTTCTTCCATCGTCCGAGCAGATCGCGCAACCGTTCCGCGTGGTCCTGGCCCTGATGCTGCCGGGTTAGGAATTCGCCGAGCACGAGCAGCGCCTGGCGTTCACCGAGGCGTTCCTCGATATAGCGATAGCGACCACCGTGCAGCCGGGAGCTGCCAGGACCCGGGCCGAAGTCGGTCAGCCGATTGGAAGCGCTCCAGACATCGCGTTCTGGCGCAATCACCGTGGCTCCGTCCGGGTCGACGACACACTCGCCGGTGTCGTCCCGGAGCAGGAACAGGTCGTCGGACTGGCCCTGGTCGACGACTACGCGGCGCCGCTTGCGGCCCTGGCCGCGGTTCTCCTCGACGCGGTAGCGGTACCACACACAGCGTCGCCCGGTCAGCGGGGCGCGGATCTCCGGCCCCGGCAACCAGGCGGCGATTCCTTCCAGCTGCACGAAGCCCTGCGCTGCTGAACGGATCCGCGCGGTCGGGGTATCCGCAACCAGCCGGAGGAGCTTGCTGTAGTAAAGGAATCCGTACAGGCCGGCCGCGGCGGCGATGCCGAGAACGCCAACCGCGATGGCGAATTCCGTGCTCTCCGCCAGCAGAAACCATTGCCTCAGGTCCGCGATCATGGAGTCGTGCCCGGACCGGGCTCTCAGCCGCGGAACAGGGCCGCTACGTCCACATCGCGGAGGTCTGAAGGCTCGAACTGCAACAGTT
The DNA here is from genome assembly GCF_000227685.2 of Thioalkalivibrio paradoxus ARh 1. Classification (GTDB taxonomy): domain Bacteria; phylum Pseudomonadota; class Gammaproteobacteria; order Ectothiorhodospirales; family Ectothiorhodospiraceae; genus Thioalkalivibrio; species Thioalkalivibrio paradoxus. The sequence continues at coordinate 8,534 of NZ_CP007029.1, read as the reverse complement.
CGAAGGCGGTAAAGCCGAACAGGCGTGCGACGACAACGTCCGGGATCTGCGCAATACGCACGTTGTTCCGGTTCACCGCCGCGTTGTAGAACTCCCGCCGGTCGGCGATGGCGTTTTCCAGACCGGAGATTCGGCGTGCGAGGCGGTTGAACGCCTCGTTCGCTCTTAGTTCCGGATAGGCCTCCGCAACCGCGAAGAAATTCCCCAGACCGAGCCGGATCTCGTTTTCGGCGGCACCCAGCGCGCCCATGTTGCCCTGACGCTGCGCGACTTCGGCTCGGTTTCGGGCCTGGGTCACGCGTTCGAGCGTTTCCTGTTCGTAGCCCATGTATTCCCGTGCGACCGCGACCAGTTTGGGCAATTCGTCGTTGCGTTGCTTGAGCAGCACGTCGATGTTGGCCCAGGACTGTGCCACCGCATGTTTGACCGCGACGAGCGCGTTGTAGATCACGGTGCCGTAGAGAACGGCCGCGATCAGGGCGACCAGAAAGACGATCGTTCCCAGACCCATGATCCCCCCTGTTCTCGAGAACCGCCGCTTGCGGTGTCTCCACGTGTTAAAGCCGATCACCGGGCCGCAACAGCGCGGCCCGGTTACAGGTCGTCAGACGTCGACATTCTCCGCACTGAGGGCGCGTGCCTCGATGAACTCCCGGCGGGGCTCGACCTGGTCGCCCATCAGCGTGGTGAAGACCTCGTCGGCCGCGATGGCATCCTCGATGCGCACCTGCAGCAGGCGGCGTGTCTCGGGATTCATCGTGGTTTCCCAGAGCTGGTCGGGGTTCATTTCGCCCAGGCCCTTGTACCGCTGCACGCTCAGGCCGCGGCGGGCTTCATTGAGCAGCCAGGCCATCGCGTCGGGGAACGATTCGATTACGTGCTTGCGCTCGCCGCGCTGGATGTAAGCACCATCCTCGAGCAGGCCGTGCAAGGTCTCGCTCATGTCCAGCAGGGCACGGAAGTCGCGCGAATCGAGGATTTCGTCGGTAATGTATTGCGAGAACGGGGCGCCATGCTCGACGCGGTCCAGGCTCAGCTGGGCAACACCGTCGACTTCGCGCATCGGGCCCAAGCTGTACCGGGTTGCGCCCGCACGGTCGCTGGTCAACTGCGTGAGCAGCTCCGCAAACCAGTGCTGAACCTCGGGGTTGGTGACCGTGCGCGGTTCCGGCATCGGGTCGGCGTCGAACATCGCGCGCAGGATCCTGGGGTCATAGAGCCGGCCCAGTCGTTCCAATGCACGATCGACTTTCTGGTAGCCCTGGACGAGCCGCTCGAAGGCCTCGGGCGCGACCGGCGGTGCGTCGGACGCAACATGCAGGCGAGCCCCGTCGAGCGCAAGCGACAGCAGGATCTCCTGCATCTCGGCTTCGTCACGCACGTATTGCTCGCGCTTGCCGCGCTTGATCTTGTACAGCGGCGGCTGCGCGATGTAGACGTATCCAAGCTCGATCAGCTCGCGCATCTGGCGGAAGAAGAACGTCAGCAGCAAGGTCCTGATATGCGATCCGTCGACGTCGGCATCGGTCATGATGATGATCCGGTGATAGCGCAGACGCTCGGGGTTGTAATCGTCCTTGCCGATCCCGCAGCCGAGGGCAGTGATCAGCGTGCCGACCTCGGCCGAACCGAGCATCCGATCGAAGCGCGCGCGCTCGACGTTCAGGATCTTGCCCTTCAGCGGCAGAATCGCCTGGAAGTGGCGATCGCGGCCCTGCTTCGCGGAGCCGCCCGCGGAGTCACCCTCGACCAAAAAGAGCTCGGATCGGGCTGGATCCTTTTCCTGGCAATCTGCGAGCTTTCCGGGCAGGCCGGCAATGTCGAGCGCGCCCTTGCGGCGGGTGACTTCGCGGGCGCGGCGGGCGGCCTCGCGGGCCCGTGCAGCGTCGATGACCTTGCCGGTGATCACTTTGGCTTCGGTCGGGTTCTCGAGCAGGAAGTCGTTCAGCACCTCGCTGACGACGTTGTCGACCAGCGGCTTCACCTCGGACGAGACCAGCTTGTCCTTGGTCTGGGAAGAGAATTTCGGGTCGGGCACTTTGACCGACAACACAGCGGTCAGACCCTCGCGCATGTCGTCGCCAGCAGTCGCGATCTTCGCACGCTTCAGCAATCCCTCGCGCTCGAGGTACTGGTTGATCGTGCGCGTCAGCGCCGCGCGGAATCCCGCCAGGTGGGTGCCGCCGTCGCGCTGCGGAATATTGTTGGTGTAGCAGAACAGATTTTCCTGGTAGGAGTCGTTCCACTGCAGCGCGACCTCGACCGTGTAGTGATCGCGGGTCTGATCCGCGTAGATCACCGAGGGATGAAGCGCGGTCTTTTTCTGGTTGAGATGGGCGACGAAGGCACGAATGCCGCCCTCGAAGCGGAAGACATCTTCACGGTTGTCGCGCTGATCCTTCAGCCGGATGCGCACACCGGAGTTCAGGAACGACAGCTCGCGCAGGCGTTTCGCGAGGATCTCGTAATGGAACTCGATGTTGGTGAACGTCTGGGCACTCGGTCGGAACCAGATGGTCGTGCCGGTCCGATCGGTTTCGCCCGCATCTGCGAGCGGAGCGTCGGGCACCCCGTGTCGATAGATCTGTTGGTAACGGCGCCCGGCGCGGTGGATTTCGAGATGCAATTCCTCCGACAGCGCGTTGACCACCGAGACGCCGACGCCATGCAATCCGCCGGAAACCTTGTAGGAGCTATTGTCGAACTTACCGCCCGCGTGCAGCACGGTCATGATGACTTCGGCAGCGGACTTGCCTTCTTCCGGGTGCAGGTCGACCGGGATCCCGCGGCCGTTGTCGGTCACGCTGATCGCATTGTCTTCGTGAATGGTGACATCGATCGCGGTGCAATATCCGGCCAGCGCCTCGTCGATCGAATTATCGACCACCTCGAAGACCATGTGATGCAATCCGGTGCCGTCATCGGTGTCCCCGATGTACATGCCGGGTCGTTTGCGGACCGCGTCCAACCCCTTCAGGACCTTGATCTGGGTGGAATCGTACGCGTTCGCGGAGAGGTTCGGATCTGGGGTCGACATCAGGTGTTGTACTCGATCGAGAGGCGCACAGTATAGCCGAAAGCGGGGCAAGAGCGGTTCTGGGGGCGTGACGGGCCGATTGACCGGGCGCGCAGTGCTTCGCCAGAGATGTTTCACGTGAAACATCGGCACTGCGTCGCCGAATGGGGAGGGCTGACAAAGACACGCAGAGCTTCCCTCACCCACTAGAGCCTAGGCGCAAGCACTGGCGGTGGGGCCGCGCCGCCATCGCAAGCGTGAAACGCGTGCTGCACAAGCAACCCGGTCGCGTGCCCGCGGCCGAGGATTCCAACCGAATTCGCGCATCCGGTTGGCGGGGCGCACCGGGACGCGGCCTCGCGAGTAACTCACTGCGAATCGCGATGATCCTGAAAGAGGCGTAGGCGTAGGGCGGAAAAGGCCGAAGGCCGTCATCCGCCATCGGGCGCCGAGGTTGCCGCAGGCGCCGGGGAGGCGCGAACGCCGAGCGGCGGATGACGCTGCGCTTTTCCGCCCTACGGAACAACCCGAACGCGCGCCGCGGGTTCTTTCACGTTAACCCTCGGGGCACCGTGACAGGCATTCCAAGCACAGTCAGGCGGTGTCGTCGCGGATGGATCGGCTTGCCAAACGCGGCGCCGATCCATCCGCGCTGCTGAAACCGTATCTTCCCCGAACCAGTGGTGCCTCACGCTGGCGCGGCGCTCGCAGGGTTCAGATGGATCGCGAACCGACTGGGGGTTAAGCAGGCGGTCCGCGTGCGCCTGGCTGGCACGGAAAATCCTGAGGGTTCTACCGATCCTGCGAGAGGCTGCGCTCGTTGAGATTCCACCGGGTGCAGGATTTGGCACCGCTGGATCGTGGGTGTGCTGAGATCCTCGGGCGCTATGGCCTTGAGGGGCGATAGCGAAGCGGATGAGATCACCAAAGCGCGGGTTGGAAGGACCACCAAGTCAAGCAATCGCAGGCCGGGCCAATCAATCGGCCATCGGCTGAGGCTCGACCGCGCCATGTTTCACGTGAAACATCTGCGTGCCGGGATAGCGTTTCGCGACTCGCCATCCCCATTCCGAATCCACCGTCGTCACCAAGCATTGCCATTGCAGCGTGGCGATCGCGTCGATCAGCCTCTCCAACCCCGCGTCGTCCATCTCGGCCACCGCGTCATCCAGCAACAACAGCGGCGCACCTCCCCCAGGATTGATCCCGACCAGCACCAATCCCTGCGCGATCACCAAGGCATTGAGCACCCGTTTCTGTTCTCCCCTCGATGCCTCGCGGACCGGGCGCCCGGCCAGCCGGATTTCGAGATCGGCCTTCTGTGGTCCGGACTGCCCGAATCTTCGCTCCAGATCGCTCGTGCGCCCCCGAGCGTATGCGTCCGCCAGCGTTTCGTTTTCGCTCCAACCCTGGCGGAAGGCCAAGTCGATCTCGCCACTCAGGCCCTGCCGCATTCCGCTGGTTGCCGATGCATTCAGATGGCGCCGTAAATGTTCGACCACCGATGCCCGCATCTCCGTCAGGCGAGTGCCCGCGGCAGCGGCAACCGGCTCGAACCGTTCCGCCGCTTGCGCATCCTGCTGCCGCAGCGCCGCGTTGCGCTGTTCATGAGCCCGGCGCCAGAGCAACCACTGCTGCACGAAATCGGTGTGAAGGTAGAAGCTACCCCAGTCGAGCAGCCGCCGGCGTTCTTCGGGAGCACCCGTAAGCAGGTCGAACGATCCCGCGTGCACGCTGAGCAGCGGCATCCGTCGCGCGATCTCCCAATGGCCCTCTAGCCATTGCCCGTTCAGGCGTGATCGCCGCTGGCCTTTCCATTCGACTCCGGCTCGTGACTGGCCGTGGATGGAATCCCATAACTCGCCTGCGATCGAGAACGCGCCAACCCCGGTCCGCGCCACGCGTGCCAGGCGATGCGTGCGAAACGAACGCCCGATCGCGAGCACGTGACAGGCCTCGAGCAGCGAGGTCTTCCCCGAGCCATTGGCGCCGACAATCAGGTTCAGACCACTACCAAACCGGATACGGGCCTCCTCGAGGTTACGTACGTCCCGAGTCCAGAGTCCGACCAACATTGCCTTCCCATCGTCTCCGTCCCTAGCACCCTGTTGGACTTGGGTCCCCGTAGCGAGCCGCGTGGGAGAGCGGCCCAGTAGGAGCAGCCCAAGTCCGACAGGCCGCTAGGGAACCCATCGACGCCGATCGCATTCGGCTGTTGCTCCCATGCCCAGCGATTCAAACGCTAACGCAGTCCCTTTGGATTCCCATCCCGAGGACGCGCCGGACGATGGCGCTCCTTGGACTCCCTGATCGTTGAGGGGGCAGCATCGATCGAAACCCTCTTCCCTCGTCTGCATTCCGCCCCCTGCCGAACTGTCATGGCGGGGGCGGCCACCCCCGATGATGAAAAAGAACCAGGGCGGAAGAGGCCGAAGGCCGGCATCCGCCATCCGGCGCCAGGGAGGCCGCAGGCCCCCGGGACGGCGCGTACGCCGTCTGGCGGATGACGCTGCGCTGTCCCGCCCGGGTTACCCCGGGACGCGCGCCACGTTCTTTCACGTCAATCCTCGTGCCCCCTCTCCCCAGAGGGGGGACTGAACAGATACCTTCCCTCCGAAAGGCACCCGCATTCGACGGGACCCTATCGGTCGCGCCCCCACCGCCCAGTACCACCCGATTCGACGCGCACCCCAAGCGCCCGCGATCAAAGCCGCATCGGCATCACGACATAGCGTGCCTGACCAATGGGCTCTGCACGTATCAGCGCCGACGACCCGCCATCGCGCAGGTCGAATCGAATCTGCTCGGTGTCGACCGCGTTCAGCACGTCCTGCAGGTAAATCAGATTGAAGCCGATCTCGATTTCCTCTCCCTGGTACTGCGCCGGCAGTTCTTCCTCCGCTTCTTCGCGTTCCGCGTTGTGGGTCAACACGCGGCAGCCATCCGGATGCACGATCAGCCGAACCCCGCGGTACTTTTCGTTGGTCACGATTGCGACCCGGCCCAGCGCTTGCCGGAGCGCCTCGCGCTCGACGATCAGGGTTCCCGGTAGATCGACGGGAATCACGCGTTCGTAATCAGGGAAGCGGCCATCGATCACCTTGCTCGTCAAGCGCGCCGTACCGAAATCGAACGCAACCTGCCCGGGCCCGAATCCGACCGCAACGGGCGTTTCGTCGTCCAGAAGATTGCGCCGAAGCTCCTGCACCGTCTTGCGCGGCACGATGCATTCCTGGTCCGCACCAAGCGGCGTCTCGAGTTCCGTCTCGCTCACGGCCAGCCGGTGCCCGTCGGTTGCGACCGCCCTGAGCATCGCCCCCTGCGCCACCAGCAACAGCCCCTGCAGGTAATAGCGTACGTCCTGCTGGGCCATCGAAAACATCGTCGTCTCGATCAATCGCCGCAGCAAGCGCTGCGGCATCTCGATCCAGTGTTCGATCAATTCCAATTCCCATTCCGGGAAATCCGCGCCCGGAAGCGTCGCGAGACTGAACCGCGATGCGCCGAACCCGACTGTCAGGCGTTCCCCTTCCACCCTGGCGCGCAACGTCGAATCGGGCGGTGCTGCACGCACCACGTCCAGCAGCTTCTTCACCGCGACCGTGGTATCGATCTCCGGACTGATCTCCCCGGTGCTGCGCGCCCTCCAGGCGAGCTCCAAGTCGGTCGTGTCCAGCTGGATGCCTTCACTGCCGGCGCGGATGCGGACATTGCCCAGAATGGGCATGGTCAGGCGCTTTTCCGCGGCACCGACGATGCGCTGCAGCGTCTCGGCCATGCTGTCCCGGGCGAAGGATAGATCCATGTCGGCGGTCCCTTATGATGATCTAGATATATAAAGACAGTAGTAATAAGCAAACGGACAAAAAACGGTTTGGACAATATTTTTCGTTTTATTTCCGCAACTTGCTTTTATTTCCCGTGCTGAAAACCTACGTTCTTCCTGTGTTCAGCCTGTGGATAACCGGGAACGGATTTCCGGTTTCAGCGGCGCGGCGATTTCGCGCACATCTTATCCACAGCGTCTCAACTGCTCAGTGTGCGTAACAGGTTCTTGTAGTCGCTATCCACGTTCGCATCGCCCTCGCGCAGCTCCGCGACCTTGCGGCAGGCATGCAACACGGTCGTGTGATCCCGTCCGCCAAAGGCCTCGCCGATTTCCGGGAGGCTGTGCTGGGTCAGTTCCTTGGACAAGGCCATCGCGATCTGGCGCGGACGCGTGATCGAGCGGCTTCTGCGTGCCGAATGCAGGTCACTGACCTTGACGCGGTAGTAGTCGGCCACGGTCTTCTGGATGTTCTCGAGCGTGATCAGCTTGCTCTGCACCGCGAGCAGATCGCGCAGTGCATCCTTCGCGAAGTCGACAGTGATCGCCTTGCCGGTGAAATGCGCGTTGGCCATCACTCGGCGCAGCGATCCCTCGAGCTCACGCACGTTCGAGCGAATGCGCTTGGCCATGAAGAACGCGACCTCGCTCGGCAGTTCGAAACCGGACTGCTCGGCCTTGCGCTGCAGGATCGCGACCCGGGTCTCGAGTTCGGGCGGTTCGATCGCGATGGTCAGGCCCCAGCCGAACCGCGAGCGCAGGCGTTCCTCGAGGCCTTCCACTTCCTTGGGATAGCGGTCGGAAGTCAGAATGACTTGCTGTTGCCCCTCAAGCAGTGCGTTGAAGGTGTGGAAGAATTCCTCCTGCGAGCGCTCCTTGCCGGCGAAGAACTGGATGTCATCGATCAGCAACGCGTCGGCGGTGCGGTAGTGCTGCTTGAAATCGTCGATCGCGTTGTGCTGCAGGGCCTTGATCATGTCGGCCACGAAGCGCTCCGAATGCAGGTAGATCACACGGCCGTCCGGAATCCGTTCCAGGATTCGGTGCCCGATTGCGTGCATCAGGTGCGTTTTGCCCAGGCCGACGCCGCCGTACACGAACAGCGGGTTGTAGGCGACGCCCGGGTTGGACGCCACCTGCAGGCTCGCCGCCCGCGCCAGCTGGTTCGACTTGCCCTCGACGAAGGTTTCGAAAGTGAACGCCGGGTTGAGGTTGGACCCTGGCCCGCTGAGCCGCAGCGGCGCTGGTGGGCGCGACCCGCGCTCTGTATCGGCCCGAGTGGCTGCTTCGGGACCGCCGATTCCCAGCGCGACCTGCCACTGTCTTTCGCTGGTACCGAGTTCGTCGACGGTGCCCTGGATCGCGTGCAGGAAATGATCGCGCACGTGCTCGAGCACGAATTGGTTCGGCGCGAGCAGGCGCAGGCAGCCATCGGCCTCCTGTGCGTGCAACGGCCGCAGCCAGGTATTCAGCTGCTGCTCGGAGAGTTTCCCCTGCAAGCGATCCAGACAGGCTGACCACAGGGTATTCGGTGACACGCACAGACTCCGGGGAGAAAGACCACCGCCCAGAGTCTACGCGCAACCCATCCCGGGGTGCCACCGGCTCGCGGCAGGCTTTCGCGCTGCTCCACCGGCTCCAGGAGGATTGACTTTGCGGCGCCGCAAGGGTAGCTTTCAGCGCCCCATAACG